>JAZSGI010000099.1:0-2654 GCA_045532655.1 Victivallaceae bacterium
TCTACCTCCTTAGCCGCTGATCTGTCCTTATATACGCCGAGAGGATAGTAGGGGATCATTTTTTCGGTGATAAAGGTGTTCATTTCTGAAGCCTTCATCTTCAAGTTGATGGGGCATCCGGAAAGAACTTCGACCAGAGAAAATCCCTTTTTCTCGATGTTGTTCTGAATGGCTTTGCGGACAGCTTTACGGGCCTTGAGGATGTTTGCTGTATCGGTAAGAGCGACACGTTCAACATATACAGGAGCCTGAAGCTGTGAGACCATTTCGCTGACTTTCAGCGGGAAACCTTCGTTGTCAATGGCTCTGCCGTAAGGACTTGTGATGGTCTTCTGTCCGATCAGTGATGTCGGAGCCATCTGACCGCCGGTCATACCGTAAATGGCGTTATTCACAAAAAAGACGCAGTAATTTTCGCCGCGGTTTGCTGCCTGGATAAAGTGATTGAAACCGATTGCCGCCAGGTCACCGTCACCCTGATAGCCGATGACGATGCTTTCGGGGTTGGCACGGGTCAAACCTGTTGCGCAGGCGGCAGAACGGCCGTGAGGAACCTGAACTCCGAAACAGTCAAAATAATAGTAGGCAAAAACAGAACATCCCACAGGGCTGATAAGTGTGGTGCGATCCTGTATACCGAAATCAGCCATTGCTTCGGCAATAAGTTTATGCAGGATACCATGCCCGCATCCGGGGCAGTAAGACATATTTTTCTTGATACTTCCGGGGCGGCGCTCAAAGGTTTCAAAGAACCCTGCACTGCGGCCGAGTTTTATTTTTTCACTCATTTTGCAGATCCCTTTCAAGCGTTTTTAAGTTTGCGGCAACATTCGATGATGGACTCCACGGTGGGCAGATTGCCGCCGCGGCGATGCACGCCGGTGACCGGCCGTGAACATTCAATGGCAAGACGGATATCATCGATCATCTGACCGTTGTTCATTTCCACGCAAACAATATCTGTGGCATGGCTTGCGGCCTTTTTGAATGCTTCCTTCGGGAAGGGGAAAAGGGTGATCGGTCGGATCATGCCTGCTTTGATGCCCATGGAACGGAGGCGTTCAACTGCGGTGCGGGCAATGCGTCCGGAAATACCGAATCCGGAGACGATGATATCGGCATCGTCGCATAAATACTCTTCGCAGCGAGCTTCATTTTCTTCGATCAGTGCATATTTTGCCGACAATTTGCGGTTGACTTCTTCCAGATCATCATTTTCCATGAAAATACTGGTAAGGAAATTTGTTCTGGGGTTGACCTTGAAATCCAATGCCCAGTCGGGGGATTCCCGGCGGGGGCGGGGTTCCGGCAGCGTCACTGATTCCAGCATCTGACCGACGACACCGTCGGTGAGAATATAAACAGGGATACGGTACTTGTCTGCCAGATCAAATGCCAGAACTGCAAAATCGCACATTTCCTGCGCCGAAGCGGGAGCAAGGACAATCACCTTGTAACCTCCGTGTCCGCCGCCTTTGACGATCTGATTATAGTCTGACTGTTCCGGGGCGATATTGCCGAGACCGGGGCCGCCGCGCATAACATCAACAATAACGCAGGGCAGTTCCATGGTTGCAATGTAACTTACGCCCTCCTGTTTAAGGCTGATCCCGAGTCCGCTGCTGGCGGTCATTACACGGCGACCTGCGGCGGATGCGCCGAGAACCATGTTGATGGAAGCGGTTTCACATTCTGCCTGCAGAAAAACTCTGCCGAGACGGGGGAAATCTTCTGCTGCGGTCTGTGCGATTTCGCTTGCCGGAGTGATGGGATAGCCGAAGAAACAGTCACAACCTGCGAGCAGGGCACCTTTGACAACGGCTTCATTGCCCTTCAACAAAATTTTATTGCTGTACTGCATGATTACTCCTCTGTCTGATAAATAGTTATTGCGCCTGGTTCCGGGCAGGTATAGTAACATGCGCCGCAGCCTATACAGCCGTTACCGGCATATTCAGCATAGGGGACGCCCATAAAATTAAGTTTGCTGCCCATGGTCAACAATTTTTTCGGGCAGGCTTCAACACAGCGTCCGCACCCTTTACATTCGTCCGGGTTGGGATATACCCGGAAACTTTTTTTCTTTGCTGTTTCCATAATATGCATACTCCTGATTATGTCAAATTATTTAATATACCATATAATGCGGAAAATTTCAAATTTTAACAGAAAAATTCACTGCAGAAATTTTTTGGCACACAAATATGCCGTTTCTGCAATAGTGTCTTCCGGATGATGCGCCGGGATGAATCCCAGTTCCCGTCGGGCTTTTTCGATAGTGAAGCACATGTGCTGGGCAACAAAACGCAATCCTGTTTCTTCATCGGGATACTTTTGGACAAGATCATCCAGCGGAACGTGTTTGAGGAATGCTTTTTTGCCGAGTGCTTCCGCATTTATCTCCAGATATTTGTTGAAATGAAGAGCATGGTCAAGGCAGATGTTGTAGCAGTTGCCGGTACTGTTGCGGTTGCAGAGTGCCAGACGGAAACTTTCTGCCAGATCTTCCACATGTATAGGCTGCAGCAGGGCAACACCGTCGTTGGGAACCTCCAGCTCTTTCCCGGCAAGTATATCCGGCAGGAAATCCTTGCGGCGTCCGCCCCGGTTGTCCAGGGGCAGGCAGCCGTCGCCGCCGGTTATATAACAGGGCC
>JAZSGI010000227.1:0-6534 GCA_045532655.1 Victivallaceae bacterium
CCCGCCGCCACGGCGTTGCCGAGAGAGGATGCCTGGGTGATCGGATATTCGTCGAAGCCGAAGAGGTCGTTGCAGACCGTGAATTTCGGCAGATTGCCGATTGAATTGAATACGGTAAGAATCGGATGTTCGGGATCGTTCGCTTTTACGATATCATAGGCCTTGGCGCACCAGGTCAGACCATTCAACTCGGGTTCGTCGGCGATATACCAGGCGAGCAGCGCCGGATGATTGCGCAGCTCCCGGGTCAGATGGGCGATGACTTCGTCGGAGCCCTCCACGCCGTCCCAGGAAGTGATGTTGTCCCGCATCGGATTAAACATGATAATGCTCAGGACCACCTTGAAATCATTTTCCGCACAGTTGTCCAGGGCTTCCGTCAGAGAGGCGAGACATTGTTCGGATTTGTCGTCGATGGAGCACCAGATCGTGTTGTAGGTCAGGGCGCAGTTGAAGCCGGCGGACTTCATCTCCGCCACCGCTTCACGGGAAATACTGGGCGCATAGGCGCCGACGGGAAGGAATTTCTCGTCCTTCACCGAGACGGTCCAGTCCTCATTCACCGTTACCAGATGGGTCTGATCCGTCACGGTCACCGGCAGGGTCTGACGGGCGAGCTCCTCGCCGCTCCGGTCGTCATAGAGCACGGCGGCGAGCTCGTATTCGCCCTCCGGGAGGGCGGGGAAAATCAGAGTCAGGCTGTAGGGGCCGGTCAGCATGCTGTCCCAGTGTACGACTTCCGCTCCGTCCCGGAACAGGGAGGCCTCCACCCGCTGATATTCCGGCTCGATGTCGCCGTAGAAGGAGTGAAAGACCGCATCTCCGCCCTCGGGCGAAACCTGATTGTGCATGGGAAAAACCTGGCCGATCGCCCACTCTCCGGGAATCTCCTCCACGACGATGTCGTCATAATACCATGTGCCGCATGTGGTCGCCGAGGTGGCGAGCAACATAACCTGATAGCCCGCAGGATCGCCGGCGGTGTACTCCGTCTCATACCAGGTCCACTCCTGCGGAGCAATGGGTGCGGTCCAGGTGGCCACCCAGCCGCCGTAGTTGCCGCCGCGCCAGCACTCAAGGGCGACTATGGGTTTGGCCGAATCCCGGTCGGTGCTGGTGGGCGTCCCCTCGCAGCGGATCCATCCGCCGACCCGGTAGCGCCGTCCGGGGATCAGCCGGATATTCTCCTGCTTCACCACCGCCCGGGGCTGTTCCACACTCTCCCGGGAGATGCGCAGGGCCGCCGAGCCGTCGCGGCCGGCTCCCTGAACGATCTGACAGGTCGGATTCAGCTCCAGCCAGTTGGCCGCGCCCTCCTCGAATCCGGGATTCTTCACCAGATTCCCGGCGGGCAGGGAAATTCCGGCGGTGAGAAGAGATAAAATCATCAATAATATTTTCATAGTGTTCCTTTCCTCTCCGGCAGCCCGGAGAGAGGTTGTGAATAAAGAAAGGGGCAAAACAAAAGGTTTTGCCCCCCGACTCCTTTCAGACATCAGTTGTAAGGATACCAGCTGTTGGTTTTGGTGATGTATTCATTCCAATCAAGCTGATCAACAAGCTCCGCCTCCTTGGTAGCCGCAGCATGACCGTCCGCAAAAATGATATTGCTCTTGCCGTCACCGCGTCTGAACGGGGTGCCGTCGACATTCCCGTGAAGGGAAGCGCCGCTGCTGCCGTGCCAGAAGCCGACTTGCGAATTGTGATAGCCGGTCGAGGTAACCCATGCGGGAGTTACCTCCGCGGCTGCTGGCTCAAAGAACAGAACGATCGCAGAGGATCGTTTGATCGCGCCGATACTCACCTGACTTACCTGGGCATTCATGGCATAATTGTTGGCGAAATTGATCCCCGCCGCACTGTTGGTCGTGTCACACTTGAATACCGGCGAGAAGGGAAGATTATTATTGTTGTAGTACGAGATCTGATCAGCCTCGGGAGTGTTGTTCATATAATACTGAAGAGTCCACATCCAGCTCTTGCCGTAGAGTTCTCCGTCACGATGGGGCAGATAGTCGTCATTGTCCCCGGCGTACATCATGGCCTGGAGACCGAGCTGTTTCAGGTTGTTCAGACACTTGATCTGCTGGGCGGCGGCACGGGCTTTGCTGAGGGCGGGCAGCAGCATGGAGGCCAGAATTGCAATAATTGCGATAACTACGAGGAGTTCTATAAGTGTAAAACTCTTTTTCATTTCATTTTCCTTTCGTAACAGATTTTTGTAGCTTATTAACAATGCATGTTTTTGGGGAGACGATACATGTTTTTTTGGGGGAACTCCTTTCTCAGTATAATGCATCGCTTTTTTATTGTTTCGGCGGCAAAAAACAAAATTACCAGTTTTTATTTGTGATTCTTCTTCCTCCAGGATTAAAGCTTTATTAATTAAAAATTATCTTGCGCAAGATAAAAATAGCATATCTGACGCAAAAGTCAAATTATTTTGCGAAAAAAATTGATTTTTCTTTCTTGTGGTGGTAAATTAAAAATGCAAAAATAATAATGAGGCAATATGGGTCGAAAAGCAAGTGATATAAGTATTTTTACAATAGCAGCGGAACTTGGCATTTCGCCTGCTACTGTTTCCCGTGTAATCAACAATAAAACAGGGGTGAGCGAAACGACCCGCATGCGGGTCATGGAAGTGTTGCGCAAAAATAATTTCAAACCCAATTATCCGCAACAACAGAAAACTAAAATTGCTGTCATTATTTCCGGAACGCACGGTATCGATTATTATTCAGCTCAAATATTGACCGGAATTTATGAATATCTGCACGAAAACGATATCATCGCAGCAACCCTGACTTGCAATACTGATGAATCTTTATTGAAAATTGTCAGAGAACAACAGTGTTCAGGGATAATCATTCTGCTCCCGGAATATTTCCGTGCCCAAATGCCGGAACTCGAAAAAAGCAAGTTGCCGATTATGCTTATCGACAGTCAATCATCTTCGCCGCAAATCGGTTTTATCGACAATGATGCTTACTCTGCCGGAATGACTATTACCAATCATCTTATTGAACTCGGACATCGAAAAATAGGTTTTATCACCCGTTGGGAGGAAAATCTGAATCACATACAACGCTATGAAGGTTACCGTAAGGCAATGCAGGAAGCCGGAATAGAAATACTTCCGTCATGGCTCAAAACATGGACTCAAAATGATAATTGCAACGGTTGCGAAAGCGGTCAAAAGCTCTTCCGGGAAATAATGACGGCAAATCCTGATCTCACTGCTTTGATAGCAGTAAATGAGGAGCTCGCTCTCGGTGCAATGAACGAAGCTCTCCGTACCGGATTCAAAATCCCGGAAGATATTTCTATTGCCGGTTTCGACTCAAGTTCATATTCTGCCTATATCACGCCCTCGTTGACCACCATCAGCCATCCAAGGAAGGAAGCCGGAAAAAAAGCAGCAGAGGCAATAGTTGTATATCTGCAAAGTAAACGTTCCGGTTTGCTCAGAGAAATACTGCCGACTTATCTTATTCCCGGTGAATCAACAGGCCCGGTACCAGTGCGCTAACAGCAGCGTTGACAGAATATTCCCCGGGATCGGGAAAAGTATAAGCCCGAAGGCGAGGCTTGCATTTGCCGTTCCCCATTTTGCCGATGCCGGTTCAGCGGCGTGCAATAACTAATACCCGTATTTCTGAAGGTTTATCTTTTTGTACTGCCTTTGCTGCAGCAGTCAATGTGGCTCCTGTTGTAAAAACATCATCCACCAGTATTACCTTTTTGCCGGTCAATCTGCCGGGAGTACGCAGAGCAAAAGCTCCCCGCAGAGCCGTAAGACGTTCTCTCTTCCGTCGTGAAGCCTGATGTCCGGTACGGCGTTTCCTTATCAAAGCATTCATAACTTTTACTCCGCTGCCGCCGAAAACCGCGCTGGCAAACATTTCACTTTGGTTATAACCTCTGGTGACAAATCTCGTCCAGTGCAGCGGCACAGGTACAGCAATATAATCATCCGGATTTTGTAATATTTCCCGTTCCAGAAATGCTTTACCCAGTTCCCCCAGCGGACGTGACAATTCAGGAGAGCCATTTTTGAAGCGCAATACAAGATCTTTGACTTCACCGGAATATTCAAAAAGAGCCAGAGCTTTCTGCCACGGGCGTTTCGCACCCAGCCGCAAACACTTTCCGCAATATTCAAGAGGTGTATCCAGAGCTCCGCCGCAGCCTGAACAACGAGGCGGTATAACTATGGGCAATCTTTGCAGACACTCTGCGCATATACTGTTATAATCTTCCACATTGTCACTGCCGCAAACCGGACATGGAAAACCCGGAACTTTCAACAGAATTTTCCTGCAGACAATCGCTGATGCTGAAAAAATATGTTTAATAAATCTGCCAATTGCGTGTAACGATTCTTTTCCGGGCTGCATTGCTGTTCCTGTGTCAAATTTAATTTCCGGATTTTGTATAATATACTTGCACAATAGTATATGTCAAGATTGAAATTTTATTATTTTATGCTATATTATGAAGTAATGATTTTGTGCAGGTATCTCGTGCGGGATATTTTGGCCTCCACACCACGAACCAATGGAGTTTTTGTATTATGGCGATGTCTATTGAAGAATTGCGCGCAACAGTAAGCGATTTGCATACAAGAGTTGAAGAATTGAGAAACTTCCTCAAAATAGATGATATTTTGCAGGAAAAGGCCGATATTGAAGCAGCCATGTCCGCCCCTGACTTCTGGGACAACAAGGACAAAGCCCAGGATACTGTTGCCCGGTTGAGCAGCTGCCGCAACGTTCTTGTGCCATTCGGCGAACTGGAGGAACACACTGCCGATTACGAAGTGCTTCTGGAACTCGCAAGCGAAGATGAAAGTATGCTGACCGAAGCAGAACCGGCATGGCACAAACTGGAAAAAGAACTTGATGATCTGGAACTTGTAAGTTTCCTTTCCGGCAAATTCGACCGCAACAATCTTTACCTCAATATCCATGCAGGAGCCGGCGGCACTGAATCCTGCGACTGGGCGAGCATGCTCCTGCGCATGTACCGCAGATTTTTTGAACGCAGAGGCTGGAAAGATGAAGTCATCGATATTCAGCCCGGGGATGAAGCAGGCATCAAATCTGCAACGTTACGGGTAAATGGTGATTTTGCTTATGGTTATCTCAAAGGCGAAAAGGGCATCCACCGCCTTGTCCGTATCTCCCCCTTTGACAGCAATGCCCGCAGGCACACATCCTTTGTCAGTGTGGAAACAATGCCGGTCATTGATGATGATATCAATATCGAAGTCAACGAAGCCGACCTCCGTATCGACACTTACCGTTCCAGCGGTGCCGGAGGTCAGCATGTTAATACCACAGACTCCGCCATCCGTATTACCCATATTCCCACCGGTATCGTGGTCGCATGTCAGGCAGAACGTTCCCAGCATAAAAACAGAGCAACAGCCATGAATATGCTCAAGGCAAAGCTGTATACCCTTGAGGAAGAAAAACGCATGAATGATGCCAATGCCCTGCGTGGTGAAAAAACTGATAACGGTTGGGGAAATCAAATCCGCAGCTATGTTCTGCAGCCCTATCAAATGGTGAAAGATCTGCGCACCGGGGAGGAAACAAGCAATACATCCGGCGTTCTGGATGGGGAAATCGATGATTTCATCAATAGCTGGCTCAAGTTTACAGGCAAATAATAATGGCTGATATAAAATCCCATGTTTGTACCGTTGATGACCAACAGCGGGAAACGCTCCGGGAGATGCTTGCTGCAAAAGGCTGGGAATTTGACGAGGCGCCTTATGCCCATTGGCGGGCAAAAGGTGAAAAGGTCAATATCGTTGCTTATACCTCCGGCAAATTGACAATCCAGGGGGCTGGAACAGCTGATTTTGTACTTTTTACTCTTGAGCCGGAAATCCTCCATACTGCCGGATTCGGTTATGGCGATACGGCTGCTGCTCCTGCTCCTGCTGTTGCAGTTACGCCTCACGGCGGTATTGATGAGTCCGGAAAAGGTGATTTTTTCGGACCGCTGGCAGTGGCCGGTGTATGTGTTACCGCTGAATCAGCAAAACTGCTTGCTGCCGCAGGATGCAAAGATTCAAAACTCATCAAAAGCGACAAACAGATAACCGCCATAGCTTCAGCAATCAGGGCCGCTGTGCCCGGAGCTTATGAGATCCTTGTCCTGATGCCGGAAACGTACAACCGGTTGTACGCAAAAATCAACAACCTCAACAGGCTTCTGGCATGGGGACACGCAAGAATCATAGAAAATCTGCTGGAAAACAATCCGGAGTGCCCGCGTATGCTTTCCGATAAATTCGGTTCAGACCATCTTATAAAACGGGCTCTTATGAGCCGGGGCCGGGCTGTAAAACTTGAGCAGATGGTTCGTGCCGAAAGTGATATTGCTGTTGCTGCTGCCAGTATTCTTGCACGGGACGCTTTTATCCGCGGCATGAAAAAACTTTCAGAAACCGCCGGAACAGAGCTGCCGAGGGGGGCTGGTTCCGGTGTTTTGAAGAAGGCAAAGGAAATTTTTGCAGCC
>JAZSGI010000022.1:0-3950 GCA_045532655.1 Victivallaceae bacterium
CCTGTTCCCGGCGGAACCATTGATGTTTCGTGGCAGCTGCGGGATAATGGAATAGCTGTTGAAGTAACAGCTCCTGAAAATCTGCAGTGTGTGATTGCAGAATACCCTGAATGTCCCGTGGTTTCGGCAGTTGTAAATGGCGAAAAAATCAGATAAACAATATATTTCCTCCCCGTCATCTGCCGGTGACGGGGAGTTGAATACAGCAGAAAATATTTCTGCAGCAGCACGCACTCTTGAATTGCGCGGTTCTCCTGCCGGGCGGGCAGCAAAAGGCTCGTGGTTCACACCGCCATCCGTTGCCGTTGACCTCTGGGCAAAAGTACGGAAATACCTTCCAGGCGACAGGCCGCTGCGTGTTATTGACCCGTCTTGCGGCGGAGGTATATTTGCAGCAGCGGTTATCAACGACAGCAATTGCACCTTCACCGGATTCGATATTGATCCGGATGCAGTTGCCTTCTGCCGCAAACACTTCCCAATGTCATCAAACACTTTTATCCTTTGCAACACACTGCTTGAACGGGAGCCTGACGGCTCTTTTGATGTTGTCATAGGTAATCCGCCTTTTGTCGCACTCCCCAATATACCGGAGGATACACGTAAAAAATTACGGCAGAAATACATTCTTGCCAAAGGCCGTTTCAATTTATGGGCACTTTTTATTGAATGGAGCATCCAGGCTCTTGTCCCCGGCGGTATCGGGGCCCTGATCCTGCCGGACAGATTGTGGCGCAACACAGGAGACGAAAATGTACGGCAATATCTTGAAGAACACGCAAATATACTGGAATATGGCGAATATCCGGCAGGAACTTTTGCCGATGCAGTAGTTGATTCCGGATACGTGATCTTCTCTGCCGGCGGGAAAACCCCTGCAGAGAAAAGACTGTGCAGAGCATTTACCTCTGATGACGCAGTGCTGCAGCAAATAAAAAGCAATTCAATCCCGCTTGGGGAAATCCTTGAAATCCGGGACGGGATAATACCGGGACATCATGCAGCGGAAATATTCCGTACCTTCCCACCCGGCAGCAAAGTTCCGGCATACTGCAAAAAACTGCTGACAGGCAGGGATGTTTTCCCGCAAAAAATAGTATACCGCAACCGCCGCGTGGATTACAGACCGCAATTATGGCAGCACAGCAGCGACAGAGGAATAAGGTTCCGCAAACCGGAAATATTTGAAGCCCCTAAAATAATGACCCGCCAAACCTCCGACTCGCTGATTGCCGCCTGGGATGCAGACGGCAGTTACTATTACGCCAACACGCTTCATGGCGGCAGATTGAAAACCGGCAGTTTTTCCGGCGAATTTCTCGCCGCCTATCTCTCCGGGACAATAGCAAATCACTGTTATAAAAAATTAACCGGAGAAACAGGACGCCCCTTTGCACAGGTAAAAATTACTGTCCTGCGAACACTTCCCATTCCGCTGCTGACAGTTGCGGAACAGAAAAAATGTCTGCTTGACAATAATGAAGTTTTCAATATAACCGGTATCGATACGGATATGCTCCGTTGATTGCTGCCTGGAATCACCCGGTTTTTGCGAAAAAAAGAATACTTTTTTGCATAATACTGAATTTATGCTATATTATATGATACCGCTAAAATTCAGGTGCTTAAGTTGCACATCGATATAAAAAAAATCAGGTAAAATACCTATGGCATTTTTTTCAAAACTCAGCAAATGTATTTCTGCAGTTTTCGGCAGAACAGCCACCACTCCGGCAGGAGTTCAGAAACCGGATCAACGTCCGGTGCGGCAAAAAACTGCAAAAACGAAAACCTCACCTCCGGCAAAAACTGCCCCGGGCAAAAAACGTAAAAAAGAAAAGCAGTCAGTCAGACAGGAAGTTTCCGGTGCAAATCATCAGGCAAAGATCATACCGCCCAAACCTGCACAGCTGAAAGATATCCCCCATGAAGATGGCAAAATACGTTTTCTGGACCTGCCTCTGCATGAAGATTTGCAATATGCTCTTCAGGATATGGGTTTTGAATATTGCACCCCCATACAGGGACAATCCCTTCCACTGCTTCTGCAGGAGAAGGATGTTGCCGGCAAGGCACAGACCGGAACCGGAAAAACAGCGGCTTTCCTTCTTGCGCTTTTCCAGCGTATCCTTACCTCAAATGCTGATGAAAAACGGGAAAACGGCGCCTGCCGGGCAGTCATCCTCGCCCCTACCCGTGAACTGGCAATACAAATCCACAAAGATGCAGAAAATATTGCCAAATACACTTCTTTGCATAACGTAGTCGTTTTCGGCGGCATGGATTTTGAAAAACAGAAAAACGAACTCAATACCCCTATTGATTTGCTTATCGGCACCCCCGGCAGAGTAATAGATTATGCCAGACGCGGGATGTTGAAAATGCGTAATGCAGATTTTCTGGTACTTGACGAGGCCGACCGTATGCTTGATATGGGTTTTATCCCAGATGTACGCCGTATCGTCGGTATGATGCCGCCGAAAACAGAACGGCAGACATTGCTTTTCAGCGCAACACTTTCGCCGGAAATCATGCATCTGGCATCACAATTCCAGCGTGAAGATGCAGTTACTGTGGAAAGCGAACCGGATTCAGTTGTCGGCGAAAATATCCAGCAGAAGTTCTACAGTGTCAGCATAAGCGAAAAATTGCCCATGCTCTGTCATGCGATCCAATCTGAATCCTTTGACCGTATGCTTATTTTCGGCAACCGCAAAGATCACAATCTCAATATACAGTACGAACTTTCCCGCCGCGGCATACAATGCGATCTGCTTTCCGGGGATATCCCCCAGCAGAAAAGATTGAAAATACTGGAAAATTTCCGTTCCGGTGCAACCAGAATTCTTATAGCAACTGATGTTGCCGCCCGCGGTATACATGTTGATGATGTAAATATAGTGGTAAATTATGACCTGCCGGAACAGGCGGAAGATTATGTTCACCGTATCGGCAGAACAGGACGGGCAGGCAACAAGGGCAAATCAATCAGTTTCGTATGCGAGTACGGGGCATATACCATGCCCGCCATTGAAAAACTTCTGAACTGTGAATTCAAATCAGAACTCCCTGACGAAAATATGCTGCAGCTGCCGCCCCCTGTTGCAGGCAGTACTCTGCCGCAGCATCAACGGAACAAACAAACGAACCGGGGAGGCAGAAGAAACAATGGTTCAAGGAATTACAATAACAGAAGGAGAGCAGGATGACCATACCCAGACAGACAGCCATTGTTGAAACTCTCGGTTCCGGCGTTCTCTCCGGCAAGGCGGCACCGGTACCGGAAGTAACTCCGTATATCCGGGAACTTGCCGGACGTATGGAAGCAATCACTTTCAGTCTCGACGGCATCGGACTTGCAGCACCCCAGGCAGGGGAAGGTTTGCGTATGGTAAGTTTGTGCCTGACAGATCCCCACCGTGACCGCCCGGATTCACCAGGCGAAATGCTGCTCATTCCCCGTTTACCCGCCACATTCATCAATCCGGAAATCCTTGAAAGATCTGCCGAAACATGTACAGCAGAGGAAGGATGTCTTTCCGTACCGGGTCTTTACGCTCCGGTAACAAGACCATCCAGAGTGGTTTTCCGCGGTACAACACTTGACGGCGAAACCCTTGAATATGAATGTGCCGGGCTTCTTGCCCGTCTTGTGCAGCACGAAGTGGATCATCTTGACGGTATATGTTTTGTTGACCGCCTTACAGATGCTGTGGCAAAACGTTACAAAAAAGAACTTAACGCAATTTTACGGAACGGCAAACGCACAAATTACAAAAAAGCAGTTATTATCTGACAGAGGTTTTATCATGGGTTTTTTCCGTTCATTTTATCTTATGTGCTACTCGCCGGGTTCCATAGTTTACCTGTACCGTGCGGGAATATGGCGGGCAGCATGGCACACATTGCTGGCAGCACTGTGCTGAAGTCGGAGGCCAAGCGGTCTTAGG
>JAZSGI010000225.1:0-4688 GCA_045532655.1 Victivallaceae bacterium
TTATGCAGATATTCCGCTGGGCCGCATCTAAAATGGTAGCAGAGTATGCCAGTACCAATGCTGCGGGGGCTTATGCCCGTGGATATACCAACGTATTTACCCGCAAAGTCGGCAGAATATCTGCTGTTGGTGCCTCCGGCCGTGATGAATCAACTCCGGCAATAACTGTACGGGCAACTCAGGAACATATTGCAGAGAGGTTCCGCAGGTATTTGGAGAATCCACGGACAAGCGGTGTTGATTACGAATACTGGGATAACTCTGCCGGGCCGCGGTTGAATGTACGGGCATACGGCGGGGATTTTGTCCGCGGACGTGTCTGGCTCGACCGTATGCCGCTTCTGCATCCGGCTCTGGATATGCTTTTGCGTGATGCCGGCAATGAAAACGGGATTCTTGAAGGGGAAACTGTTTTTTATAACTATTCCAAACACTATCTGGTGCATCAATGAAACGATTTATGCAGATACATAAGGATGAATCAGGACAGACATTGGCTCTGGTGCTGGTTCTTGTTTGTATTCTCGTTGTCGCAGCTTTGATACTTTTTGACTTGCAATCAGTGATAAGGGCGAAGATCAAAGTCGATCTGGCTTCACAGGCGGGGGCACTTGCCGCAGCCAACTGGCAGAAGGAAACTTTGAATCTGATCGGTGAACTGAATCTGGTTAAGGCTTCAAAAGCATTACTGGATGATATCCCTCCTGTTACCGCTCCGGATAAGTTGCCGCAGACTCAAGCTGAGCTGGAAAAATATATTGATGAAGTTTCTGCTTCAGTAAAACTTGTTTCAGAGTTACAGACAAGAGCCGCTTTTATCGGACCGCTTATCGGTTTCGGTGCCGCCGAACAGGCTGTTAAAAATAACGGAATCAATGGCGGCGGAACAAAAATGCGCGAAGAAATAGATATATATCTGCGTAAGCTGCAGGTAAATGCGGACAGCCGCTATTACGAACCGGTCAACGGGTATAATTGGAAAATACCTTATATGGCCGTATTGCGTACTATACAGGATTCCTCGACTCTTGCTGTGTGTCCATCGGGGACATTTGCCGGTATCAGCAATGTGGATCCGGCGTGGCTTGGCGATGGCGATCTGTACCGTGCCATTGCAAATGAAAACTGGTGTCACCCTCTGTTGATGCGTTTGCTGAAAACCCATAATGATGATTTCTGGAACGGGGATTGGTTCCGGGTCGATCTTTTTGCTGCAAGGTTTCCGGGGGAGAGCGAAATATATACTGTCGATTGCGATTGGTATGCCTCAAGTCTTGGTGATGATGAAAAAAGTTTCATCAAAAAAGCTCTTGAAGACCGCGGGCTGGAGTATTTTGAAATAACTCCCTCTTTGACGGATTGGAGTTTTTACGGAAGTTCCTGGTTCCCGTGGAGTGGTCGTTATACCGGGCCGGATCTGACCTTGTGGCAGGGCCCGGAACGTGACGGCGGCGGTCCATATTATTATTTGCGCGGCAACTTGAGACCGCACTTTATTTATGGCGGCCCGGTTGCGGCTGTTGAACTTATTCAGGATATGGATACTGTAAATAATATTGCCGGAACAGGCAATGTGAGTGATCCGGTCAGACGGACGGATACAGAAAACGTTGAGGTCAGCAACTATTCAGTCGCCCGTACCGTCGGCAGGATAGGCGAAGACAAGCCGCCAATCGTTATGCCGCTGGTGCTGCCGGTTTTTAATGAAACGGTACTTATTCCCGGCAGTATTATGCGTTTCCGCTTTATGAATGTGGAAAATCGCAATCTGGAACGTTTCCTTATTTGGCTTTCCCACACCGACAGTATTTTTATGCCTCAGGAACTCCCTCCTGCCGGAACTGCCCATTACCTTACCGCATTGCAGAAACTTGCCACCCCGGAATGGCGGAGACGGGGCTGGAATCCCGACTGGCGGGTCACTGATCCTTATGCTGTTGCAGAAGCCATGCTTGCCGGCGCCCCATGGCCCGGAAACAACCGTCCGGGATGGCTTCAAACTCCGGTTGTATATATTGAAATCGATGATGTTTATCCTGACAGCATGATCAGGGAAGTATTGCTGCCGGACGGTTCCAGGGAATTTCACCGTGGTGACAGATTTATTGTCTTGCGCCCCAATGGGGAATTCCAGGTAAATGAGGGGGCGTTCTGCCGGGAAGGATACGGCGGAGGCGGCGGCCCTGACGGTGTGCAGACCGGACCGGGGCATATCTGAGGCGGTAAAGATGAGAAACAAAGTATTTACAGGTAATGAAGATGGGCAGGCGTTGACGGAATTGGTCTGTGTGCTGCCGCTTTTGCTGTGTGTCATATTTATTATACTTTTTATGGCAGGAACCGGGTTGAGCAATATTCGGGCCGTCAAAGAGGCAAGAAGCAATGCCGAGGCAAAAGCGGTTAACACTGCAAGATCAGCTGATGGCACAGCTGTTTATTCATGGAAATATAACGGCATAGTGCCTTTTTCTGCCAAAGATACAATTACAGGCAAAAATCCTCTCTCCGCCTCAATTACAGTGGAGGATGCTCTGGATAATCCTGCATGGTCAGAATATGACAGAGAGGTGAAATACTATCAATACAGAAAATATTCTGAATTGCAAGGCGTTGATGAAGTCCGCAAAGGGTGCTTTGCTGCTAAACCGGAAATGTTCCGTGCCGCTGCCGAATTGGTACAGGGCAGGGCGGATGAGAAAAATAACGGAAACTTTTTTTACCGCAGATGGCGGAGAAATGAAATACAAAATTATGAGTTGAATTTCAGCCGTTTCTTTTCTGTACGCATAAATGATCTTGATATAGCAAGACAGCGTGCCAATACAGTATATTTCCCGGCATTGAAATGATTTGGAGGTTATGTTGAAAAAGGTTTTAGACAGCCGCAAACAGGCAAGTCAATGCCGCAGTGTTATTGAAGTTTTGCAGCAGGTCATGCCTGCGGTTTTGCAGGAAAAACGTCCGGCAGACAGGATGCTGGCGGATATAATAAGAAAAGCAAAAGGGAAATGGGGAAGCAGGGACAGACGCCTTATAGCTGAATCTGTATTTGCTGTTTTTCGCTGGTATGGTATCATCAGCGATCCGGAACCGGAGACCTTTGAAGAACTGCTTTGCCGGGCATGGCAACTGGAGAAAGCCTTCGGCGGGGCGGTTATCCCGGAAGCTGTGCAGGAACTGGGGAGAAAAATACATTTTACCCGTGACCTTCCGGCATCATTGAATGAGATCGCCGCCGGATGCGTGCCGCAATGGGTGCTTGATGAACTGCCGGGAGATATAAATCTGCCGGAATATATTGCCGTCCTTCAAAAAAGACCGCCGGTGTGGATGCGTGCCAAAGAAAATAACAGCGAAGTTCTGATCCGGGCTCTGGCAGCCGAAGGAGTGCAAAGTCATGCAGGCCCTTTGCCGGGATCGGTTTATGCACGTCCTTCCGGTGTTAATCTTTATTCTGCATCTGCTTTCCGGCAGGGATTCTTTGAGATACAGGATCTTGCTTCCCAGTGCATCGGGGTTGCCGCTTCGCCCCATCCGGGGGAACGTTGGTGGGATGCCTGTGCCGGAGCAGGGGGGAAAACTCTGCTTCTGGCAGAGGCTATGAAGCGCAAGGGAACCGTTGTTGCCAGTGATATCAGAGCATGGAAACTTGAGGATCTGCGGAAAAGGGCAAAACGCGGAGGATTTCCGAATATTGAAACCAGAGATTTTGATGCGGCTCTTGACCGGGCAAAACGCCGCGGTGGTTTTGACGGTGTGCTTGTGGATGCTCCATGCAGCTGTTCCGGGGTATGGCGGCGCAACCCTGACGGCAGGTGGAGTTGCGGGCCCGATGAGGTTGCAGAACTTGCTGCCATACAAAAACAACTGTTGGAAAAGGTTGCGCCGGCAGTGAAGCGCGGCGGCATACTTGTATATGCAACATGTTCAATATTCACCAGAGAAAACGAAGATACTGTAAAATATTTTCTGGCAAACAACAGCCTTTTTGAACTTGAAAGTTTTGCCCATCCATTGACTGGTGAAATGACATCAGGAATGATGCGTTTTGATGCCGCTTGCGGTGACTGTGACTGGATGTTTGCTTGCCGTATGAGGCGCAAACAGTAAAAATCAAGCAGGAGCAGTAACAGCCTGCTTGATTTCAGGTACATTAAACTTACCGGCGTGAATTTTACAGGGCAACCTTTGCTGCATCAAAGCTGCCGTCCAATCCTGCGATCACGGTCAACCAGTTCCTGTATCGTTCCAGGTCGAATTGCGGGGTTCCGCACAAAGCATGATTGACACCGGTTGTGCCATTGGCAAGCTGCCAGCTGATCAACAGCAGGTGTTGTTGCGTTGTGCAAACTTTTACCGAAGCAAGTTCAACGATATCCCCTTTGCCGACAGCAAAACTGCCGGAGGCAAATGTTTCGCCGCTGTCGGCATCCCATACTTTATACGTACCGGAGGTATCTTCGCCTGAAGCATTGCTGACCAGTATATGTTGGAGCCAGTTCTTTGCATCGCTGACTTGCACAAGTACGGGATTCTGCAGACGTTTAATGTAATAATAGGCAAGTTTTTTGTTAAAGTAATAATCGACAACGGCGTCGGAGAATTGCGGCCAGCAATCGATCAGGTTCCACCAGAGAATACCGGACATTTTGGGCTTTGACCGCATAAGTTCAATAAAGTATTTTTCA
>JAZSGI010000155.1:0-3231 GCA_045532655.1 Victivallaceae bacterium
AATAAGTTCAAGATATTTATCACTGACTTCCCTGTTTAGGGTAACTCTATAACATTTGGTTATCCCGAAAGACGGATGGGTGAGTAAATTGATAAAATCCCCGTCATTGGAAAATATCAGCAGACCTGAACTTTCCACATCCAGTCTGCCGGCAGAAAACAATCGTGCTTTTTCCGGCAATCCGATCAGATCAACAGCCAGCTTCTCCGCAAACCTGTCGTGATTGCTGGACATATAACCTGCGGGTTTATTCAAAGCTATATAATATCTGGTGACAGCTGCAGGAGCCGGGATGCCGTCGCAAAGTACAATATCCCCCGGCGACACGGATATGGATGGATCAGTCACAATATTGCCATTGACTTTTACCCTGCCGTTTTTTACCGCTTCTGCAGCCTTGCGGCGGCTCAAAAGTCCCGCTGCGGATATCCGCAATACCAATCTTACATATATTTCATTGTCATTCACTTGTTTTTCCCCAAAAAGATGATATTTTAATGTAATACACAATGGCAATAATGCAAGCGGATCTATATACAAAATAAGGACAAATCCCCATGACAGAACCCGGTCTTTACATAGTTTCCACACCTATAGGCAATCTTGAAGATATAACCTTGCGGGCACTGCGTGTTCTGCGTGATGCCGATGTCATCGCAGCAGAAGATACAAGACATACCCGTACTCTCCTGTCGGCACTGGATATTCCCACCCCGGAGATGATAAGTTTGCACGCCTATAATGAACACAGCAAATGCAGTCAGGTATTGGACAGAGTTGAAGCCGGTCATGTAGTGGCTGCGGTAAGCGATGCCGGTACACCGGCTATTGCAGACCCCGGATTTCTGATAATACGGGAAGCTCTTGCCAGAGGGATAAAACCTGTTGTTGTGCCGGGGGTATCAGCTCTCACATTTGCGGCAGTGGCAGCAAATGTACCGGTCGATGAATTTGCTTTTGTAGGATTTCCGCCGGTCAAATCCGGCAGAAGGATGAAATTTTTTCAAAAAAATCTTGAACGGGAAGAAAGTTTTTTCCTTTATGAGTCCCCTCACCGTATAGCAAAAACGATGAAAGAACTGTGTGAAGCCGGAGGGCGCGACAGAACATGTGCCATAATCCGGGAAGCAACAAAATTACACGAGGAGGTTCTCAGGGGCACCGTAGCGGAACTGGCAGAAAAACTTGCTGTTTCCGGAACAATCAAAGGAGAATTTGTCGTGGCAGTAGCCAAAGCCGGCAACAGCAAAACAGAAAAAGAGGAGAATGATTATGCAGACAGGTGACAAGGCCCCCGGCTTCACCCTGCCGGACCAGAATGGCAATATGATCTCACTGAAAGATTTTTACGGCAAAACCGTGGTACTTTATTTTTACCCAAAAGACAACACTCCCGGATGTACCCGGCAGGCATGTGCTTTTGCCGCAAAATATAACGAATTTGTCCAAAAAGAAACAGTTGTGATCGGGATAAGCAGGGACTCAACAGCAAGCCACAAAAAATTTGCCGATAAACACTACCTGCCTTTTATCCTGCTTTCCGACCCTGAACATCAAATCATTGAACAATATGGAGCATGGCAGGAAAAGAAACTTTATGGAAAAGTATCCATGGGAATTGTCCGTACCACATTTGTTATTAACGGGAACGGTATTATAACCCATATCATGCCCAAGGTCAAACCTGATACCAATGCGGAGGAAATACTCGCCCTGCTCTGATGGAAATTACGAATTTTTCCCCAACGGTATTTTGCGGTCAGACAAATCAGCAAACAGATAGCATAAAATGTTTGCTTTTTCCTGCAATTGGTAATATATTATCAATAAGGAGCAGTGGCAGGCAGCCGGCAGCCGTTATCCCGTCGGATTTCCGGTGACACAATCAGAAAACTGAGTCTGCAAAGTGCTTTTGGACAAATGATAGCGCAAGGTCTTTGAACTCTTGAAGAGTTTTAATATGTTGATGTTCAGTCTTAATTGCGGAGAGGTTGATTATGAATATGCGGATTACCGGCGGCAGCGAAACGATACTTATTGTTGATGACCACGAAACTGTGTGGGATTTTCTTATAGACGGCTTACAACAGCTGGGGTATTCTGTACTGTTGGCAGAAAACGGCATTGATGCCGTGGATATATATGCGGCAAATCCGGATTGCATAGATCTGGTACTGCTTGATATGATCATGCCGAAAGCGGGCGGGCATACAACTTTTTACCGTATCCGTGAACTTGATCCGCAGGCAAATATTCTGCTCTCAAGCGGGTTTGTCTGCGAAAACGAAGTTGCAGATCTGCTGCAGGCTGGAGCTGCAGGATTTCTGCCCAAACCCCACCGTCTGGCAGATGTAGCCAGAGAAATAAGACGGGTACTGGACGAAAACCCACGCCGCAAAGGGGATTATTAATATGAAAATCGATTCTTTCCGGTATTTTCTGAAATTCCATAAGTATATATCATGCAGCAAATTCACCGTTGTATCTGCAGCGGCAATACTTGCACTTTGCCTCTTTTCCGGCTGCAGAGCAGTGCCTGTAACAGGACGGACACAGTTGATGCTCACAACTTCCGGCTACGAAAATGAAATGGGGGCGGCAGCATATTCGGAATACAAGGACCAGTATCCACGTTCTGACAATGCGGAATACAACACTGCTTTGGAAAGATGCGGCACTGCCATTGCCAAAGCCGCTGATCAGGATGGTTTTGTCTGGGAATTTGCTGTACTTGAATCAGATATACAAAATGCATTCTGTCTGCCCGGCGGCAAGGTTGCTGTTTATTCCGGTTTGATAAAAGTCATGGATAACGAAGCAGAACTTGCATGTATCGTTGCCCATGAAGCTGCCCATGCCATTGCCAGACACGGCGGGGAAAGAATGTCATGGGGATATATCCAGAAACTTGGCGCACTGGGTGTTGCTCTGGGCTTTAATAACGAAACATTGAACACTATTTACGGCACAGGCTCGGAACTCGGCGTCATGCTGCCATTCAGCCGCAGTAATGAATATGAAGCAGATTTCATCGGCATGATTTTAATGGCAAGGGCCGGATATGATCCGCAGGCGGCAATAGATTTCTGGACACGATTCAGCAACGGCAAACCATCTTCATGGCCGGAAAAAATAACTTCAACACATCCATGTGACGCAGACAGAATAGAAAATTTCCGGCAGAATATGCCATTGGCAGTTGAAGAATACAGTAAAAATGCCGCTCCCAGG
>JAZSGI010000063.1:0-5442 GCA_045532655.1 Victivallaceae bacterium
CCAAAATCCGGGGTTGTTACCGAGAGCTTCTGCCCACGCAGGACCGTCGTCACGCCACTGGGCAGGAAGTTTGTCTTCATTGTCGTTGGCACACATGTTGAAGAACAGACCCAGCTGCTTCATGTTGTTGACGCATTTGATGGACTGGGCAGCTGCACGGGCACGTGAAAGTGCAGGCAGGAGCATGGAGGCAAGAATAGCTATGATAGCTATCACGACCAGGAGTTCTATGAGCGTAAAACTCTTCTTCATTTTCTTTTCCTTTTTTTGCTTTTTTAGAGTTTTTTAACTTATTTGCAGCACGTTGTCTGCATCTTTTCAATATTTTCTCTTTTTCTGTTTTTCACAATGTCTGATTTACTATAATAGTATCGTCTGTAAATACTGCTTGTTTAAGCGGCAAATGCCAGATTCCCCCTTTTACACTGTAAAAACTTATCTTTTGTCCGGACACCATCCCCAACGGATCCAACTGTTTTCTGCCGGAGCGATCTCCTTTGATTCCTGCCAGCTGCCTCCTGTCAGTTGGCCTTGCTGTGATCTCATTTGTTTTTTACAAAATCAATGCTACATTAAACTATACACTTGAATGAGAAAATGGAAATGTTTATCTGTATGAAAAAAATGAACATTTGTTATAAATGAGGTAAAAATGTTTGGCTCTGCGTACGAAAAATTAAATGATGTGCTGAAAATTTACTGCTTTTGTTACGAGGAAAATATTTACCCGTGGAAGCAGGATAATCTCCGCACTCCGGCATGGCGTTTTTACTGGAATCCCACCCCGGGAGCTTGCTTGAAAGTCCGGGATCAGGTCATTCATCTCGAACCTGATAAGTTTTATATCATTCCGGGATTGCTGCCTTTTTCAACTTTTGCCGAAAAACCATTTTCGCAATTCTATATACACTTCAATCTGGATGAACGGCAGCGGTTCCAGCACGACATTTTTTCATTTCCTGCGGATGATCATACCCTTGTCCTGCTTAACCGCCTTATAGAAAAAAAGATATGCTGGGAAAATCGCCAGTTTGTACAGCTTTCTGCTATGGCGGTGATAACCAATACACTGCTCCGCCTCCCCGAAGATGTCCTTTCGCTGCCGCCGGAGTACGACCGCAGGATCGAAAAGATCCTCAAATATATAAAGAACAACTCCAACAGGATCATCACCAACGAGGATCTTGCCAAATATGTGGGTATGAGCCGTAATGGTTTTCTGCACCTTTTTGAACAGGAAGTCGGGGAATCACCCCAGGCGTACTGCCGCAGGTTCAGGGTGGAACAGGCGTGTGAACTGCTTTATTACAGTAATTTGAGTATTGACGAGATCGCAGCCCAGACAGGTTTCGCCGACAGGTATCATTTTTCCCGTGTATTCTGGAAGATCATGCACTTTACTCCCGCCAAATACAGAAAACATATTCAGCGTGACCGTTGAAAATGCAACGGGCCTTTGAAAAAAATCCTGCAAATGTGTATTTGTTCAGAATTTTACATGATTCAATGGAGGATCATCTTTTATGGAAACAGATGTATTGCCGGTTGGAAACAGTAAAAAAGCATTGGATTTCCCTCACTTCCCCACCCGTCACCAGTGTGTCATCTGGCGGAATTGGGGACTTGTGCCGGTGGAACGGATTGCCGGGATTTTGCATACAGATGTTGCAAAAGTCAAAGCTGCAGGCGAGGAAATGGGACTTGTTTTTGATGATTCTTTGTGTCAGTTGTGGCAGGAAAGGGGATTCATCTCCATTATCCGCCGCAACTGGCATCTGTTGCCGTATGAACAATTGCTGGAACTGCTCGGATGGGATGCGGAAAAATTGGCATTTACGCTCAGGGAAGATGATTTTCTCTGGGCAAAAATGGGGTCTTTCAAGCCGGAATGTGAACCTGTTTTTTTTCGTCCGCTTTCGGCAGAGGAGAGAGAGGCAACAGTTGCTTTGCGAGAGTGTGTTGACAGGTATTTTGCGGATATTCCTGCTGTTTCGGAGCCTCCGTTCAGTTTCCTGCAACAGCATGATGATTTGCCTCCGGCTGCCAATGCTTCCGGCAAGCTCCGTCTTGCGTATGCTTATGCGGCAGTGTACGGGGATCCGTTGCTGCATCCTGAACTTGATCCATATACGGACGAGGTATTGGCCGAATATGCCGCTTGCGGAATAAATGCGCTCTGGCTGCAGGGAACATTGTATACACTTGTTCCGTGGCTCGGGGATATTCCGGCATCAAAAGGTTGGGAAATCAGGCAGGAATCACTGCGCCGCATGTGTGAACGGGCCGCCGGATACGGCATCGAAATAATTCTGTATACTAATGAACCCCGTGCCATGGATCCTGAATTTTATGCTTCCAGAGTTGATTGGAAAGGGACGGATACTGCCGATGGTCTTGCCGGAACAATGTGTATGAGCGAGCCTGCCGTTGTGCAGGCTTTGGAGGATGCCTATGCGGAACTTTTTGCCGCTGTACCCGGATTGGGAGGTGTTTTTATCATATCGATGTCAGAAAACCTGACTCATTGTATATCGCGTCCTGCGGATCTTGCCGCTCCATGTCCGCGTTGTGCCGCCCGGCATCCCGCTGATATAGTTGCACAGGTAAACGCTGCGATTGCCAAAGGTGTACACAGAAGTGCTCCGGATGCCAAAGTAATTGCTTTTACCTGGGGGTGGGAAAAGGAATGGGATGAAGCAGCAGTGGAAAAATTACCGCATGATGTATGGTTGATGTGTGTAAGCGAAACTGCGGTTGCCACAGAAGCCTGCGGGATAAAAGGTGAGGTTTTGGATTATTCCATTTCCAAGCCCGGCCCGGGACCGACGGCATTGCGTCTTTGGAAAAAAGCTCAATCCCGTGGTCTGCGTACAGTTGCAAAAGTACAGTTAAACAATTCCTGGGAACTTTCTGCCGTACCTTTTTTGCCGGTGGCGGATCTTATTGAGGAACATATCGGGAATTTGCGTTCTGCCGGGATCAGTGATTTCATGCTCAGTTGGACACTGGGCGGGTATCCCGGTGGAAATTTTGAACTTATGCATATGTCCGGAGAAGAGCTTGCAAAACGTAAATACGGCAGTGCCGCGGGAGCGGTGCTGAAAGCATGGAAATTATTCAGTGACGGATTCCGGGAATTTCCTTTTCATTTTGTCGAAACTCTTTATTGTGCTCCGCAAAACTACGGTCCTGCCAATCTGCTTTTTGGGGAACCTACAGGATATACCGCAACGATGGTGGGATTCCCTTATGATGACCTGTTGAGATGGCGCGGTTACGGCCATTACCCGGAAGAGGTATTGGAAAAACAGTTTCGGCTCATATCAGAAAAGTGGTATCAGGGATTGCAGGAACTCGAAAAGGCGCAGCTCCCGGAAAAGGACAGCCTTCAAATGAAAAATTTTGACGGACTCTGCCGGGTGGCACGTGCCGCTTATACTCATTTCCGCAGTACGTGGTGCCAGATCCGCTTTGTACAGAAGAGAAACAGCAAAGAGGATTATTCTGACATCATTGCAGAGGAAATTTCTCTTGCCGTAGAATTGGCGGCAATAGTCAATAAGGATTCCAGAATAGGATTTGAAGCCAGCAATCATTACTATTATACAATAAATGACCTCAAAGAAAAAGTGATAAATGCTGTATTTTTGAGTAAATGTTAAGATTGATTTTTTTCTCTTCAGGTGTATATTATACACCGTTACTTGCAATGTGATATGGAGGTTTTTATGCGGAATACTATTTTATCCGTTGTTTTGTCAGCAACGGCATTATTCGGAGGTTTTATTATGGCGCATGCAGAAAACAAAGTGGAATTGGCCAGTATTTTTCAATCAGGCGGGGTGCTGCAGCAGCAAAAACTTATTCCGGTCTGGGGCTGGGGGACGCCCAACAGCATTGTTACCGGTGAATTGAACGGAGTCAAAGTCCGCAGTGTCAGTAATGACCACGGGTATTTTCTTTTCCGTTTTCCTGCCATGCCTGCCGGTGGCCCCTATGAACTCAAAGTAACTTGCGGCGACGCCGTTGCCGCTGTCAGTGATATATGGATCGGCGAGGTATTTCTCTTTGCCGGGCAGTCCAATATGGATTTCACGCTCAGT
This sequence comes from Victivallaceae bacterium, assembly GCA_045532655.1. Classification (GTDB taxonomy): domain Bacteria; phylum Verrucomicrobiota; class Lentisphaeria; order Victivallales; family Victivallaceae; genus JAVBQJ01. Next base: position 4,104 of record JAZSGI010000063.1, read on the forward strand.
GCGTTCTTTGACAGCAGGGAGAAAACGGAAGCCGGGGAGTTTACCGATCCTGCTGTTTCCTGTTTCGTTATCCCGGCAAAACCAAATCCGGTGCGTTGCGAAAATGCCGCTGCACGCTGGGTCGCCGCTGACGGTGTAAACAATCTCAATGCTTCTGCCATCGGGTATTACTTCGGCAGGGAAATCGCCCGCAGGACAGGTGTCAGGGTAGGGGTGATCTGTGCTTCCAGAGGTGGTTCCGGTATAGAGTGTTGGATCAGTCCGCAGGGAGTTTTGAACTCTGAATACCTCCGTAACAAAACGGTTGATTTCTTCCTGGATCGCCAGAATCCTGCTTATTATGAAAATCTGCCGGAAGGTGTTTTGCTGCCTGACGGTGACAAGATCCTCGTTGAAAAAATCAAAGAAATTGCTCCGGAAAATATCGAAAATATCGGTTTGGATATGGGGTGGCACGAAAGCGGCTTTGATGATACCGGATGGGATGTAATGGAACTCCCGGACAGCTGGACAACTGCCGGACACAACTATGCCGGGGTCTTCTGGTTCCGGAAAGATATCAACGTTGCTCAGGAAGATGCCGGCAAAGAACTGGTTTTGAGTCTGGGGGCTTTGGATAAAGGTGATATCACATGGTTCAACGGTACAGAGATCGGACGTACCGGCGACGGAATCGATATGGCACCATGGAACACTCCACGCAAATATACTGTTCCGGGAGAGCTGGTGAAAGCCGGCAGAAATACTATTGCTGTAAGAGTCGCCTCCACTGTCTCCATTGCTCTTGACGGCGGATTTATGGGTCCGGCAGAAGATATGTACTGGCAGACAGCTGAAGGCTCCAGAAATTCCCTTGCTGCTGAATGGGCATATTCACTGGAACAGCACTTCGGTCAGGATGCCGCTATGATGATCCCTGTTGCAGGACCGGGATTGCACAACACAGTAAGCACGTTGTTTGAAAATAAAATATATCCCATCCTGCCGTATGCTATCCGCAGTGTGGTCTGGTATCAGGGGGAATGTAATGCCATTCCTGAATCGGATATCTACGATACACTGCTGACGACCCTGATCAAAGACTGGCGTTATCAGTTCTGTGACCCGCAACTGGATTTTGTTGTGATCCAGCTGCCGGGGTGGCAGGAAAAACGCCGCTTCTCCATCGGCAGTACCTGGGCAGTGCTCCGGGAAAAACAGTTTCAGGCAGCTATGGCAAATGATGCCGCAATCATAGTTACTGCCGATACCGGCGATGTGACAGATCTGCATCCGCAGGATAAAGATATCGTGGCTGAACGTGCTGCAGCTGTAACGGCTGAAAAACTTGCTTCCGGTA
>JAZSGI010000121.1:0-18982 GCA_045532655.1 Victivallaceae bacterium
TGCTTCGCTTGCCCGCTGTGGGGGAGCCTCGCTTCGCTTGGCTCTGCGGGCTTGCTTCCGCTTGCCCGCTGTGGGAAGGCTTGGCCCGTTGCGGGTGGATCAGCGCAGGAAGAAATAATTACCCAAAAATAGCAGTGTCAGGATTATCATCAACGGCGAAAGCCGTTCCCACTTCTTGAGTATGAGATTGATTACTGTCCAGCTGATGATTCCTACACTGATGCCGTCAGTAATACTGTAGGCAAAAGGCATTACTATGATCGTTAAATATGTCGGTATCGCTATCCCCATATCGGAAAAATCCATTTCTCTTATGGGGGAAATCATATAAAATCCCACTATTATCAATGCCGGAGCTGTGGCGAAGGAGGGCACTGAAAGAAGCAGCGGCGCAAAAATTATCGATAACAGAAAAAGCACTGCTGTTGTTGTCGCTGTCAAACCGGTTCTGCCCCCGGCAACAACTCCTGTTGCTGATTCCACATACGTCGTTGTTGTCGATGTGCCCAGAACCGCTCCTGTGCTTGTTGCCAGACTGTCCGCCAGAAATGCCCCCTTTATTTTCGGCAGTTTCCCTTCCTTTGTCAGCAAGCCAGCCTGCCCGGCAACACCTGTTAATGTACCTATTGCACTGAAAAGATCCACAAACAGAAATGCAAAAACTATTGTTATGAAGCTCATGGAATAGATAAGTTCAGCTCCGCTGCGTTCTTCATGCTGCCAGTTGGATATTTCAAACGCCGCTCCGAAAAGGTCCAGAAAACCATCAAAAGCCGTCCGGAAAGAGGAAAGTGTCAAATCCGGAATAATACCCGGACCTTTATAGAGGCCGGTCAGTTCACATATAATTCCTGATCCCCAGGTGATAAGTATACCAAGCAATATTGCACCCTTGATATTTTTGCACAGCAGACAGGCTGTTACAATTGTTCCCAAAAGCGCAAGTGTCGCTGATATACCGTCTGTGAAAAAATCGTTTCCGGTAAATGTTTGAAATACCACGAGAGTTTCTTCATGATTTTCTATCAGCTTTGCGTTCTGGAACGCAATGAACGCTATAAAAAAACCGATTCCTATCCCGGAAGCCTTTTTTAACGGCAGCGGGATCGCATTGAATATCTGTTCACGTATGGAAGTTACCGACAGTAACAGGAATATGAATCCTTCAAAAAATACGGCAAAAAGCGCAAATTGCCAGGAAAACTCCATCGCTTGAACCACTGTGTAGGTGAAATAGGCATTCAAACCCATTGACGGCGCAAGAGCAAACGGATAATTAGCAAAAGCCGCCATGAATAAAGTTCCTGCAAATGATGCCAGAGCTGTTGCTATCAGTACGCCGCCGCGATCCATACCGGCATCAGAAAGTATTGCCGGATTTACTGCAAGGATATATGCCATTGACAGAAAAGTGGTTATACCTGCGATTATTTCTGTACGGATAGTTGTATTATGTGCCTGCAAGTGAAAAATACGTTCAAAAAAGTTTTTCATAATGCTCCCTGCATTTCCGTTTTCAGTTTTTTTATCGTTGAACGCCGGTGTTCAGCTCTGGCGGCGAGCAATATTTATTCCAGTTAATTTAGCACGGAATACCTTTTTTTACAACCCGCAGGAGTGAATATTATTCGGAAAATTACTGCTTCTGCTCTTTTTTGCTTATCTTGTACAGGGCCAGTGAAAAGAAAAATGGCAGGGTGAATGCCGGTAAGATCAGCAGATAATACCACCGTAAAGTCGTTGAGATATCCTGAATGCCTCTTGCAATCCAGCTGTAGAGCGGTGATGCCAGCAGCAATCCTGCGAATCTGCCGCCGTTACTGCACAAGCTGAATGCCGCAATCGCAGAATCCAGCCATTTCTTTTGCGGCAGTGCAGAAGATGCTGCATATTCGCCCTGTAACAGCAAGCCTCCGCATAAGGATGCCGCACCGTCCCAGACGAGAAAGGCAAAAAGCAGAAGCACCCATTTCTGTCCCCAGAAGATCAGCAGCAGGATCATCCCCGCCGGCAACGCTGCTGACAGCAGAGTGAATATTTTGCCGTAGCCGTATTTATCCATAAGTTTTCCGCCAACAGGCAGCAGAAGATTCAACAGTACTATGGTTATCAGTGTCAGTGTTGTTATTGAAGCCAGCGGCAAATGGGTCACTTCCAACAGATATATTGTTATATATGCCATGCCAAGTCCAGCTGCAATATTGTGAACAGTGGAAAGAGCCAGCAATGTACGGCAGAGTTTGTTGCGGTAAGGTGCCAGCAGATCCATTTTTTTGCGGCTTGAGTCTGTCGTTGGAGCCGTGGTTTTGTATTCCACTTTGCGCATATACAATACCGCAGGTATTTCCAGTAAAAGCGTCAATAATTGCATGAATGTATAAAGCAGGAAAAAACCTCTGTTATCAAGATATGCGTAACGATCAAGCACCATTGCTACCGGCAGTGACATTACCATCGCCGGAATAGCCAGAAGCATGTTCATGATATTTACAGTTGTATTGTAATTTTCTGCAGGAATTACATTGCGGTAAATTTTCATGAGAGTATTGTTGGCGAATGATGCAAAAAGCATACCTGCCGGAAGCAGTATCGCGCTTAAAATCGTCAGCAGTGTCACGTTATCGGTAAATATTGCCGTCAGCGGCAAAAGGAGCGGCACAATACACCTGAAAATGTATCCCAGGGAAATGATTTCTTTATCCCTGTTCAGGCGGGATATGAATGGAGCCGTCAACTGGTATATTATTGCCGGGGCAAAAAAGATAATGCTTTTTATAACTCCGAGGTTTCCGAGATCGATATTGATCCGTATAAAGATACGGTCCATGAAGGTGAAGTTCGATGCTATTGTAATAGACAGACTTACATATAGGTTGTAAAGGAAAAGATTTTTTACCGCTTCCGATGGGCATATTTTCTGCAGCCGGGCAAAATACAGGGATATTTTTGCTGACATATTCAGACATCCGTTCTGATATTTTGCATAGTTTTGCTTGGTGATTCACCGAAATATTTTTTATAGACACTGCTGAAATAAAAAGCGTTGTTCCAACCGGTAAGTTTTGCTGTTTCAGAGACAAGATATTTCCCGGTTTTAAGCAGTTTTCTGGCATTTTCGAGTCTGGTGAGAAGCAGATCCTGCTGTATTGTTCTGCCGTACGCATCTTTGTATTTACGGTTGAGGTATTATTGGGAATAACCGATTTTTTCCGCCATGAATGATATATTGAAATCAGTGAGATAGCAGTTGTTCGTCAAAAACTTCCTTACTGTTGAGGCAAGGTCATATTCCTGTTCGTTCTTCGGTGCGGTGGTCAGGTCACTGATAAGCTGCCGGAAAAAAAGATTTGACAATTCTTTTTTGCAGCTGCCTTCCTGTTCAGGGAGAATACTGTATGTTTCAAGCAGTTTTTCGTACTGAAAAGATTTTTTTGTACGTTGATGGTATTGAAATATACATTTATTGAAACTGATCTGCAATTCTGCCGGAGAAAAAAGCAATGAGCCGAGAAAATTTTCCCCGCGGCTTCCGGCGTGTATATATAATGGCGGTACTGCAACGACTGTACCGGTGAAAAATTTGATTTCCCAACCTTCATGCATATGCAGATCATTATTTGTAAGCTCAACATTTGCTGCATATTGCATTATGGTATTTTCTGAGATTGTTTTTGTGAGATAATCGAGAAATTCTTTCATAAACGATATGCTGACGGAAATATTCTATTAACATTAACATATCATTACTTCGGGTATTTGCAAATCTGCCGCCATATAGAAAATGAAACAGGCATTTGTTTTTTGAAACTCTTACCGCTGCGGCAGGAAGATTGCCGTGCCATTGCGCAGCTCTTCGCCTTTTGCCGCTATATTGCGGAATGCTCTGTGGAGAGCAGTTGTCGCCGCAAGCTGTGCCGGATCGGCATCTGCTCTGCCGTAAACAAAGAAAAGCCCGGCATCCGGTGATATTTCCTGACCGCACATTACTCCTGTTTTCTGAAATCCTGCAATATTGCTTCCCGGCAATTCCTCCTGCCATGCGTTGTTCAACAGCCATGATGAGCAGGCAAAAGCCTTGATTTCCAGCTTGAAATATTTGCGGAAAAATTCAAAAGCCATTGACAGTGATTCTCTGACTGCATCGGGGGTGAATCCGCTGCCGCCCGGGATATGCACTGATGGCACTGTATCCTGCGGTTCAAACAGCGGCTGCCATAATGCAGTATCAAGTTCAATACGTCTGTTACATTCTGCATGTCCGCAGTTGTTTACAGGAGTACCGCAAACTTTGCTGCCCGACTGACGGAATCGTGCTGTAAAAACACTTTTCTCCCGGCATTTATACCCGTTTGCATCAAACTGCCATTGATCCCGGGCGAGGACGGCGATTTCCCCTGTGAAGTTGTTTATGTATATTTCCGGCAGCCACTGCTGAACAGGTTCAACAAGAAATTCGAGTCTGCCTATACGGAAAAGTTTTCCTTCGGCATGCAAACGCAGCCAGAATGTTTGGCAGAGAGAATGTCCGGGGATACCATTATGGCCGGCGGCGTAAATCGGTATGGTTCCTCTGATCCATTGTGCTGCACCTCCGGCGTATTCTTGCGGAATGGAAAGATCGGAATATTTTTTCTCTATAAGCGGCAGAGCGGAGAGGGCGGTCAGGAGTTGGAATATCCCGGTATTTTCGCCGAAAACTCTTTCCGGCGGGGTACATATTCCCATGGGCGGCTTGTTGGGGGAAAGGAAGAAACCGTAATGCATCATAGCCGCAAAGCGGGCAATATCTTTATGTGAGCCGATAATATCTGTCACCTGTGCGAGCCGGGCAAAAATCTCCGGGTCGTTGATCCCTGCCATTGTCAGCGCATAAGTGCAGAAATCCCTGTTGGCAAAAAAAGGAAGCGTTGTATCCGTATTACGGCAAAGCTCCTGCCAGTATGGTTTTATTGCTCCGGTAACATCTTTGCCCCAGCCGGCACCGGCGGCGAAATCATAAAGATCCATAACACTCTTTCACTTGCGTCGGCACAGGGTTATCAGCGCAGAAATTATAATAATTATACCAAACGCCGGGAAGAGCAGTACAACCATATTGGGCCAGGTGAATAACCCGCCTTGCATTTCCTGCGACAGCTGCTTGAGCATGAACGAACACATTACAAGCCAGATAATACCGAATAACATCGGCGGCAATGCTGCAAGTTTTGACCATTTGGACGGCTGCAGCCAATCACATTCCGGCAGAGGGATATTCAGTACTTCCGCAAGGGCTTTGGCATCCCGTGTAACGCTTGACCGTGACCCGTGGTTGAGTATTTCAAAGGCTCTGCCGTTGCTGAAAACCATTACAAGGGAGTAGCATGTATAGTTGTGTTTTCTGCCCCGTACCCGGCATGATGCAAGCTCAAAACATTTAAAGTCAGCCATAGGGATATATTCTGAAGTTTCCTGATACGGGTCAGATGAACGCCCGTCAGGGTAGAATTTCTTTTCCCAGAGATCGATTTCCGGCAATTTTTTACTTTTTGTCCGCCATGCGCCGTAACCGCCGACACCGGCGAAAACTGCTCCGAAAATACTCATAGCAGCAGTTGCCCCCCAGTCAGCGGCAAAAAATGCTGCGGTGATTATCCCCATACCCACGGCGAGAAAGATACCGTAAAAAATGTAATTTCCGGCAGTAACGGCAACTTTGACTTTTTCCGGGTAAAAGTGGAGTTTATGGGATTCAAAATTGCTTTTTCCGAAATAACTTTTCACGATCATATTTCTTCTCCTGCATTTTTCAGGTGTTCAAGTGCGGCAAATGCCTGCCGCAGTGTGTTTGTATCCAGTGGGGCATTGCGGAAGTGTTCCAGACATCTGATATAGTCACCTGCGTGGTAATATGCTGCGCCGAAGAGTTCCGTAACGGGAGTTACCATTTGAGTATCAAGAAGTTTTACTCCACACTTCTGCAAAACTTTTCCCAGATGTGCCAGGGCGAATTTTGAGGCTCCTGTTTCCCGGAAAAACATTGATTCCCCGGCAAAAACTTCGCCCACCGAAACCCCGTACAAGCCTCCGGCAAGAGTTCCTGTTTCCCGGTTCCACGCTTCAAACGAGTGCGCCCATCCGGCTTCGTGGAACTTGCAGTAGGCTTTTTTCAGTTTTTCTGTTATCCATGTATCTGAACCGTCGTTACGGATGGCGCAGTGGGTTATGACCTCTTCAAATGCCGTATCTATACGCAGTTCAAAAGTTCCTTTTTTAAGCAGTCTTGTTACCGTTTTGGGTATATGGAAATCATCCAACAGGATAAGACCCCGTATTTGCGGGCAAACCCAGGGGATATTGCCGTCGCCGCTGCCGTCGGGCCACGGGAAAAGTCCGTGCCAGTAAGCCTCTTTGAGCATAGGTACGCTGATCGTATCGGTATAAAAGCACCGGTTCCCGGCTTTTACCGGCGGGAAAAATATACTGTTTGTATAAGAAGTGTCTTCGCTGCGGATCACGATCGCCTCCAGCTTATTCTGCCGTTGCCCACTTCCTGCAGGAGTTTTTCCAGTTCACTGCTGCGGGCGGCAATGATGTCTCCGGAAAGTTTGACAGTGGAACCGAATTCTTCGCCTGTGACAGTAAAACCTATGGGGGCAAGGCGGTTGAGAAGAGTATCCCGCAAGGGATAAGCAAGTTCGATCTCAAATCCTGTCATTGCTTCCAGTTTTTTTGTTGCGGCGGTTTCCAGCACGGCTTTGGCGGCATCACCGTAAGCGTGAACAAGTCCGCCCGTACCGAGTTTTGTACCGCCGAAGTAGCGGGCAATGGTGATAAGGATATTGGTTATGCCGCTCCCTTTGAGTACAGCCAATACCGGTTTCCCGGCAGTGCCGGAGGGTTCACCGTCGTCGGAACAGCCGCAAATATTCTGTTGCGGGCCCACGGCGAAGGCGTAAACGATATGCCCGCCGTTGTCACAGGTTTGTTTGCGTAGTTTCCAGAGTTCTCTGGCTTCCTCCGGAGTTGAAACATAGACGGCTTCGGCGGCAAAGCGGGAATTTTTGACCTTTGTTTCGGCTGTGAAGGTTCCTGTCAGGATCAGCATGTCAGTAAATTTTCTCCTTGGAGGCGATTGTAAAATTCCTTAAATAGCAGCTGCATCTTTGCCATTTTTTGAATGACTTTTGAAATTACCTCTACTGTTAATATACAGTCTGCCCCGCTGTTTTGCAATTGCTGGAACAGAAATTACCGCCGGAAAAATATAAAATAATTAGTCAAGCATGGTTGACAAATGAAATGTACCGTGATATATTATCCTTGAAACAAAGGGAAAAGGTTGAAAATTGAATTTGCGTACCGGAACAATCGAATATGGATCTGCCGCACATCAGGTGCTTAAACTGATTTACGAGCGTGGTGTTGTTTCGCAGATGGATGTTGCCCGTGAGCTTGCCATTACCAAAGCTGCGTGCAATCTGCATTTCCTGCGCCTTAAAGAAGAGAATATCATTACTCCTGAAGTGCTTCCTGCTTCCGGCAGGGGACGTCCCTCCAGTTCATGGCGCATAAATGCCGCCGGAAATTATTTCATGGGGATCTATCTGTATTATAACGAACTGGCAGTCTCCGTTGCCGACTTTGACGGCAAAATGCTTTTTAACTGCAAATATCACGTTTCCGCAGGAATTACCGGCAGGGAGCTTGCTGCACAGCTTGTGGCTGCGGCAGGGGAGGGATGCCGCTGGATAGCGGAACACGGCGGTGTACTGCATCAGACATTTTTCTGTGCGGGAGGTGTGATAACTCAAGATGGGGTTTTTGAATCTCTTGCCTCTGCGCCCGGGGTCACAGCTTTCGCGCCGGAGGAGATATTGCGGAAAGATCCGGGGATATCCTGTTATGCCGATACTCTGCATCACGCTTATGTGCAGCGGGAATGCCGTTCATTCCCTGAGGATTCCACTGTGCTTATGCTGAATTGGGGCAGTACTTTCGGCGGTACGCCCGTAAATAAATGCCAGCTGTTGGTTGCCGGTTCACTTGATTGTCGCCGCAATCGCGGTATCTGGAATATCGGGCATATATCCATAAATAAGGACGGCCCTGAATGTTATTGCGGCAAACATGGGTGCCTGGAGCAGTATGTGGGCGGTAACGCCATCTCTGCCAGACATCCGGCAATAGGTAAAACGGATATGGATACCCTGCTTGCGTTGCTGGAGAAGGGTGATGCTGTGGCGATAAGTCTGCTGCAGGAGGCAGCAAAGCAGACAGCATCTGCTTTGTACTGGCTTATTGAACTTCTCGGTATAGATACGATACATTTTACCGGATCATTTGCACCTTTTTTCAAGTATTATCAGGCGGCATTCCGTGAAGAACTTTGCAAAATGTACAGTGAAGAAGCCGCAGCATTATTTACCATTTGTGCCTCTGAATCACCGGAAAATGTTCTGGGGGAGGGGGCTGCACTCATGGCACGGCATTTTTTCTTTTATCCTGAAGCGTCGAAAGCCTGCCGTGGTGCATACAGAAGCACCTTATTGCACCGGCATACAGCCTTTCGGAGGGGAGAGACTGAAAGTTAAAATCATAAAATGACCTGCTGAACATACAATACAGGTAAAAAAAGGAATAAAAATAAAAAAAGGTGATAAATTACCGATTTTTGGTGATAAAATCAAGGATTTTTGATGAAGTTCAAGGTATATTACTACCATGTATTTCATTTTTATGGTAAAAAATTAAACATTATGAGGTGAGATACAAAAAACAAAAAAATGTTCCGGTTTGCCTTTATTACAAACACAAAAAAAACAAAAAATCAAGTAAAGAAAGGGAAAAAGAAAGGAGATTGCCGGTTGTCTTGTGATTACCAACAAGATAAGTTGTTTTTACGGTTGTTGCTATAAAGGTAAATCATTGATTTGCCATGAAGCAATAACACTGTCGGGAGCCAAATCGCAGATATTTATCTGCCAGTATGTTAAGAAAATAATACAGAAGGAGAATCGAAAAAAATGAAACAACAGAAATTTACATTGATAGAGCTCTTGGTGGTTATCGCTATCATAGCTATTCTGGCTTCCATGCTGTTGCCTGCACTGAGCAAGGCCCGTGCCGCTGCCCAGGCTGTCAAATGCAAGTCCAACCTCAAGCAGATCGGCTTGGGTATGTATATGTATGCCAATGATTATGATGACTTGGTTCCGACTGACCTCAGCAGTGCCAGAACCACCTTCTGGCTGCTCAGAGCTGAAGAAGACTTTGTCGGCAACAGCCTTGATCTGCTGGATTGCCCGTCTGTCTCAGGCGGTTTTACCAGAAACTCTTTTGGTATCAACGTTTTTGCTACTTATGCCGGTAGTGCCTGGGCAGCATGTCAGCCGCTGACCCGTATGCGTACTGATACATATTATATTATTGACACCAAAGGTCAGGCCGGTACCACCGGATGTTATCAGCAGGATGGTTATCGTGTTGAATACAGAGACTGGCGCCACAACAACAGAGCCAATGCCCTCTTCTTCGACGGTCACGTTGATGATGTTGAGAAAAACGGCAACGAAAATAAAGCAGAACGTAATGGTATCCGTGACTGCGGTGACGGTGTCTACAACAGCGGTCTCTCTCTTTACTGATCCGGCATGATCAGGTGAATGTTATGATTTAATCAGAAGGCGGGGAAGTTTCCCCGCTTTTTTAATCAGTTTTTGCTGATTGCAGTGCAGTTTTATAAAAATTCCTGCGGGGTGTGGTCACCCCTCCCGGAAGAAAGATTGGTCTGTTTATGAGAAAAAAAAGATTGCCGTTTTTATTTGCCGCCATTTTCTGTGCAGCGGCAGCGGCTGCCGGAGCAAGTACCCCCTTGCTGCAGGTGCCGTATATAGATGCCGCGGCTGTTGAGGAGCTTTTCCAATATGGAGAACCCAGCAGTTTGTGGCAGGGGGCGGCTGTTGTGGAACGTTTCAACAACGTCGGCAACACCTCCGGCATCCCTGTCCCCACAAAAGTTTATCTGTTCCACGATGGAAACAACATCCTTATCCGTGCGGAACTTACTGAAAAAAAACCATTTGTCGCCCGTGAACGGGGGTGGCAGGAATCATTTGTTGCCGATTCTGCTTTCCGGTTTGCCCTCGGTGCCGGTTCGCTGGGTGTTTCCGAGTCCACCATTGCCGGGTATGACGCCGCATATTCAAGCCGTCAGGATCTCCGCCACTTTTACGAATATACTGTAAATGCTGTCGGATCTCTTTCCCGCCAGTACAATGAGTGTCCTGTCCGTGAACCGCTTTTCAATGGTGCCGCTGTTGAGGTGGACGGCGGATGGGAAGCGTGGATGATCGTGCCTCTGGCTTCTGCCGGTATCACATGGGATCCTGCAGAAAAATCCATTTATTACTGTAATTTCAACCGCTTCTACCTCGGTGCACGTTACGGCTGGGTGCTGGGCGGTTACGGCGGTTATACTGCATTGCAGTTCGGTATGCTGGAACTGCTTCCTCCGGAAAGAAACAGTGAGCGTTCTCTGATCGCTCCCCTGCCGCTTCCCGGCAAAAAGGCAAAAACTTTCCCCAGAGTCTCAAAAGCCGCACTTACTTATTATCCCCTCGGCGGCAAAGTGACCGCACAGGTGCCGCAGGGTGCCGCTGGCAGTGTCGCTGTGCTTGAAGTAAATGGCGAAAGTGCATCTTTTCCCGCCGGACCCGGCGAAACCGGTATCTTTTCCCTCCCTGCAGATCTGCCTGCCGGCAGTATTGTCAAGGCTGTTGTTTCGCAGGACGGCAAAGAAGTCGCCAGCGCCGAATATACTGTGCCGGAAAAACCCGAATGGTACGGTTCAACAGCCGGTATGGAATATGTGGCTGACAAAGTGGCGTTCCCGTGGCAGCCGGTGGAGGCCGCTGACGGTGTGGTAAATCTTGCCCACGCCCAATGGAATTTCGGCAACAGCACTATGCCTTCGGCGATCACCGTCAAGGATCGTTCTCTCCTTGCCGCCCCTGTGTATGTGACTGCAATTCTTGATGACGGCAGTGAAGTGGCTGTCTGTGACAGAATTGCCGATACCAATGTTATCCCGGTCGCCGCTGAATTTGTCCCGCAGGATGCAGCAGGGACATTGCAGGTAAAAAGCCGTGTGGAATTTGACGGCTTCTGCATCTTCCGTCTGCGTGCCAGAGATCTCTCTGATACCACATGGCAGGAACTTGCTGTGCATATCCCCGTACAACCGGGCGTTTGTGAATATATCAACTTCGGATATTCACAGGAACTCCTGCGTATCAGCGGCAGTTATGTGGGCAATCCCGCCTGCTTCTGGACTGGCAACGGCAATATCGGGCTGGCTTTCAGCTATGACCGTGACTGCTTCGGCAGCGGTTCCGATGCCCCAAGAGTGGAGATACGCCCAGATGAGATCATAATCCGCCTTGCCGACACCGGTTCCGGAACCTTTGATGCCGATCATGTCTGGCAGTTCTTTATCCAGCCCACTCCGGTGCGGGGGGATTTCATTCCGCCTTTCAGCCACACCATGAGTACCGGCGACTTTGAACGCTGGTCGGATTATCAGGGCTTCCCGGATCTGGAAAAACTCCAGATAGTGAAGCAGAAAACCGATGGTCTCCATGCCAAAGGCAACAAAATGTACACCTATTTCTCCAACATCCTTGCGGAAAACAGTCCCGGTTATGACCTTTACCGCAGCGATCTGGAGGCTCTGCCCCAGCGTATGTGGTACAAGCGTGCATACGACCCCGGCAAAGGTGTCCAGTGCTTTGTCTCCTGCCTCCGCAAAGAACGAGGCGATCAGATGCTCCACGGCGTGGAGAAACTTGCTGACGAAAGCGGTATCGACGGTGTTTATCTGGACGGTCCCACAGTGGCGTTTTCCTGCGACAATCCCGGTCATGACTGCGGTGACGGACTGCCTGCACAATGGGAGGACGATTACTCGGCAGGACGTATTCTGGGTCACCGTGTCTTCCTGAAGCGTCTCCGCGGTATCTTTGATGCCAGAGGTATCAAATATCCCCTGTGGTCGCATACCGGCGGTGAAATATTCACCTCCACCCTTTGCTTTGCCGATTACTATTATGACGGCGAACAGCTTGCCCGTTTCCGTGACGGATATCTGGTTGAACCGGAAAAGTTCCGTGTGAACTTCGCTTTGCAGGGGTTGGGTATCCGCGGCAGGTTCCTGCCCATACTTTACTATGATTCCACATGGACCAACCGGCAGGCACTGCCGCTGGGACTTGTGCATGGTACGGAAACTTCGGCCCTTGAAACACAGCACCCGCTGGTCAATTTCTTCTTCCGTTATATGCGGCAGGAAGGGGTCACTGAATTCTATCCCTACTGGGAAGAGCAGCCCCACTGGCAGGTCATTGCCGATGAGACCATCTACGGCAGCTATCTGCGCAATGACTCCGAAGGCGTGCTCGTTGTTTCCAACCTCTATCAGGACGGAGACAAAGATGTGGTACTGGATTTGAATGGATTTTTTGCAGGCAGTGATTTCACTGCCGTGTGCCTCACCAACCCGGCAGAAGCCTTCAGTAAAGAAGGAAATATGATTTCCTTCAATCTCAAGCCCTTTACCATGAAAATGTTCTATGTGACGACCAATGATTCCATGCCGGAAGATCTGCCGTCACCCCTCCGTGCCGCAGGTGATAATACCCCGGCAGATCCGCTCTCCGGCAAGAATTATTTCAATACGGAGGATTGGTCGATTTCCGATGGCATCCTGCAGGCCGACAACTCCCTGCTCTTTGCGACTGACCGCAAAGAAACTGCTTCAGCGGCTTACAGCAGACATCTCCCTGAACCCTTTACGGTAAAAATGCTCTTTGAACACTCCGGTAACTTCAATCTCTATGTGGACGGAGTGAAAATCTCCTATACCAAGAGTACCGGATGGCTCATCCGCGGTATTGATGAGTACGAAAATGAAGATTATTGTGCCGTAAGTCACAAGGGACATCGCGGTGGTCACGAAGCCTTGAACCGTCCGGTGGAACTGGTCATAAGTATGGAAAATGATCATTTGAATATCGCTTATGACGGGGCAAGGATCCTGCACAATGCTCTGCCTGCGGCAGATAATGCCTCTCATACTGTCAAACTTGAGGTTCCTGCCGGAAGTGAAGTAAAAGCACAGCTGCTGGAAATCACTGACAAAGGTGTCGTGCCTTTCAAAGATTTCGAGATCATGCACCCCGTGCTTGAATTCTGACGGCTGAGTTTTCAAGCGGAAAAAGTTCCCGGCAAATGGTTTTGATCATTTGCCGGGAACAATTTTTTATACCTGTCAGGTGTATGCAGCAGATTATTTTTTCCTGAAGAATATCACCTTGCAGGAACGGGGTTCAGGCATTTGTACTGTCATGGCGGCAAGTTCACTGCCCTTGACAGTACGTACCGGGGTTTCCGGATAAGTTTCCACCGTATACTCTGCTGCTGGCTCGATACCTTTAAGCTGCAGGGAAATGCTGTCGGCAGTACATGCTGCCCGCCGGAAAATTGCGACCCATCCTGCGCCTGCTGCGGGATCGATAAGCTCTGCTGCATAGTAATTCCGGAAATCTTCCGGGTGTTCTGTCAACGGATAATAATCCTCTGAAATATACTGACGCATACGTTTGGAGATTTCAAGCATTTTGCGCAGCCAATTGAAATCAAAGGCATTTTCTTCCGGCAGGAAGAGCAGTCTGTTGCAGACATCGATCAGCGTTGCACCCAAGGCACCGCTTAAAAATGCGTAATCGTCACCGTCTTTGACCACCGTTCCGCAGGCGTGATAGGGCAGCCAGCGGGAAAGTCCGTCAAAGTGTATCTGATTGGCTTCGGCAAGGAACGGAATGATTGTGAAGCACTGGAAATCGCTCCTCCACATGGGTATACCCAGTGAAGATGTCATCAGGTCGATCCTTCTTCCGCCTGATGCACAGTTGTCAATAAGCAGATCCGGGAAGCGTTCACGCAAAGTTTCCCAGAAGCGGTAGAATCCGGTTATGAAAAGCGATTCAGCCATACCGGTACGGTCGGGGGCTCTGCTGTCGGCTTCTTCCCAGGCGGGAATGGTGTTGAAGTTGAAATCTTCACGGTAGCAGTCCACGCCTTCTTCCTGCAGAACTTTTGATACTGTTTCTATTGCGTAGTCACAGGCTTCACGGTTACCGAGGTCGAGCATATAGTTGCCGCCTCCTGCCGGAATAAAATACTCCGGATGTTCCGAAGTTATTGCCGCATGGTCAGTTGCCCGTTCAGTTTCCAGCCACAGGAGGAATTTCATACCCCGCTTGTGCAGTTCATCCGTTACCGGCCGGAACCCGCCGGGATGGGGGATCTGGTTCACACGCCAGTCGCCTACGGTGAGCGGCCAGTCGCTCAGGTGCAGTTCCAGCGGAACTTCACGGTCGGGGCCGTACCAGCCGGCATCCACCCAGATCACGTCCACAGGCAGGGATTTGGCGGTAAAGAGATCGATATATTTCATCAGCATCCCGTTGGGCATTGTACCGCTGAACATTACTGATGTCGGGGGCGGAATGAGTTCGCCTTTGCTGTTGCGGGGCAGACGGTGACGGTTCATATAACGGCGGAACTCGTTGCTGCACTCATCTTTACCGGCAACGGCATAGTGCAGGGCGATTTCCGGCTGCATGATCTCTTCGCCGGGGTTCAGGCGGAAAGAGGTTTTGCGGAGCCCGACTGTCGTGCGGAAACTTTCGTTGCCGGTGAACTCAACGCTCCCCACCCATGCGCCCGACCAGCCGATGGCAACATCTATTCTGCGGTTGTTGGCAAGTTCAAGTTGAAAAAACGGCATCCATGCGGCAGATGAACGGCCTTCATCGTTGTCCATTACAACTTTTCTCTGGGTGTAACGGTTGGATATGACCACAGTATCGGCGGTAAAGTCGGTTCCTGCCGCCTGACTGCCCAGCTGTCTGTGCAGTTTCACTCCTGCGGCAAGAATGGATGCACCGGAAAGATACATGTTATTGTCGTTGTGCTGGGTTTCGCAAATGAATTTCTCCATGTCAAGGGAGAGGAAATCCTCCACCAGTCCGGTTTTTTCATTTCCTGCCGCCGCCAGACGTGGCGTCCACTCAACGACATGCAGATCTTCGTATATCTGTGCCGTTACCTGAAGTTTCAGCTTCCTGTCCGGCGAAAACCATGTGTGGAGGAATTTTCCGCTGCCGGTTTCCTGTACTGTATGTTCCCACAGGGCGGGATCAAAGGGGACACCGTCGTATTTGAAACTCAATCCGGCGGTACATTCAGGTGTGTCTTTGGTTCCGCAGAGTTCAACAGTGCCGTCTGCGTAGCGGATCTCCGGTTCAAGGAGCAGTACAGGGTGTCTGTCTTCGCTGTTGGAGGTTATGCGGATATCAAATGTTTTCCGGTTTGCAAGGGCAAAATCCACCGGGCAGCTTTCGCCGTACTTAAGATCAACGGCGGCAAGTACTGCACCATCTGTGTCCAGAAAATCGTAATGCAGACGGTGATTTTCGTCCCCTGTTTCCCGCCAGTTATGGATGGCGGC
This sequence comes from Victivallaceae bacterium, assembly GCA_045532655.1. Taxonomy (GTDB): domain Bacteria; phylum Verrucomicrobiota; class Lentisphaeria; order Victivallales; family Victivallaceae; genus JAVBQJ01. Next base: position 15,551 of record JAZSGI010000121.1, read on the forward strand.
AAGGGCTTTGAACCTTACGGCTTCACGGAGGAGTTCCACCCGGAAGGTGTTGCTGCCGAAAACATGGAAACCCCAGCCCCGTTCATATTCCCTGTTGTTGAAAAGCAGGGCATTGATACAAAATGTGTTCCAGCTGAAGGCATAGCCTGCCCAGCCGCTGCGCCATTGCACCTGTGCCGGGTCAGTTTTTTCTTCCGGTATCAGATCAACTTTTACCTGCTTTCTCACGGTGCCGTTGCTCCACAGGTGGGCTGTGGCGGCAAAATCATTGAATATCATACTCTTCTCCTTGTATTTTCCGATTATGGTTGTATAGTTAATATCGGATCAATAACTGGAATAATATAACATTCGAGCTGTGAAAATACAGGTATGAAACGATTGAAAAAATGAATAATCTGATTAAAAATATTTCTGCAGAGATCATTTTTGCCGACAGTACCCCTACGCCGCGTTCATACAATACCATGCGGCGGCAGCTTCCATGTGGAGTATTGAGTTATCTTCATGTGCCGGGACAGCCGGAAAAAACAGATACAGCAGCATTGCTGGTACGGCGCAATATGCCTGATGTGCCGGTGCCGTCAAATTCGGTGCTTTTTATTCCTGCCGGCGAGGAACATTGTATCATTACCACCGGCGACAATATAGTTTCCGACTGGATGCATATTTCCTGTACCTGTACCCCCGGAGTGGATGTAACGGCATTTTTCAATATGCCCCGGGTATACAGTGACCCGGAAACAGTTGCCGAAATCAACGGAAATCTGCAGAAGGTCATAAGTGCGTGGCGCAAACATGATTTTCCCGGTATCGTTATGGCAAATCTTGCCGGGGCTGCTGTAATGGCAATATTGCTGCGGCAGGCTGAACCCGGCGGAAACATACCGGGCAGGGATTGGCAGAGAGTGGCCCCGGCATTGGAGCTTATGCACCGGCACAGGGGCAAGCGGTTCACAAATCTGGAACTTGCCGGAAGTTGTTTCCTGTCGGAGTCCCGTTTCCGTGCTGTTTTTCGCCAGACGGTAGGTGTTTCTCCGGGGGAATATGCCGAACGGGAACGGATCGCTGCGGCAATATTAATGTTGGGGAAAGGGGAATCGCTGGAGGTGATCGCAGCAAAACTTGCCTATAGCGATGTTTCCCACTTCAGCCGTTCTTTCCGCAAAGCTGCCGGCATGGCACCGGGAGTATACAGGAAAAAGTTTCTTGTAAGGTAAATCCCGGTGCCGGGGAGGGAAGGAGGATAGGATTACATCCTGCCTTCCAGCAGCGCATCTTTCAACTGCCAGATGACCACGGTGGATGCTCCGCCATCTGCATTGATTATTTCGTAATCACCGAATCCGGCGGGGATCAGGGCGCATTGAAGCCTGTCTATGCGGCAGCGGCGGGCGGGATCGGCCTTTGAACGGATGATCACAGAGGTTCCAACAGTCAGCGTGGCTGCCTGCAAATATTTCCCGCAGGTGGAATTTTCTGCTCTGGAAGTAAAGTGCAGACGGTCGATTTCAAACGGCATCTGCGGCAGAGTGGTGAAGCGGTCATGGGAAAATTCCTGATTCCAGTCTATCACTATGGGACGGGCCCGGAGGTTTTTCCTGACCCACTCTGCCCGGAAACCTTTGTCTACATCAAAGTAACGGTCAAGGTGCATTTTCATGGGCTTACCGGTCATGGTTTTTTTGCGGTCATCCCATGTGGGACGCATAAAATCGTAACCGAAGAATGAATATTCACCACCTGCGGCATTGCCGCAAGTATCCATTTCCAGCACCATCTGGTTGCCGCCGTGTCCGTGGGTGGTTCCCTCCGGAATCAGGAAAAGATCTCCGGTATTGGTCTGCCAGTTGGCAATATATTCCTTCCAGTTTTCGATGGGTTTCTGCTCCTTCCATGATTCACGGCAGGCTTTGTCCCAGAATTCTGTACAGGCATCGTCATTGAATCCCATCCAGGTGTTTGCGCCGGGGTATGCTTCCACAATATAGTAAGTTTCGTACCTGCCCAGCGGTTCATTGAAGTTGCGCTTGACGTATTCAGTGCCGGGATGGTTGTGTATGGGCATACTTGTGCGTTCTGCCGGCTGCGGAGTCGGGAAGAATCCGTCATCCAGCCAGATCTCCACCGGGATAAGTCCGGGATAGGAACGGGCGGAAAACTCCCCGACAAAAGTTTCTGCATTTTCAATAAGCAGATCCACGCTGGGAATATTTATCCTGATGCCGTTTTCAAATTGAATGAGCAGACTCAAATCTGCCCCGGCAAGTCTGTTCCAGGCGTTGTTTTCAAGTCCCGGTATATCCCACAACTGTTTGTAACGGTAAGCACCCCACGGGCCTGGGGAATAGGTGCGGATCTGTTTCATGGGTTGTGAGGCAAGAGTATGCAATACTTCGCGGAAGACCTGTACAGGCATAATCACTGCGTTGTCGACTTCCACGGCTTCACAATACAGGTCACAGGAAACAAGTTCGGCTGCTTTGTGCCGCTGCAGTATGTAAAAGTCGTTGTAATAGTATTCTTTCCAACCGTAATCTTTGCGGGGGGAATCGCTACCAATGGGAACCAGTTCGCCGTTCCACATCTGCCAGAGCATGGGGTCGGCGGTCATATCGAAGTATACACGGAAAATATCGCTTCTGCCATTGAAGCATTTGAGAGCTCCGGGACCATAAATAACAGTCAAACCTGAAACGGAGTTTTCCAGTGCCGTGATCTTCTCCGGGACAATGAAATCATCAATGGTGCCCACATTATTCACCTTGCCGAAACACGGATCCTCAGTTATCCATTCAGCTTTAAGTTCCGCCAGTTTTGCCGCATCATGGAAAATACCGGAGGCAGAGATCATCTTTGCGCCCGGCATGGCTTGCTGCATGGCGGGGATTATCTTCTTCCAGTCGATCCCGTACCATCCGTCCAGCAGCAGTACGGTTGATGACTTTGCCGACGCTCCGGCAGCAATTGATTTGATAACGTTGGTAAAACCTGAATTTATCATGGCAAGGCTTGCCGGTGACAGAGATACAATGTTTTCGGCATTCTGCCGGTTTTCATAAATAGGCATTTTTTCTCCTTTTTCGATTAAAACAGATGTTTCCGGGGGTGCAGGAAATTTGTTCTCAATGTTATACTATAATGTACAAGTGTTCTTTTGTCAAGTGGATTTTAACAGAATTTGCGATAAAAATTGGCGTTTTCTGTTTCCGGTGTTATATTAAAACATACGTTTGAACAATAGAGGTCATTTCAAAAGTCCTCAAAAATCTTGAAATTCATCGTTGCGATATTAAAAACGGGATGTTGCCGGTGGTTATTTATTCAATAGCCGCGGTAAAACTGCCGCTCTGATCTTATCAACGCTGATTTTTCAATTTTTTCGGGAGTTACTTTTGAAATTACCCGGATAAAGTCGGATCGTAGCCATGT
>JAZSGI010000122.1:0-18589 GCA_045532655.1 Victivallaceae bacterium
CTCCGAATTCATATTGAGCCTCGTTGCCGTCGATAGTGACGGTAAGTGCGATATTCTTCAACTGATTGCCGCACAGAGACTTTCCGATTTCCGAGAGGGCGGTACTGCTGATTTCATGAGCGGTATGCTCAAAAGCCTGCCTCCGTTGCACGAAGTCGCTGCTATGGCGGGCTTGAAAATGCCTGAATATCTCGGCAGTATGCAGGATAATTCTGCGGCAGCCGGCAGTGAACCTGCTGTTCCTGCCGGAGAAAAAGCGGAAGGCCGGGAAGGATAATGGATCTTTGTGTACTTTGCGGTACTCTTCTGGAACTCCTGAAGAAAAAAGGAGAAACCCTTGCTGTTTCCGAAAGCTGTACCGGCGGCATGATAGCTTCGGCATTGGTGGGGTTTGCCGGGTGTTCAGAGGTCTTTCATGGCGGAACTGTTGTTTATACCAACAAACTCAAGCATGATCTGCTGGGTGTGCCTGAAGATATTTTTTCCGGACCGGGAGCGGTTTCTGCTGAATGTATAGAAGCGATGCTGAATGGCACACTTGCTGTTTTGCAGGTGTCCTGTGCCATCGCTGTTTCCGGAATAGCCGGTCCCGGAGGTGCAGTTCCGGGTAAACCCGTAGGAACTGTATTCATCGGGGCCGCTGCCGGTGAAAAAAAGAAAATCGTGCGTCTCGCTCTTTCCGGTTCGAGAGACGAGGTGAGAACTCAATCGGCTTGCGAAGCCGTGAAATTGTTAACAGATTTGCTTCAAGGAATCCAGTGATGAACGAAATTTCTCATGAAAAGATGAATGAAGAACTCATAGCCATGGCGGTAAAGGCTCGCACTGCTTCTGCCAAAATGGCTCTTATGGACAGTGCAACCCGCAGCAAATGCCTCAATGCCATGGCTGATGCCCTGCTTGCTGCAGAAAACGAGATCACTGCCGCCAATGCCATCGATATGGCGCAGGGCAGGAAAGACGGTTTGTCCAAAGCCATGCTTGACCGCCTGGAAATGACTCCTGCCCGTATTGCGGCTATGGCAAACGGCTTGCGGGAAGTTGCAGCTCAGGCTGATCCTGTGGGCAGGATCCTGCGTTCATTCACCCGGCCCAACGGCATTGCAATTGAAAAGGTCAGTGTCCCGGTGGGAGTCATCGCTATTATTTACGAATCCCGTCCCAATGTGACTGCCGATGCTGCCGGTATCTGTCTCAAAGCCGGCAATGCGGTCATTCTCCGCGGCGGCCGCGAGTCTATAAACAGTAATCTGGCAATAGCAGGTATCCTTGAAAAAGCAGGTGCTGCAAACGGTATGCCGGAAAATTCCATACAGCTTATCCCCTGGACCGACCGTGCCGCTGTGGGGATGATGCTTAAACTGGATGAGTATATAGATCTGGTCATGCCCCGTGGCGGCGAGGGGCTTATCCGTGCTGTTGTTGAACAGTCACGCATCCCTGTTATCAAACATTACAAAGGCGTGTGCCATGTTTATGTTGACAGTGAATGTGATTTTGAAATGGCGTGTAATATCGTGGAAAATGCCAAATGCAGCCGTCCCGGAGTCTGCAATGCTCTGGAAAGTCTTCTGGTGAACCGGGCTGTTGCCGGGGAGTTCCTGCCGCTTCTGTATGACCGGTTGAAAAAATATCCGGTGGAATTCCGCGGCGATAAAGATGTATGCGCCATCCTGCCCGCTGCAGTGCCTTTGACTCCGGAGGATGACGGCAGGGAATATCTTGATCTGATTATGGGTGTACGCCTTGTTGATGATGTGCAGGAGGCGGCAGCTGTCGTCAATGCAATGGGCAGTCATCATTCCGATGCAATTGTTACGTCAAATGCTGCAACTGCAGATCAGTTCCTCCGCAGTGTTGATTCAGCAGCTGTCTACCACAATGCTTCGACCCGTTTTACTGATGGCGGTGAATTTGGCATGGGGGCGGAAATCGGTATCAGTACAGACAAACTGCATGCCCGCGGGCCCATGGGGGTTGATGAACTGGTCAGTTATAAATATATCATCCGCGGTGCCGGACAGATACGGTGAATCGCAGAGTTGGGGATGTTACTTTGAATACCATAAAAATAAGTCGTTTCCGGGCCGGTTTATGGGTCTTGCTTCTGGCGGGAGTCGTGATTTTTGCAGCTCAGCAGTTTTCTCAATTTTCAAATTGGGATGCTGCGGGGATCGGCAAACTTGCCAATATGATTTTTGCAGTTCTTACCGTATGGGCAGTCTATTTGACCGGGGCATTTTATTCCATGCGTATGGGAGTGATAGCAGCAGCTCTGACTCTTGGCAACACTGCTTTCCTTGATGCCGGCAGGGCTGTATTCGGCAATAACGGTGCTGAATTTACCATGGGGTGGATAATGGTGGAAACTCTTTGCTTTTTTGCAATCGGATTCTGCCGTCAGCGCAAAATATATGCCGCTGTGCTGACTGTTTTCCTGCTTTTGTGTGCGGGGATACCGCTTTTGACTGGTTTTGCCGGATTCGATGCTGTTTCGCCGGTGGAGGGGTGGGCAACGGTTATTCTAGGCTGTGTCGCAGCTGTAGTATTCCTTGCCGGATTATGGCGGTACAACAGCAATATCCAGATGCCCGGTGTTATTGCCTGGGGGGTCATCAATGCGGTCTTTTTTCCCGGTGGGGTCATCGGAGTGCTGCCGCAGGCGGCGCTGCTTGCCGCCTGGCTCATCGAAAATCCTGAACACCGCAGAGGTGCAACACGCATCATCGGCAGCGGGGTATTGATGGCGATGCAGGCTGTTCCCGCACTGCTGGTGCTTATATGGCTGTATACAGCTTATGCCAAGCCGGAGGATGTGCAGGTGCCAATGCTGCTGCCCATGATAATTTACGGTATATTGATCCTGTGTTCGTGGATGGCTGTCCGAAAATTCAAGTATGCCGACCGCCGGGCTGTGATCGCTATAGCTTTTGCCGCCAGTGTTGCCACCTGGGTACTTTTGCTGGTGGAACCGCTGCGCCTGCAGGAGCTGAATAATATTGAAAAGATCACAGGGATCACAGAAACTTCTGTTACAGAAGCCGGAGGAAAGTGAAAATTGAAGCCTGTTGCCGCAATAATAACCGTCGGCTGCCGTCTGAATCATGCTGATTCAGGGCTTATCCATGCCCGTCTTGCCGCTGCCGGATATACTGTTGCGGAATATGCTGAAACCTCCGTACCGCCTTCGCTTGTTATTATCAACGGCTGTGCTATTACAGCCAATGCTTCGGCAACCACACGTTCTGCCATAAGACGGGTGCGGCGGGAATATCCCGATTGCGAGATCGTTGTCACCGGGTGCGATGCCGCCAAAACAGCGGCAGATACTGCGGAAGCCGTAGTAAGAGTTGCCCCGGATAAACGTTTTGCCATACCGGGGCTTACGATTCCGGCTGACCGTAATGACAGTGATGATTTTCCATTATTTTACGAGGGGATATCCGGCGATCCCCATTTTCGCAGCAGAGCTTTCATCAAGGTACAGGAGGGCTGCAATAATTTCTGTGCTTACTGTATAGTTCCCTTTACCCGGGGCAGGGAGCGTTCCCGGGATTGGGAGGAAACTCTTGCGGATTGCCGTAATGCCGTTGCTGCCGGATTTGCCGAATTGGTGTTGACCGGGGTGAATATCTGTTCCTACCGTTGCGAAAAGCGTGATCTTGCTGATCTGCTGCTTGCGATAAGTGATATCCAGGGGGATTTCCGTATCCGTCTTTCCAGCACGGAACCGCATCCTGAAGACAAAAGATTTATAAAGATTTTTGCTGAACTTGCCCGTGCCGGTAAAGTGTGCCGTTTCCTGCACCTGCCTTTGCAGCACGGCTGTGACAGTGTCCTTGACCGTATGCGGCGCCGGTACAAAACTGCCGGTTACAGGGATTTTGTCGGGAATATCCGGGCGGAAGTGGCAGATATCCATATAGGTACGGATCTTATTGCCGGACTGCCGGGGGAAACAGAGGAAGAATTCGCTGCCGGGTTGGAGTTTGTCCGGGAAATGGATTTTGCCAATGCCCATGTTTTTACTTATTCCAAACGGGAAGGAACAGTGGCGGCATCTATGCCGGATATGGTTCCGCAATATATTGCCCGGCAACGGGAAAAGCGTATCAGGGAAGTTACAGACTGCAGTGCCGCCCGGTTTCTGGCTTCGCAGCGGGGTAAAGTTCTGCCGGTTCTTTTTGAACGTTTGGATAAGGACGGGTTTGCTGAGGGATGGAGTGATAATTATATTTGTGTAAAGAAACGTGATGTTCAGCCCGGGCGTATCATACCATGTGTTTTCGGGTGACGGGACAATATATCCACAGTGAAAGGTAATGCAAAAAGAAAAATTTGACATATTGGTTTTGCTGTGATACAGTAATGGTGAAAAATCTGTGAAAATATGAAGGTATGCTTATGTGGTGGTATGTTTTGAAAGATAATGTTCCGCAAAACGGGATAAATGATGAACAGATATTGCAGGAGATCCGTAACGGCAGTGTTCACGCCGGAACCATGATTTCCAACAGCGAATCACGGGAGTGGCATACTGCAGAAGAATATCCGTTTCTTGCAGAGGAATTACACAAAGTTGCCAGCCACGGTGTCGCCGATCCCTATACCGGCAAAATAAAGCCCCGGAAAGCTGTTCTTGTCCCAAAGACAGCCATTGCGGAGGAAAAGAAAGAGGAGGACAGAATCATCGAACAGCCCGTGCAGGCTGCTTTCTTCGCCGGAGATGAAGAGACTTCTGAAATCGACGGTGATCTCCGCCGTTGCCCTCATTGCTGGAAAACCTTTGCCTCTGGAAAAGTATTGTATATCTCCCAGCATCCCTCTCTTTACGGGGATACTCTGCTGCCGGATGAACAACAGCGTTTCCAGCCGGTACGCTTCACTGCCGGGGGACAGGCCATTGATGCCGGTGGTATAGCATGTTCAGATATGGCATGTCCTCATTGTCATCTGCGTCTGCCTGCGACAACTGTTGATCTTGACAGCTTCTTTTTTTCCATCGTCGGTGCGCCCGCCAGCGGCAAGTCATATTTTCTGACCAGTATGATACACGGCCTTAAAAGTAATATGTCAAGAAACTTTGACGTGGATTGCTCTGATGCTGATCCTGTAAGCAACGTTATTCTGACAAGTTATGAGAATCGTCTCTTTTTCAGCGGAACCCCTTCTGAACTTACTTCGCTGGAAAAGACCCAGCTTGCCGGTGACATGTACAATACCATACAGATTGCCGGACGGCAGGTAAATCTGCCAAAGCCTTTTATATACAAAATGCATTCCCAATGGCCCACTGCAAGGGGGATACGGGACTGGAATGTGATATTTTATGACAATGCCGGAGAACATTTTCAGCCGGGAGCTGATAACTTTTTCAATCCGGGCAGCCGCCATCTTGTCAATTCAGACGGCATAATATTCCTTTTTGATCCCACTGCAGACACCCGTTTCCGTAACCGCATTGCGGGGGGTGAGGAGAAATCAGGCGGCGTAAAGGTGCAGAACCAGATGAGCCTGCTGGACGAAACTGTTGCCAGACTGCGCCGTTATCAAAGTGTAAGTGCAGAGGGAAAATACGAAAAACCCTTTGTCGTTGCTGTTTCCAAGTACGATGCATGGACCGAATTGAGTCCCCTTGCGCTGGAGGAAATGGTGCCGCAGGCATTTGATGAAACAAGCAATGTCGCCGGATGCAACGCTTATCTACTGGAAAATGTTTCTTATTATACCCGTGAGGTACTGTTGAAATATGTGCCGGAATTTGTAGCTGCTGTGGAGGCTGGGGCAAGCGATGTCATGTACCTGCCCAACAGTTCACTGGGCTGTGCTCCGGAACTGGATGCTCTTTCCGGAGCATGGGGTATACGCCCGGATAAAATCAACCCGGTATGGGTGGAAGCTCCGGTCTTGTGGCTTCTGATGCGGGCAGGTCTGTTGAATGAATTCAGAAAAAGTCCCGATGAGAAAACTCTTACAGTGGAAAAGTTTTCTGAAAATGATGACTATGTGATATTTGCCGAACCTGTAATGCAGAAACGTATGCGCCTGCCGCGTAAATGGGCGGGCAGACTTATTACCAATCATGCCGCCGGATACCGCTTTATTGTACCGGGAACGGTTCCCGGTGAGGCAATGGAAAATAACGCTGAAGATTTATGGAGCAAATTGCAGCAATGATCTGGGAACTTGTTTATACTTCTATAGAGCATGGACTGCTGCATGACAGTTCCGGATTCGGGGTCGCAGCTGCCACAAGCGGCATCCCCGCCGCAGTGTCAGATATACTTGCCGCAGGCAGCGGTTATGATGCTGTTTTTTCGCACCACAGTTCGGAATATAATTTGAATCCTGTTGCTGATTTTCACTATACTGTCAGGCTTGGCAATGCCGGATATCACTGGGTAGGCAGGGTATCGGCAGCGGGAGTTGATTATTCCGGTCGCAGCAACATGCTGGCACATCACCTGTTTATTCATGAAAATGCCGTCGGTAAGGCGCTGCCGGAAAATCTTCTGGCAGAATGTAATAATGCCGGGCTTATTGAATTGGGGAAAACTCCTGATAAAGCCAAATGGCTCAAGCCCATTCCCAAACTGCCGGATTCTGTTGTCAACCCGCCGGTGCGTGCCGGATTGTGGGAAAAATATTTCGGTGACAGCGGCTGGGCCGGTATTCTTGCCCGGCAGGTCATCAATAAAGGCGTACCGGTGTATATCGTTTTCCGTAAAGGCTGGGATGTAAAAGGGCTGCTTAATGAGGCCATTTCTCTCCTGCCGCCGCAAATGCACTGGCAGGTTACTTACAATACTTATTTTACAGCTATTGCCGGAACTTTGAGCTGTGACTGGCGTTTCTGTTACAGTGATTCCCCTGTCCTTGAGGGAATAAAACAGAAAAATATGAGTATAATTATTGACGGCAGCCAGCCGCCTCCGGCAGATCCATGGTGTGATTTTGCCCGCGGTGCCGGCCCTTCACCGCTGGGTATGCAGAGCTGGAATGTGAATCAGAATGTACAGCAGAATACAGTTGCCGCAGCTGCTCCGGAAAATCCCGGCAGGGAAAATGCGAAAATGGTGTTTACCAGCCACGCAGTCAGAAAAGTTGTTGTCAACGGTAATAAAAAAACAGCAGCAGGCAATGGCTTTTGGGAAAAAAGCAAAGAGTATATTCTGCCCGTACTGCTGCTGATGATTGCTGCCGCCGGAATTATATGGATGCTTTTCTCCGGCGATAGGGAGGCTGCTCCGGAGAGTGTCGCTGTTGTGGAAAAAGAGACTCCTGCGCCGCGGAGAACATCCCGGACTGCAGATATTTTCAAACGCAGAGCGGAACAGGCTGTAAAGGAAGAGTCTGCAGAAAGTGGGCAAAAGATTGCAGAAGTTCCAGTTGTCCGGGAAACTGCAGTACCGGAGAGTGAACAGGCAATCAGCGGACGGGGCAAAAAAAATATAACGGATGCACAGGAAACTGTTCCGCTGAAAACAACACTTTCCAACCCGCTGACGGTCCATCCGGATGAACTTGATAAAATTGCCCGGAATATAACAGAAAAAGCTCTTTTCGGCGAAGCCGGCACTGCTGATACTCTGCTGGAACTTCCAAGCCCGGTACGTCCTGACATCATTACGGCAGAGGGGGGTGGGATCATTGATACACCTGAGGGATTCAGTATTTCTGTAGGAGGCAACGAATTTTGCCGTTTTATTGCACCTGCAGACGGAGGGAATTGGAAGGTGCAGTTTATGTGTAATTTCCTGCCGGGAACGCAGGTTTTTACCCGTATGGAGTGGTCATCCGGGGAGTCAGGCAACCCTGTGGCAATGAGCTTCAGGGATTGTGTGCAGATAATGAACGGGGTTCCGGGGTACTTGGTAACTGAAGATAACCGGCTTTATTATACAATAGCTTTCTTGCCGGAAAATAGCATGCAATGGGAGCGTCTCCAGGCAAATGCTATGCTTGACGGGTGTATTTGGAATAAGGAAATGTGTTTGCTCGTTTTCCCTGATGAAGAATATAACAGCAATATAAATATGTGGTTTACACAGAAGAATAAGGAAATACAGAATCATTGTGCCGTATATGATCAGAAAATCTCTTATATGGAAAATGAATTGAACAAGTGGAAGCAGGCCGCAGCGGAATTTTGGCAGAATGTTGAGCAGCAGCGTATTGATCTGGAGAAAAAAGAACCGGGCAAACCGCCGAGAATGAAAGATGAGAAGGATTATATAAGGGCATATAATATGTACACCAAAGCCCTTGATAAATGGCGGGATGATCTTGAAGATATCCGGAAAGACGGTGAGAAAACCTATAACAGGGTATACCTGAAAGAAATTGAGGCATATTCGGCTCATATTGAAAAATTGAGACTGGAACGGGAAAATATCCAATTTTCTGAAGAGCTTCGGCAAGCTTGGGAGAGCCTTATGCAGGAACGGGAATCCCGCTGTCAGGAATGGAGCAAAAGAAGCAGTATTTCAGTACCCCTTGCCGGCGGTTCAAGGTATATAGAAATCAAATTCCTGCCGCCGGAACAATTTGATGGTGAATGATGATATTCAGCGAAACAGTAAAACTTATTCGTATTTCTTTGCAGCAACCCGATCAGTGGTCTGACGACCGTCAGGGCAAACTGGCTTGTTTGTACAGAGATGCCTGTATGGAAATCAATTCCGGGAGCCTGCATGTCGCCCCGGAAGATATTCCGGAGATCGATGAACATCTGGCGTGGGCAGAAATTGCCGTGAAACACGGCTGTCCCTATCCGCCCCGTCCCATGCCTCCGGCACAAACTGCTGTGTTGGCAGAGCTGCCGCCGGAAGCAGCTTTGTGCAGTAACAGCGGCGAATTGGAACGCTTGTACCGCAACAAGGTCAGAAATTTGTCCCTGAAGGAGAGGATTACTTTTCTCCGTAAAATGGCGAATCAGGGAATTGAATGGGCAAAAAGTGATATTGCCGCTCTGATGCCTGAATGGGGTAATTTTTTAAGGAAATATTCTGAAGAGGCTTATCGTGAGGAATCACTTGCCCGCCTTAATGCTGCAGCAGCTGAAATCAGCAGGGAAGAGATCCGTTTTAAGCAGGAAGATAAACTGCTTGCGCTGATAACGGAGCGTTGCGGACAGCTTCTGACTGCTGAAAAAATAAAAATCGCTGAAAAACTGCTTCAGCTTATGGAAGAAACAGGGGGCAGTAACGATGAGTGTTTTCAGCATTTCACGGAGGGGTGGCAGCAGGAATTTGCCAACGGCAGCTGGAATACAAAAGATGGTTTCCCGCAAAAACGTTATCTTGCTTTAGTCAACAGATTTGAAAACGCTGCGGCAGTTGCCCGCCGGCAGGAATTTTTAAGCAGAGCGGAGGGGCAGCTGCGTGCGTTGACTGCTGCTGATGCACCTGTTGACAGCGGTTCGCTGGAGAATGTCAGAGAACTCTGCCGGGAAATCGTTTCTGCCGGCGGCGTGATCGATGCAGATCTGCAGGAAGCTGCAGATAAGTTTTTCAGCAAGGCTGAATATAGAGCCAAAGCTCTTCGCCGCAAGGTGTTTATTGGTTTTTCTGCACTCTTATGTCTGGTGGTGCTTACCGGGTGTTATCTGGTGTATAACTGGCGCATTGAGCAGAATTTCCGGAAAGATGCCGCCCGGATCAGGATTTTGCAGAACAATGGTGAGATCGTTCCGGCAGCAGAGGCATTGCGGCGTTTAAATCATGTCTGGCCGGATCGCGGCAATGATCCGCTTGTGCGGGAACTTGCTTCCCTGCAAAGGGAAATGGAAGAAAATGAACAGGCAAGATGTTCTGCTTTTGCTGATGCCTCGGATGAAATAGAGGGAATGCGCCGTAAAGGGTTTCCTGATTCCACTGCAGCCTGCAAGGTGCTGGAACGGTTGGCTGAAAACGCCGTAACTGATGATGAACTCGCTTACTGTAACGGAATTTTGGACGAAATACTTGCTGCCGGCGAGAAACGTGATAAAGAAATTCAGGAAAAATTTCTTGCCGATATTGCCGTGTGGCGTGATAAAGTATCAGCTGCTGCTGCAGATGATTCACTTTCCAATTATCAAAAAATCGTCATGGTCAGCACTCTGCGCAAAGAGTTCGGACAGTGGATACTTGAGGCGGGACTTGATGAGTCCGCAACAAAGCGTGCCGGGGAACTCATTGCCGAAATGGATGTAATGACCGCTGAATTGAATCGCAGAAGTGCGGTCGAAAATCAACTTGCCATTCTGGAAACAGAGATTCTGCAGGCTGACAGATCGCCGGAAGATTTTCTTCTTGCGTTGGAAAGGATTTTGCCGGAGCTGGAGAAACTTGATGCTGAATGGGCAGCATTGCTTGCGGATACTGCCGGAAACATTTCTGCCGCCACCGGGATCGCTGCTCTCGGCACTGTGCCTGCCGTGGCATCTTTGCCGGAAGTTGCCGATGCTCTTCCCGTGGATAATTTCTGGAAAGAGGTGGTCAATCAGGTTATCGGGCTTGAAAATGAACTGACTTTGGAAAACAGGGAAATAAAGGCTCTTGCCGCTTGGCATGATCCATGTGAAAATCTTTTTTCTGTTCAATTTGAAGCTGCAGACGGCAGAATTTATGAATACTTTCTTGTACCGGGAACAGAAGTGCGTTATGACAACGTGACCGGGGGGTCTGAATTTACATGTTTTGGCAGTGACGGGATGGAAAAAATCTGCCGGTTCAGAGCGGTTGATGACAATGGCAGATCTGATTTTTGGTTTGAACACGCCGACAGGCTGGAAATCCGGCTGAAAGATATGATTTTTGTTCCGCCGCAACAGCATTTGCAAACCATGTGTGGAGAGCTTGACAGAGTATGGCAGGCTGAAAATACTCCGGCAGTGAAGGCCGCTCTGGCTGAATGGATGGGCAGGGCGGCTGCAGATAAAAATATCAATCCGGTTTTGCTGGGCAGACGTTTTATGCAATACCGCAATTTCCTCTGTCCGGAGATCCCGGAAATGGCAGCATATATGCCTGCAGTAAATGCTTTTGCTGCATGGACTGCCGATAATGAGGCCGCTTTGTATGATCTGCCTTGCGAAGATTTTCGCACCGGCAAAACAGCGGCGGGTGCTGTTGATTGGAACGGTATTGCCGCTTTCTGGCACAAAGCCGCAGCAGTTGACAGGCGCAAGGAGATATTGGCATGGGACAGGGGCGCTGTTGATATGCGCTGGCAGCTTGTGGCATGTGAGTTCCCCGTATATTCCGGCAGCATGGACAGAGTGGTGTTTCCCGGTCCGGTCAATGAGCAGGATGTCTGGCGGATGATATTTAAAGATGGTAAAATAACTGCATGCAGCTATGCCGGCAGGTGGGGCGGTTCCACCCTGCTGGAAACCCCGTTGCCTGAAGCTGTGCCGCAGGGCAGTGCCGTGTTCCTTTTTGCCGGAAACGGTATGGAACGGGCGGAGAAAATGCGAGAAAAACTCCTTCAGCAGAATGGAGAATGTCCGGAGGGGGCAAAAACTGTAAGTTTATGGCGCAATATTCCATAAAACAATTTGCAATATTTGCCAATATAAGTTATTTTAAAAAGCATCGGTATTTTTTTGAAGGTGTGCCGGACAACACAAACAGGACGTGGATATATGAATACATTTCGTAAAATCAGCCGTTTCATTCTTATTCTGGCGTGGCTGCCCATAATCGGTATAGTATCATTTTTTGTTCATATAGGCGGGTGGGGTGCGATCCGCCGTGTATCCAGATGTACACGGATATGGGGCAAAGGAGTTGCCTGGCTCTGGGGGATCAGAACGACTTTGCACGGGGATATTTCTGATTTCAAAGGCGGACTTATTCTTGCCAATCATACCGGTTATCTGGATATTCTCGTCTGTGCATCGCTTTTCCCCATACGTTTTGCTCCGAAAAAGGAAATCAAATCCTGGCCGCTTCTCGGCTGGTATCTGGGTATAAGCCGCCCGGTATGGGTAGACAGGAAAAATCCCGCCGGCAGCAAAAAGGTCATGGAAGATTTCAGGGATACCATGAAACACGGCATACCGCTTCTGGTTTATCCTGAAGGGACATCCAGTGATGGTGTTACGGCCCTGCTGCCCTTCAAGTCCACTCCTTTTGAAGCTGTATGCGAAACCGGTTATCCTATCCTGCCTATTCTTATTTATTATCATACTCTTGATGACGGTACTCGTGTCGGGTGGCACGGTACTCAGAAACTTATGCCCAATGTGTGGCATATGCTTGAAGTTCCCCGGATAAAAGCGGATGTTTATGTATTGCCGCAAATCAAGCCGCAGCCGGGGGAGAGCCGCAAAGATCTCAGCCGCAAGGCTTATGAGCTTATGAATACTGCCTATCTTGAAATACTGGCAAAAAACGCCTCCGAGTTATGAATCTTTTCCGGATAAAGGTTGCCGATCCTCATGGGTTCTGTTCAGGAGTGCGCCGTGCCATTACTCTTACTGAACGGGCCCTTACCGGGATAAAGCCGGTATATCTGCTGCATGAACTTGTTCATAATCACGCCGTTTCGGCGCGTTTTACCGCCAAAGGTGCAGTGATCGTAAATACTATTGACGAGGTTCCCGACAATACTGTTGTTGTTACAAGTGCCCATGGTATTCCTGCAGAGACTGTTGCGGAAATACGCCGCAGGGGGTTGCAATGGGTGGATGCAACATGTCCCATTGTGCAGCGTATCCACGAAAGCTGCAAAGCCGTGGGCGAGGGAGCTTTAACAATACTTATCGGTCACCGTGGTCATCCGGAAACTGTCGGAACACTCGGTCAGATGCCGGGGAAGATATATTTGATCGAAAATACTGCTGATGTGGCGAAACTTCCTGCCCGTGTTCCCGGACAGGAGGTACGGATCCTTACCCAGACCACACTTTCCGCCGCCGAACTTGAGGGCCCGCTGGCGGCTCTTGAAAAACGTTATGGTGCGTGTGCAGGCGGTGACTGCCGTTGTTATGCCACAACAGAAAGACAGACGGCTGTGAAAGCATTGGCGGCAGAGTGTGACTGTATTTTTATAGTCGGGTCACGGCACAGTTCAAATTCCTGCCGTTTGCGTGAAGTTGCCGAAGCGGCCGGAGTAAGGGCTTATCTGGTGGATGATCCGGAAAACTTTGATATTTCCCTGTTGCGCAACTGCCGTACTGTGGGAGTCTCTTCCGGGGCAAGTGTTCCGGAGAGGCAGCTGGAAGAGCTTGTAAATATACTTGAGAAAAACGGCGGATGCCGCTGAATTATCTGTGCCGTTCCAAAGCAGCTTTATCCAATGCTTTACCGCTTTGGTGCATGGCGTTTATTGCTGCCTGCCACCCGTAATTGAGTACATAATCCCTGACCATGCGGTACCCGTCACCATAGATGGGGTCGGGATTTTTATCCCGTGCTTTGTTGAGAGCGCCGTTTCCGGCGATTTCACTGAAACATGCCGCAACAGTTTCAGCAAAACCTTCTTCCAGCCTTTTGTCTTCTATGAGACCGCAATTATGCCGCAGATAATCATGTGCCAGTTCATGGGCAAGTGAATCAAGCAGCTTCGGGGCGGGACAGTGGCTGAGAATGGAAATAGTACAGTGGGAATCAGTTATTTTGACCTTTGTATCCCGTCTGCTGCGGCGCAATTCGTAGTCATAGGAGAAAGAGTGTTCTGCAAGTTTTCTGGAACCGCTTTCCGGTGACCACCCCATTTGCTGCTGGTCAAGGACTTTGATGGTTATTTCGTGGTCATATGGCAGACCGAAGAATTGTTCCATTGCTTTGCGGACATAATCAAGGAGTACTGCCGCCTCTGCTTCAGTTTTGATACCTTTTTTTTCACATGCCGTACATATCAGTCTGGAATCCGGAAGGCGGACAAGATTATTGAATCCCAGACAGACAAAACATCCGTCATAGCGGCTGCAGGAATTGCAGAAATCATGCTCTGCCGCAAGAAGATCATATCTGCTGACCGCGCCCTCCCAAAGTGGTTGACCGCACCCGTAACAACGGTGACGTTCCGCAAAACACTCTCTGGAACAATAAGTAAAATCCCGGAAGGTCAATATCTGGCGACGGCACTTCTGACCGCAAAAATTGCAGAAAGGGATCTCTCCGGCGGCAGATACAGGGATAGCTGTACTGCAAATGACCGCCATAAATATTCCGGCAGCTGTCAGGAGCATTGTCCGGAAGTATGTTGTTATAATATATTTCCCCATGGTGATAATGTATCATTGAAAGTGCAGTATTGCAAGGAGACTGCAAGAAAAAACATATAATTTTTTTACAACCGATTGACTTTTTGCCGCCGGAGAGTAAATTATATATATTATGAATATATTGAAAAAGAAATTCCGTTCCATAGCAAAATTGCCTACATGGCTGTTCTGGCTGCCTGCAATGCTTTTGGCTCTCTTCCGCCGGGTGTTTTTCCGTTTCAGGATAATCGATCCCTTTGATATTCTCAAAATATCTTTGACGCAGCCGATTATTGCCGTGACATGGCACAATCGCCTTTTGTATTTTCCTGTTTGTATTCCCGATGCTGTGCGGCGCAGGACATTTGCTGTTGTCAGCAGTTCCCGTGACGGACAGTATATTTGCGATCTTATCAGTTTTTACCATCTGCGCTGCCTTCGGGGTTCTTCCTCCCGCCGGGGGATGAATGTGCAGCTGGAAGCTCTGCGTGTATTGCAGGAGGAACGTTGCAATGTTTGTATGACTCCGGACGGTCCCAGAGGTCCCCGGTACCATCTGAATCCGGGGGTGATACAGCTTGCTTCCAAAACCGGATTACCGATAGTGCCTGTAGCGGTAAATTCATCCCGCAGCTGGAGTGCCGGCAGCTGGGATGCATTCCGTATCCCCAAACCATTTTCCAAATTGACACTGGAATTCGGCGAGTCAATCTCCGTTCCGGCAGAGTTGGATGCCGCCGCCTTTGAGGCAAAACGCCTTGAGTTGGAAACTGCCTTGCGTGTTTTGAACAGGGTTACGCCGGAGGAACTTGCCGATGCTGAGAATTGGGAAGGGGTACACCGCCGTAAAAAGCTGGAAAAAATGAAAAAGAAACAGTTGGAGAGGAAAAAATGAAATATATCGGGCCACATGTGGGAATCGGCGGCGGTCTTGCCAATGCGCCGCTGGCTGCCCGTGAACTCGGGGCGACCGGATTTGCCATGTTTACAAAAAATCAGCGGCAATGGATCGCAAAAACTTTGACCGATACTGATATAAATGAGTTCAAAAATACCTGTGCCGCCTGCGGTTATACTGCAGAAATGATTTTGCCCCACGACAGTTACCTTATCAACCTTGCCCAGCCGGATGATGCCAAACGCAGCAATGCTGTACGGGCCTTTGCAGAAGAATTGAAACGGGTGGAGCAGTTGGGACTTAAATATCTTAATTTTCATCCGGGCAGCGGACTTGGCGTTGCGCCGAGGGAAGAAAGTATCCGCAGGATCGGCGAAAGCGTCCGTAAGGCACTGCAGGAAACGGAGTACGCAGTTGCAGTTTTTGAAAATACCGCAGGGCAGGGTGATGTACTGGGCTGTTCCATAGAGGAACTGCAGCAGATGATTGAGGCTGCCGATATGTCTGAACGCTGCGGGGTGTGTATAGACACATGTCACGCTTATGCCGCAGGTATTGATTTGAGTGATGAAACAGTTTTTGATGCCTTCTGGCAGGAATTTGACCGGCGCATCGGTATGGAAAAGCTCTGTGGGATGCATATTAACGACAGCAAGGGCAAACTGGCCTCCCATCTTGACCGTCATCATTCATTGGGTGAAGGGTTTATCGGGATGGGACTTTTTGAGCGTATCGCATCGGACCGGCGTTTTGAGGGGATTCCGCTGATACTGGAAACTCCGGAGCCGGAACTATGGCAGCATGAGATTGCCCATTTATTGAAATTTTCCGGGAAGTGACGTAATTATTGTTATCTGCCTGTCCGGTAAATGGTTTTGCCTTGTTTCCGGCTGGCGGCAGAGGGAAATCTTCTTGCAGTCAGTTGCAAAAACTGGTAAATGTGCTATTTTATTCAGGAGATAAATTCCGGAAAACTTCAGTTGCCAAGGAGTTTTTGGGAATCAGGTTATTGGGTAAAATGGGTCTTTGCAGGGGTATGAAGAGCTGAAAAGAGTCCGGAAAGGTTTTTTATGAACGATCATTCATTTCTCGTATTGTTTATTGTTTTTATTGCGTTGATGACCCTTGTGCCGATGTTGTTTAAAAAAGTTGCAGTGCCAAGTGTGATTGCTCTTTTGATCGTTGGTATGATCACCGGGCCCAATGCTTTTGATCTGATCGGCAAACTTGCTTCACTTTCTGCCCACTTTGGCGGCGACCCTGTGGTTGTAGAGAATACTTTCAGCAGTCTTGTTGATGCTCTCGGTGCTCTGGGGCTGGTGTTCCTGATGACCCTTGCCGGGATGGAAGCGGATTTCAAACTTATCCGTTCTGCCCTGAAACCAGTGGTCGCTCTGTCAATATTGACCTTTCTGCTGCCTGCAGTAACCGGTTTTTTCATCTTTATGGGCTTTGTGCCGGATGATTTGCCGGGGCAGCTGCTTTATGCTTCACTTTTTGCATCTCACTCTGTAGGTATAGTTTTCCCGGTTATCCGTGAATTGAATCTTTCCAAGACAAAATTCGGTGCAGCAGTTCTTATTTCAACTGTTATCACTGACGTCGCAAGTATCATTCTTTTGGCTGTAAGTGTGCAGTTGAAAAATGTTGAACTCGGTGTGGCAGCCAAGGGCGGTTCTCTGTCGCTGCTTGAACATATTGATGCGGCGGCGCTCGGTGTGTATTTTACTCCGCTTTTCCTGCTGGTTGTTGTTGCTTATATGGTCTTTACAATGCTTCTGGTAAAATGCATAGGCAACTGGGTTATGGAAAAAATGAAAGGCAACCACGATGCTCTTGTTACATTCCTGCTGCTTGTGGTTCACGGTGCTGTGATCGTCGGGGAAATGTTGGGTATAAATATGGTTGTGGGGGCATTTATTGCCGGGCTTGCTCTTGCCGGACTTATGCAGAGTCATGCATCCGGGTCTTCGGTGTTTTTCAAATTTGAAGGGATCGGTTACGGGTTTCTGATACCGTTTCTCTTTGTTTCTATCGGTATGGAGTCGGATTTCCGTGCTTTTGCTCAGCCGGGCAACCTCACGGTTATTCTGCTTACAATTGTCGGCCTTGTGGGCAGTAAAGTGCTTTCCGGCTGGCTGGCAATGCGCATGAGCGGGTTTTCTTCCATCAAGGGGCTTTGCGCCGGACTTATGACCGTTCCACAACTTTCGGCTACTCTTGCCGCTGCCAGTATCGGTAAGGAGTTGGGGATACTTGACGAGAACTTCTTCAATGCCATTATTGTGCTTTCCATTGTTACCACATTGCCCATTCCTTCGCTGGTGCGTTTTGTAATTACCCGTGGCAAACTTACCTTTGATGAACGTACCTGCCGCGAAGCCTACCGCCTGCCGGATGCGGAAGAGGACGATTTGATTTAACTTGCCGTACCCTGCTTGCGGGGGGGGCGTGAAAACAGCCTGACTGTCGTTGAACGTACCATTTGGAGAAAATGGTACGTTTACTTTTTCTGTTCAAAAACAAAGAAAAATACAAAATTCCGCCTTGCCGGATTTGCTTTTTCAGCTTTTTTGTGCTATGGTAGTATCTATAAAGTGATCAGTTAGGATATATTTTTTTGTGGATATTTGTGCTTGTGCCGAAAGTTTTTATGCCGTGGGCTTTGTAATTGACCCGGATTGCGGCGGGTATGGAAATACAGTTTCCATTCCCGTTCCTGTTGTATCTCAATTATGTATTTCGGTACAGGGTTCTGTTGCTGTTCCCCGGGTTAAATTGAAGGATAACGCCATTGTCCGTTTCGCCCATTTAGTGCTTTCAGTCGGGTCTTATATCAAAGTAAAAGTCAGGCGTGTATTTACTTATCTGCGTGAGGGATATTGCAGACCGCATTTCCACGGATCCCGGAAAAGGGTCTGCTTTTTCAGACTTTGAGTATATAACTTATGTATAGAGTGGAAAATAAAACAACAGAAATTTTTAGCGCCGGTTCTGTGCAAAAGTACGGAACGGGCTTTTGTTGTTTTGTTTTTAATAGTTTCCGTGCCATATCTAACTAAAAGAAAGGAAAAATTATGGCTGATTTAGTAATCATAACTCTGGAAGAGTTGAAGGCGTTCCGGGATGCCGTGAATGCAGGCGATTCTTTCGCAGGCAAGACCGTTGAGCTGGCAGCAGACATCGATCTTGGCAATGAGGAATGGGAACCTATCGGTAATTCCTCCAACAATTTCAGCGGCACTTTTGATGCCAAGGGCCACACTGTGTCCAATCTGAAGATCACCGGCAACAATAGCGACGTTGGTTTCTTCGGTTTCACCACCAACGGCGAGATCAAGAACCTGACTATCGAAAATGCCCAGGTCTCCGGCTATCTGAATGTCGGTGTCGTTGCCGGTACTCCCTACACCAGCAAATACACCAATATTAAAGTCACCGGTCATGTGGAAGTCAACGGATTTGCATATGTCGGCGGCGTCGGCGGCAAAAAT
>JAZSGI010000214.1:0-16295 GCA_045532655.1 Victivallaceae bacterium
TACCTGTAAGGTAACAGCCGAAAACGCTCCCTTTGTCAGATCAAAGCGAGGGCGCTTTGACAAATTTGAGGAGTTTTGAAATTACCTCATATTGACGGGTCAGAGCCTTGTAAAGAAGTCCGTACTGATTGCAAAAAACTATTGCCGGAACATCATTTACTCTTTCAGGAAAAGCATTTTTGCCCCGAAAACACACATTTTTTCACTTTTTTCATTGTCACGGGTTGACTTTTTATGATTTATGGGCTATAATATATATGTAACCCATAAATGGGTCAAAAAAAAGCAAAAGGCAACGTTGCCGAAAAACTTAACCACAGGAAAGGAAAAGAAAATGAAGAAGAAGTTTACACTCATTGAATTGCTGGTCGTGATCGCCATCATTGCGATCTTGGCCAGCATGTTGCTGCCTGCATTGAGCAAGGCCCGTGCCGCCGCCCAGAACATCAAATGCATCAGCAATGTCAAGCAGCATGGACTGTTGGCATTCATGTATGCCAATGACAATGATGACTATTTGATGCAAGGTGATTTCGGCGGCATGAACTGGGCATGGAACGCATTGCTCTATCCTCAATATCTCGGTGTGGCAGAGGGCTTGGGTCACGACACTATTCCCATGGCAAAGTGTCCTTCTGCTTACATGCAGAGTTTGGGAAGTGCTTCGGGTTACGGCAGTGCAAACTACTCATACAATTATCATAATTACGGCAGAACACTTTCTTCGTTCAAGGGGCTGGCGTTCATCTTTTCTGATGGCGGTTATGCCATTGTTGCCAGATCCGGTGTTGCGGGAGTTCCCGGCAACTGGTATGCCGGCTTTGCACTTATGGGTTGCCACTACAATACCAAGTCCGGAAGTGCAGACCCTGCAGTTATGGGTAACGCAGCCAGCACTTATTGTTCTGACAGCGCAAAATCAAACATGGTCTTTACTGACGGTCACGCCGAAAGTGTGAAAACCCTTTCCGTTTTCGGCAGCGAAGCTGCTATGTGGGGCGGCGGCGGATGTGAAAATTATAAATACTGGACTGGCGAATAATCGGTAAGCAACGGTACGTGAATATTGCAGCAACAAAACTGCAGCAATATTCACGTTTTTTATAGTGATCTTTTACTTTTACAATCATTACTGAGAATTTTTTTGGTTGTCAGGAGGCAGGCTTCTGCTGTTACTCCCTGGGAAATCACGGGAGAAGAATTCCCCATGGGCATGGGGGTTACAGCAGATGGGGGAAATTTGCAATTTGCTCCTCAGGGATGTATTATATACATCGACAGAAACAGCCATTTAGAAAAAATTAAACATATGAAAGGATAACCATGAATAATTTCTGGAATAAAACCTCAGTCATTGGCAGTACGCTGCTGATGTCACTGTTGGCACAAGGGGATATTCTTCTGCAGCTGCCTTGTGACAATTCCCCGGCAGAAAGACAGTATATTGTGGAAGATTCAAGTTTTTTTGACATGGGTCTTACCTGCCGCATTACGGACAGTACACGCAAGGTCATATATAAATTTGACACCCCAAACGCCAGGGTTGAATCCATCAAACTCCGCATCGGCAACTCATACAGGATCTCTTTGAGCCGTGACGGGGAAAATTGGCAGACTTTTGCTGTAGTGGACAAACAGTACGGCGGGTTATCCAATGCCGGTGAAATCACCATTGACACCGCAGAATTTCTTGCCGGCGCAGAGAGTTTTTACCTGAAAAGCGAACACTTCGCTCCTGATAAACATCCCGGCTTCGGCGGTTGTCTCTTTTCCATATTGCTGGAAGGTGAAGGAACTTTTTCCAATATGCATCCCGCATTTTATGCCCCACGGAGAGACGCCGGAAGTGTGAATGTTGATGGTGTGCTGGATGAAAAAGCATGGCAGACAGCAAGCTGGACAGGGAATTTCAGCATGTACAATACTACAGAAACCCCCAGCCAGCCCACCTACACGGCTGTGATCTATGATGATGAAAATATATATTTCGGATTCAAATGCTACGATATCCGTATCGGTAATCTGGAAGCAATTGCCACTACCCGCGACGGTAATATATTCAGCGATAACGTTGTTGAAATATTCCTCCAGCCCGGTGGAGATGTAAATACACCGTACTGGCATCTTGCCGCCAATCCCGCTTCCATACAGTTCGACGGCATAGTGACTGTCGGGGATCCGGTGACGGGATATAATGACGATAGAAGCTGGGATATCAAATGGGAATGTCCAACCTCCAAGCACCCCGACCGCTGGGAAATGGAGATAGCAGTGCCGTGGTCAGAACTGGGTGTGACACCGGAAGAAGGGGATGTTTTCTTTGCCAATTTCACCCGTAATGCCGGAGCTTTCGGCGAAATGACTTCCATGGTGCCTATTGCAGGTACATATCACAGTCCTGAACGTTTTGCCAGAATGACTCTCACCGGCAACAGGGAATTCAACTCTTTCGGTATCAACCACCGGATGCTCAACGGTAATCCGCCGGTTTTTGAATTCCTTACTCAGGCGGGAACTGCACCGGCAGATTATTCATCTCAGGCTGTTATTGATTTCTATACTGCCAACAGAGCGTTGGAACCTGTTTCTTCTGAACCGATGTACTCCAAAGTTATTGACAGCAGTCTTGCCGGAGCTGCAACTCTCTTTGATACTCCCTTGCTGCCGGGATATTATCTGGTTTCCATTGACTGGAAACAGAACGGTGTGAGTGCTTACAAGCAACTTTCTGCTGTTTTGATGCCGGCAGAAGACAGAGAGGCTTTGAAAATTGAAATGGTTCAGCCCATTTATCAGAACGAAGATAATGTCAGGGTCATCTGCAACAGCCGTATCAAACCGGCAGTGGAAGATTTTGAATGGGCAGTGGCAGACAGAGACGGCAATATCCTTTACAGCGGTACCGCTGCTCCGGATGAAGAAAATATCATCAATATTCCTGTGCCGGAGGAAGATGGAGATTATTCTGTCATGATACAGGCTCCCGGCATGCCGGATACACTCCGGAGTGCTGAATTCCGCAAGGAGGCTGTAATCGGTGAACCTACTGTTTTTACTGTTACTCCTGAAGGTAACTGGTTGAAAAATGGAGAGGAGTTCTTCCCCCTTATTGCATGTCTTGCCGGCGGTTCGGAAGAGGTAAAGGATGCCGGATTCAATTTTATTATAGTCGGTTCTGATGGCGACGGTTCTGATGAGGCTATCGCCGCAAATATTGAACTTCTCGATGCTGCGGCAGAACATGACCTGTATGTGATGTTGCATCTTTGCAACCTTTTCCGCGGCAAAGAGGATTATGAAGGCTTGAAAAGGTTGGTGTCTGCTCTGAAAAATCATCCCGCCCTCGGGGCATGGTACATTGCAGATGAACCCTCCGGTACTGCCACATCTCCCAAAACTTTGCGGAAAGCTGCAGAAGTGATACGTGCCATTGATACTGACCACCCCATCAGCGGATGTGATAATTCACCTTTGATGTTTGAGTCCTTCAACGGTATCTTTGATGCATGGCTCCCTGATCCCTACCCGGTACCCCACAATTCACTGGTGGAAGTCACCCATTGGCTGGAAAGATCATACAAGGTCATGGATGACAATGTTTCCATGGTACCATATCTGCAGAGTTTCGGCCCTCCATTCATCAGCCGTGAACCCACTCCGGAAGAGATCCGAAATATGACTCTGCAAGCTCTTGCCTGCGGTGTGCAGGGAATGGCATGGTGGGCGTATGGTCCCATAGTTTCCTCCCCCAACAAAGAACTGTATTTCCAGATGGTGCAAAATTGCCGGGAAGTTGCTCCTTTGATCTACGGCATTATGCCGGAACGGGTTCAGGAAGGTAACGTGTATTTTGCAAAATACGATTCGCCGCGGGGAACCGTTGTGATCGCAGTGAATACCGCCAATGAACCGGTAAAAGCAGTTCTGCCATGGGATGCCCCGGCAGAGGAAATGCCTTTCGGTTCCGGCGTAACACGTTCCGGCAAAGAACTGGAATTCGCACCCCACGGCTGCGCACTGTGGAAATAAAAAAGGTGCAGTAAAACTCTTTGCTGCAGGGGAAAGTATTTTACAGGAAAACTTTCCCCTGCTTCTTTTTTTTTCACAAATGAGGCAATTTCAAAACTCCTCAACTTTGCCCAAGTGTCCTCGCTTCGATCTGACAAAGGGAGCGTTTTTCCACCTTCGCATAAAGCTACGGCGGGACAAGCGGCTGTTACCTTACAGGCAGCAACCTCAAACTACCCTTTGCCGCTCTTTGCGAATGGCATCTTTGCCATTTTTTGAATGACTTTTGAAATTACCTCAAATAAGTATCAGCTGGTTCCGGTATATCACTTCTTCTCCCAAAAACAGATATGTCCCGGCGGGAAAGGAAACAGTCATGGGGTTGCCTGTATTACGGAAACAAAGCAAAAACCGGCACCACAACGGGTATCAGTAAATTCAAGACGCTTTCTGCACAGCTGTAACTGGAACAAAAAAAACCGACACCACAACGGGTATCGGTAAATTCAAGACGCTTTCTGCACCGCCGTAACTGGAACAAAAAAAAACCGACACCACAACGGGTATCGGTAAATTCAAGACGCTTTCTGCACCGCAAACAGTCCCATAACGAACCATTTGCAGTACAGCAGTGCTCCAACGGACTTATCGTTTGGAGAACTGGAAGCGACGGCGTGCACCGGGCTGACCGGGCTTCTTACGTTCCTTGACGCGGGCGTCACGGGTAAGCATGCCGCAACTCTTCAGCACGGGACGGAGAGTTTCGTCGTACTTGATGAGGGCACGGGCGATACCATGACGGAATGCACCGGCCTGTCCCATCATACCGCCGCCATCGATGTTGGCGGAGATGTCGAACTTGTTGACACTGTTGGAAACAGTCAACGGCTGGGAGATATAACCACGCTGGGCTTCAGCAACAAAGTACTCGTTGAATGCTTTGCCATTGACGACAACCTTGCCGGAACCCGGCTTGATACGGACACGGGCAACAGCGCATTTACGACGTCCGGTTGCGATGATTTCTTCGGTATTGATCGCCATGATAACTTACTCCATAGTGATTTTACGGGGATTCTGGGCGGCATGGGGATGTTCGGCACCGGCATAAACGCGCAGTTTGGCGAACTGGGCACGGCCGAGACGGCCATGAGGCATCATACCCCAGACAGCATCTTCGATGATGCGTTCAGGATGCTTTTCACGGACTTCCTTGATGCCGCGTTCTTTGAGACCGGAACGGTAACCGGTATAATCGACATAGACTTTTTTCTCGCCCTTGCGACCGGTGAAAACAGCCTTGGAAGCATTGATAACGACAACAAATGCGCCGGTATCGATATGAGGAGTGTAGGTGGGCTTATCTTTGCCGCGGAGCGCATTGGCGATCTTCACAGCAAGGCGGCCGACCGGAATTTCGGAAGCGTCAAACAGGACATATTCCCGATTGATTTCGCCGACTTTTGCCAAATAGGTTTTCATGTTTCTTTTTCCATATAAAACAGGATTAACGACACTCAAAAACATTCGCACTGTTCAGCCAACTGTTTGTCAGGCAGTTGACACCGTTTCACATATACCGGGCAGGATGATCGGACTGCCGACACTGTGACACGATTATATAAGATACCATAAAATTGCTGAAAGTCAAATTTTTCCGGAGATATTTCGCAGAAAATACATACTTTTCTCTTCCGGAAATTGACAAACGCCTACAGTGATGCTATATTATGCAAATAACATTATTTCCGACTGAAACAAAAACAAACAAGGAGAAGGCAAATGTACAGTGCTTCCGACCTGAAAAAAGGACTCAAGATCCAGATCGACGGACAACCGTGGGTCATTACTGAATTCGATTTCTGCAAACCCGGCAAAGGCACCGCCCTTTACCGCTGCAAAATGAAGAACCTCATCACCGGTTCCGGCATGGAACACACCTACCGTCCCACCGACAAGATCGAAAAACCCGATCTGGAAGAACGCGAAATGTATTATTCCTACGCTGACGGCGACAACTATGTTTTCAGCGATGTGGAAACTTATGAAGAAATCCATGTACACAAGGATTTCCTCGGCAAGCAGGCATTTTTCCTTATTGACAATGCACTCTGCAACTTCCTGCTCTTCAATGGCGAACCCATTGAAATCACCCTCCCCACCTTCATTGAAAAAGAAATCGTGGAAACTGAACCCGGTGCCCGCGGCGACACTGCCACCAACGTACTCAAGCCCGCCCGTATCGACAACGGCTACGAGATCCAGGTTCCCCTCTTCATCAACGAGGGCGACATTGTCAAGATCGACACCCGTACCGGTGAATACGCTGAACGTGTCAGCAAGGCATAAGAGTGACAGACTCTTTTACTGAATACCCGGACGCCGTGTCCCAGTTGCGGGCGCGGCGTCCTTATTTGCACCTGCGGGCAAAACTTTTTGCTGCCATCAGGGAATTTTTTGATTCCAGGGAGTGGCTTGAAGTGGAAACCCCCGTCAGGATAGCTGCCCCTGCCCAGGAAGAGTACATCGAAACTCTCACCAGCGACGGCAAATGGCTGCGTCCGAGCCCGGAACTGGAAATGAAAATACTTGTCGGGGCAGGATATGGCAATATCTATCAGATCGGCCCCTGTTTCCGGGCCAATGAATACGGCAGAAAACACCGGGAAGAATTCACCATGCTGGAATATTACGCAACAATGGTCGACTACCGGGAACTGGCAAGATTTACTGCCGAAATGATCAAATTTGCCGCCATCAAACTCAACGGCAGCGGTAAAATCCTTTATCAGGGCAGAACTCTGGATCTGGCGGCAGAAGCCGAATGGATCACAGTGGAAGAGGCCTTTGCCCGTTTCGCCCCCGGCTCAATGCAGGAAGCGGAGGAAAAAGATCTTTTTGATTTGTGGATGGTGGAACATATTGAACCGCAACTGGGTGCATCCGGCCTGACATTTCTGGCAGATTACCCGGCAGCAAGGGCAAGCCTCGCCCGCCTGAAGCCGGAAAATAATGCATTTGCAGAACGCTGGGAAGCGTACATTGCCGGGATTGAACTTGCCAATGCTTTCGGCGAACTCCTTGACGCCGCAGAACAACGCCGCCGCTTTGAACTTGCCGCAGAAATACGTGCCGCCAACGGCTTTGCTTCATATCCGGAAAGGAAGGATTTCTTTGCTGCATTGGAAGCAGGCCTGCCGCCGGTATCCGGTTCTGCACTTGGGCTGGACAGACTGGCGATGATCTTTGCCGGTACAGACAATATCAGCGACGTAAAAACCTTCTGAACCCGGTTAAAGGTTTGTCCAGTCAACGGACAGACCGACAACACCGGTAATACACAGTACCAATGCCACCCACTGCACAGGCTTGTGTTTTTCATGCAGAACCAGCAGGGAAAAAAGATCAAAAACCAGCAGACACACGCATACCATCAAAGGATATGCAACAGCCCCGGCATTGGCACGGGCAAGAGCATCCATACCCGGGAAAAGCAGAAAATAATTGACTATGATCTCAACAAAAATAAGCAATCCTGCCAACTGCCACAATGCCACGCTGCATGCCTGTTTTTTCAACATTACCGCAAAGCTGCCCGGCTTGCCGATATTCCGACACAATGCCCCGAGAACAAATCCCGACAACAAAAAAACCGTCCGCCATACACTTGAGATCCTGCCCGCCTCTTCCAGGTAAGAGGGAATGTTGCTCAAACTCTGACTCAACCCGGTGGCAAAAAAAGCAGCAAAGGTCGGTATCAGCCATTTTCCGGCACCGATACCGCCCTGGGCTGTTGCCGAAAGCGTGATGGAGAGCAAAGCAGCAGCAAATGCCGCCATACGCACCCATGTAAAAGGCACATCAAAAAATATTATCCCCATAAAAAATGGGAATATGAATCCAGACTGTATGATCCCCCAGATAATACCGTTATGCCCTTTCTGCATCGCCCTTGCCATCAAATCCAGCTGCCAGAAATTGAAAAAACCGCTCAGGAGCAAAGCACCACCCACCCCGCAAAGTACAGAAAGTGAAACAGCAGGAAAACCATTAAGAACAGCAACACAGAGACTGACGACCGCCCCGATACCCATTGTAAAAAAAGTCAGCACCGAAACATCAACATTCATCCGGGGAGCTTTGCCCATTGCCACCCCGGTCAATGTCCAGCTTGCCCCGGTAAGCACCATAGCAATTATACCAAATATCATTGTCTCAAACCTCAACGTTCATTTTACGGGATTCACCTCGTTTCATCGCCATGCTCCGCCAGCCATTCCCGGTAAATATCAACAGCTTTAACTCCGGTATCGGCAATGGTATTGGCGCAGACGACAATTCCGTCTATTTCCCCCGCCAGCCACAACCTGCGATACAGTTCCAGCTGAAAACTCATTTCATCATCCGAAAGTTCACGGCAATCACCATAGTTGTAGAGATAACAGCCGGCATAGTGGCGTTTCCCCGGAGTCATTGCAATTATCTTCTTCAGGTTCTTTTCCGCACATGCCAGTTCCCGGCTGTCCCATGACCAGAAAGTAATAACATCCACCAGTTCCAGATAAGGAGTATAATCTGCAGCTTCAAAAAGGGCCGCATAATAAACGAGCCACAAGTCAAGCGGCCTTTTGGCAGCATGGAGTTTGTGTGCCATTTCCTCAAGTCTTGCCAGCGGGAAACGGGCATCGCCGGATTCCGGACGGAAAAAATCATCAAGTACGCCGCCGGTAACATTGGGATATTTTTCAGCCTGCCGCAAAACTTCATCCAAATCATCTGCCCCGTCATCATTGCGGACGGAAGATTTATCCCCCAGGACCGACCACACTACCTGTTTGAACCCAAGCAATTTTGCCGATTCTGCATCAAAAGGCGGCTGGGGACTGCCCTCAAAAACCACCCGGCAGCAGTTGGAAATACCAAGATACTCTGCACCCTCGACCGGCCCCATTTTATTGTTTCCCGGGATATTCCACACTTTTCCCGTCCCTTTATGGTGACATCCGGCATCATGACCCCAAAGCCATAAAGAATCCCTGAGTTTCTCCATTATAACATTCCAGTTTTATGAGGCAAATAAAAATTGATATATCGACAGACGGATAATATATCACGGGAATCATTTTTTTCAAGCATCACATTTCAAATTAAAATTATTTTTACTACGGAGTCTCTGTCAATCTTGACAAATCAAATTCATCTGTTATATTAAGGGAAAGTACTGTCAGAACTGTGCTTCCCGGCGGTAAAACACAGCAATCAGAAAGGATATCCCATGAAAAGATCTTTTATAAATCAGGTCATCGCAGAAGCTATGGATTTTTTTGCATCCAAAGGCTTTTATCTTCCCCCTTATGCCAACTTCACCCCGGAAGACTGGAAGAAAAATGCCTCATCGGCAGATGAAATTTTTGACCTTGCTCTGGGATGGGATGTAACCAGTTTCGGCAGCGGTGATTTTTACAATACCGGTCTTCTGCTTTTCACCACCCGCAACGGCAAACCCGGGGATAACCGTTACTTCAAACCCTATGCTGAAAAAATCATGATGGTGCGGGAAAATCAGATCACCCCCAGACACTTCCACTGGAACAAATACGAAGATATAATCAACCGCGGCGGCGGCAACCTTGTGATCGAACTTTTCCATGCAGATCCCTCCAATAATTCTCTTACCGGAGAGGATTTTGATATTACTGTAAACGGTTTCCGCCGCCGTATGTCTTCCGGCGACAAACTGATCCTGACACCGGGAGACAGTGTCTGTCTTGAACACTGCCACGCACACCGTTTCTACGGCGAAGCCGGCAAAGGTTCCGTAATGGTCGGCGAAGTTTCCATGGTCAACGATGATGTCAACGACAACTGCTTCATCGACGGCACCCCCAGATTTGATCCCATTGAAGAAGATGTTGCTCCCCGTTTCCTCCTGTCCGGGGAATACAGAGAGAAACTGGGTCTTTAACAGGTAATACAATCAGGAAATGCCTAAAAAAGGATTGATTCTGGAAGGCGGCGCAATGCGTGGCCTTTTTACTGCCGGTGTACTGGATGTCCTGCTTGCTGCAGGGATCCGGTTCGACGGCATTGCCGGAGTTTCGGCAGGAGCGGTTTTCGGCTGTAATTATAAATCAGGCCAGCAGGGACGTGTCCTGCGGTACAATAAACGTTTTTGCCGTGATCACCGCTACTGCAGCTGGCGGTCATGGCTGAAAACAGGTGATCTTTTCGGAGCGGATTTCTGCTACAGACAACTGCCGGAACAACTGGATATTTTCGATATTGCCGCATACGACCGTGATCCGGCAGAATTCTGGGTGGTTTGTACAGATATCCGGACAGGTAATGCTGTATACCATAATGCAAGCAGAGGGGAGAAAGATCTGTGTACATGGCTGCGGGCATCAGCTTCCATGCCTGTAGTTTCACGCCCGGTGAAGATTGGAGCAGCAGAATACCTTGACGGAGCATTAGCAGACTCCATACCTTTGCGTTTTTTTGAAAACAACGGTTATGACAGAAACGTGGTTATCCTGACCCAACCACAGGGTTATGTAAAACAGGCGGCAAAATATATCCCGCTCTTCAAACTTATTTTCCGTAAATACCCGGCTGTAGTCAAAGCTATCAGGAAGCGGCACGAAATGTATAACGAAAGCGTGGCGTATGTGGAAAAAAAGGCGCAGGATGGCGAAATATTCCTCATCCGCCCCGCCTCTCCTCTGCCGGTAAAACGTATATGCCATGATCCGGCAGTACTGCAAATGACTCACGATATGGGCGTGGTACAGGGAACAAGAATGCTGGCAGCCCTGCGGGAGTTCTTAAACAGTTAAAAAAACAACTCCCCATAAATGATGCGGTTGCAAAAAGCATGACTGAGGATTTGAGAGGTATTGCAAAAAAGACAAAGTTTGGAATTACGGGGAAGCTGCCCGCAGGGTAACTGACCAGGGATTACGGGTTTTGGACTTTTGCAAGACCATCAAAGACAAGTCCGGACTCTGATAAAATCGCATCACAAATGATGCGGTTGAAAAAGCATGACTGAGGATTTGAGAGGTATTGCAAAAAAGACAAAGTTTGGAATTACGGGGAAGCTACCCGTAGGGTAACTGACCCGGAATTACGGATTTTGGACTTTTGCAAGACCCTCAAAGACAAGTCTGGACTTTTTTCAACCGCATCACAATATCAAGCTGGCGGCGAAGATTGCAAACTTTTCTTTGGAATAGCCGTCAGTCAATGACCATGAGATTTCTTTTATTTCTTTTTCGGGGTACGGGTTTACCCATTCCCACGCCTGGATCCTTGTATCGCCGACCTTTACAGTACGGGCATCACTGGTATAATCCCAGGCTTTTCCCGCCAGACCTTCCGGTCGGGGAGCGGTTGCAGAGTCTGTATTCATACCGTTGACAATTGCTTCCGTCACGGTTGTACCATCAGAATAATACACGGTCATATCAGCAAGTTTATCATCACGCAAGTGTCCATAATCAAACCCGCTTTGCAGAAATGCCATTCCACGGGCACTTGAATTTACCGGCATAACCGCATCCATACCGGCGGCAACCAGAAGAGCATCGGGCGCAACCAGATAGCGAACTTTGCCCACTGTGTATTCGCCGGCAATATCAATAAGGAGATCTTTGGCAGGCACAGAACCGTTGAACCCTGCCGGAACAGCTTTTGTACCGGCAAATTCAGATGCTCTCGGCGGCAGCATATCCAGATGCATACGTTCCTCCCGGTCATATTTGCGGATATTACCATACGGGTTCCATGCGGCTTCGGCTCCGGCAGGACTTGCTGCCCCGCGCCAGTATCCGAATGTCCAGGCAGTTGCGATCATTCCTTCTGCCCTGTTATCAGCCAGCATCCTGCCAATGTTATAGGATGACTCTGTACCATCCCATCCGGCTCCCCATACAGGAAAACCTTTTTCTTTAAGGAAAGGCAGCGCAGTCCAGCGTTCCGGTTTGCCGGAATACTCCCAGTACGCCATGATCATATCTTCCGGCATTTTTTCCAGAGCAGGATGTGTTATGTAATTAAAGAAATATTTATATCCGAAAAGGTGCCGTTCCCGCTGAGCATTACTGTTTGCCGTCCCGCCGGGAAATTTCTGACTATCCAGCAGACTGTCCGGCCAAAGCATGATATTGTCAACGCCGCGTTTTTTCAACTCATCATAACAGAAAAGGAGATAATCGGCAAAAAGTTCATCCGCAGCAATTTCTTTGCAGCGGCAGCATGTGCCGACCGGAAAAGCCTCGTCCATACCAATGTGTACAAATTCCGGATCATTGAAAAGTTCTGTGACTGAATCAAAAATATCACAGACGGCTTCTCTGGTTTTGGGGTGCGACAGGCATACTGCATTGCCGACAGCACCGTCGGAAGTCACCTCGGCAATCTCCAAAACCACCCCATTGGCATCCGGATGCCGGGAGATACTGCCGTAATTGTGATCTTCGCCTTTATGCAAGCTGAACATGCCTTCCGCATGACCGAATATCTCCACTACAGGATAGGGAGTCACTCTGTAATATTCAGCAAGACTCACCAGTTCACGCACCTGATCAGCAGTAAGTGCCCGTTCCCATTGCATAAAAGGAAATTTCTTCTGAGGAAAAGAACCGGAACCGGCCTCACCCAAACCGATCATATTGCATTTGTAATAGGCATTAAGACGGCGTATACAACGTTTGAACCAGTGAAACATCTGCTGACCGCCCCAGTCATTATTGCCATTGAGTTCAATAAAGTATGAACGGTGTGCCAGTTCAGGATAATCTTTCACGGTTACTTCCGGCAGGTGGATTTGCAAATCCACGGCACTTTTACTGCAAAGCTGCAGAACTGTCATCGCCCCCCAGATCGCACCGTTTTCATCTGCTGCAGTAATTTCAACACCACCGGCAGTGACCTGTAATTCATATCCCTCCGGACGGCCGTCTGCAGCATTTGGATCGATCCGGAAATCTATCAACCCATTTTCCGGCACGATAATGTAATCGATCCCCCAATAATCATGCAGTTCCCCGGCAAGCACAGATACAGCATGATCAGAAGCAGTATCCCCGGACAAAGTAACTGTTTCCGGCAAAACAAGATCATGCCCCTCCCCCCATACCGCACAGCGTGGTTCTGGAATAATTATGACTTCGGAAATGTCCGCGGCACAACCGGCAAATACCGGCACGGCAAACAACATAAGCAAAACCGAAATCAAACTTCTTACTTGCATATTCCCTCCTTTTAAGTAACTGTTACTGCATTTCCGTTGAATATAATACACAGTTTGTACAGATACAAGCAGGAAATCAAAAAAAAATATGCAAAACCGTTTTGCCTGTCTGCGTGGAAGGAATGAGGCGCCGCCGGTAACTTATGCGGCTTTTACGGCTTTCTTGCTTTTGTGTATCACGCAATACAATGCAGTGAAGAGAATTGCCCCCAGCCCGTCAGCAAGTATATCTTTCTGGGCATCCCAGATATCCCCCTGGCTTCCGAGAAAAGCTGCACCGGCTTCGGGAGCAGCCAATACAGCGTAGAGCCATTCGACAATTTCAAATATCCCGGCAAAACCGAAAATTGCCATAATAACAAAGAAAACACCCGTTATTCTGTTACTGACCAGACGGCGGTTTTCCAGTATTTCAACAGCCGGATAGGCAAATGCCCCCACCAGAAAGTGACAGATACGGTCAAAATGATTTCGCTGGAAGCCCCCCGCCTCTGTTATCAGGTCAAAAGGAACTTCAGCAAAAGTATAATGTCCGCCTATCGTATGCAGAAAAAACCACAGAAACATGCACATATATGCCCCGTTACTGAACCTTACACCCCGCATATAGAGAAATATCAATACTGCGGCAGGGATCCACGCTACCAAACCTTCGGAGAGCCACACTGTACGGTCAACCGGAGCAAAGGCAAGCAGAATAGTTTCTGCCAGAAATATTGCCAGAAGAATAAATGGGAACTTACATATCTGCATTTTTACGCTTCAATAATTTTTCTTTCTTTTGTCTGTATCTGCACACGATTTTTTTGACACCGAAATAGGTAAGCGGGGTCATAATAAGCGCAAGCAGGGCTCCGCCGATAAAAAAGGCCACCACAAGCTCACCACCCAGCGACATCAGGGAACTCCAACTTTGCTCCCGGATTATCCCCGCCATCGCTTCTTCCACCTTGCTGAAGGTTATATCGCCGCCAATGATACGGCTGCCGACATAACATTGCACAGGATAGATGATAAAAATCGTGAGATGATTTGTTATAAGAGTGCCGAGAGTGGCACCTGCTTTACTTCCTTTGAGAATAAAGGAGGTGGGAATGGATAACACCAGCTGCAGCCCGAAAGGTATCAGACAACCGTAGAACATACCGATAGCCCATCCCCGTGCCACATATTCCGGAGAGGCCTTTTCTTTGACGATTTTGGCATACAGCCAGATACTTTTCCGTTTTATCCACTGAGTAACTTTCATTTTCCCATCTCCTCTATAGCCCGTTCCTCAACCTACGGGATTCTCATAAAAGGTTTCACTGCGCTCGGTTATATTGCCGAGATGATGTGCGACTTTGCGTATCTCTGCAAGCAGTTCAAGGTAAAAAATTCCGCTGGCAGGGGTGCAGAGCTTCTCGTTGACACGGCGCAAATGATTGCTTTCATAATTTTCAGCAAGCACATAGATCTCCTGTTTAAGTTCTATAGCTTTGATAAAAATTTCCTGTGAGTGTTTTTCCAGCTGCGATGCGGCATACTGCGCCTGCAAATTAAGAAGAGAGTGCAGTTTGGTAAACTCCTCTTTCGCTTCATCGCTCAAGGTTGCTTTGCTGGCATTGAAGTCTTCAATAAGTCTTTTGATGATAGCTGTGTGGTCACCGATACGTTCAGCATCATTGGCGCAATGCAGCAGCAGCGGTATCTGGGCAGCCTGCTGGCTTGTCAGCGGGCGGAGCATAAGCAATGCCAGATAATCGGCAATATCTTTCTGCCGTTCATCAATATCGGCTTCCTGCTGTTCAAGGTCTTTGGCTTTTTCATTATTTTCAGTATTTGCAGGATCCTGCAAAGTAAGGGCGCAATCGACCATCCCCCACGCTTTCTGCAGCATTTTACGCAGTGCACTGACGGTCTGGGTAAGAGCGATGGAGGGAGTATCAAGCAATCTGGGTTCCAAACGCTGATATTTGATCTTTGCTTCTTTTACCGGGATGGCACGTTCGCAGATTTTAGCAAGAGCAGGAATAAAGGCAACCAGCAGCAATGTTGTACCAACATTGAAAACCGTGTGTGCGTTGGCAATCAGGCGGGGCAGAGAGGCATCATCACCGGAAAGCTTCTTTATAATGTAGAAGAAGACCGGCTGATTGTCCACAACTATATAGAAACTGACAATTGCAACGACCACTCCGATGACGTTAAAAAGCGTATGCGCCAAAGCTGTTTGCTTCGCCACCCGGTTGGCCGGGATAGACGCCAGCTGTGCGGTGATAGTGGTACCGACATTGGAACCGAGAACGAGAGCAGTAGCTGTTTCCAGATTGAGCGCATTACTCATTGCCAAAGCCAATATAATACCGGTACAGGCAGAACTGCTCTGCAGCACAAAAGTGGAAAGCATACCGATAACAACAGCTCCCAACAGCGGCATGAGCGGTATATAGCCGTTGGCATCAAATGAAAACTCAAATGTCTGGAATGCTTTCATAAAACGGGGATCGTCGGTCAATCCTTTCAATGTATCGCTCATAAGCTGCATACCGAGGAAGAGAAAACCAAGACCGATGATCGCCATTCCCCAACTCTGTATCTTCGGACGGGGCAGGAAGGAAAGCAGCATACCCAGAATAATTGACGGCATAATGATCCACTCGATATCAAACGCCACGATCTGGGCTGTAACAGTCGTACCGATATTGGCCCCGAAGATTATTCCGATAGCCTGTACCAGAGTCAGCAAACCGGCATTGACAAACCCTATAACCATCACAGTACTGGCACTGGATGACTGAATAACAGCAGTAACAGCTGTTCCGGAAGCGATAGCAACAAAGCGGTTGGCGGAAAACAACCGCAAAACAGTACGCATACGTTCGCCTGCAACCTGGTGCAAACCGTCACTCATCATTTTCATCGCAAACAGAAAGATCGCCAACCCGCCGAAGACTTGAAGCCACAACTGAATACTCATGTAATTTTTTCTCCTTTTCTTGTTACATTGTTTTCAGCTTTACAAAAAAAATGCCCTTACCGCAACGGCGGCAGG
>JAZSGI010000201.1:0-10455 GCA_045532655.1 Victivallaceae bacterium
GAATTATTACCCGGATAATTATGAGTACGCTTATCAAGGATGCGGCGGTGGTTGCTGCCACGGTGGCTGCCGGTAATGCTGATGCTCTTGCCGGACTTGCAGTCGGACTTGCCGGAACCGCTTATCTCTATGCTACCAATACTGCTGATACCCGCAGTTGGGAAACACTGCCTAAACTTTTCGGTGTTGCCCACTGCCCGATGCCCGCTGATCACAGAGTGCTGATCGACGGCAATGAAATTCTCCTGCCGGAAAATTGCCGTTCAGCTATTATCTATGTCAATACCCCGAATACAGGGGTGCTCAGCTGTAATATCTTGCCTTTTTATGAAAAATAGGAGTTCATCATGAAAAATTTTATCTTGACTGCATGCGCCGCACTGCTGGCTGCAGGATGCCAGAATTCTGTAAATTCTGTGGAAAACCAGCAGAAACATGGAGTTGGCAACTACATTGCCGATCATCGTGTGATCACTGATTCCTTTCTTAAGGACCGATTGCAGATCACCGGGGTAAATACTGGTGTAAATGCTGGAGGAATCATGACTGTGCAGGTTACAGCGGTTAATGTCCGTACCGGGGCCTTTGCTCAAATGTGGAGCGGAATGACAGGAGAAAACCCTTATCCGGTAAACTACCGCTTTGTATGGTTCGATGAATACGGGATCGAAGTGGAAACAAATTTGTCTGTCTGGCAGCGGATAACGATCCGTCCCGGCGAAACTGTGAATTTCAGGGGTGTCGCTCCGGGGCCGAACGTAAGAGATTTCCGTATAGATATAGTTGAAGCTGAATAACAAAGGAGATGATTATGAAGAAGATCAATTTTTTTGCCGGTGTTCTGCTCTGCGGCTGTCTTGCTGCCGGGTGTGCTTCCGAATCTGTTTATGTGGATGCACGGGATACAACAACAGCTGTTTTGAATACCAACAGCATGAGCTCTGCTGACTGGGTGATCATTACACAGGAAGCAGGTAATGCGATGTTGTCATCTCCGCTTTTTGCGCAATTCCTTGAGGATTATGCCATGGATGCCATGGATAACGCTCCTGCAGATCTTTCCGCCCGTGAACGCCGTACGCTTACCAAACCGCTTCTTGTACTTTACAATATTCAGAACAATACAGGCGAACATATTGATACCCGTCTCCTGACCAACCGTTTGCGTGAAGTTCTTTTCAATTCCGGCAAAGTTCGTTTTACCACCTATGCCGCCGGAGCCGGTCAGGATATCGATCAGGCGACTGCTGATGCCAGAGACATGTACTATGATCCTAATGTCAAACAGGAAACTGTCATGCCGCAAAATGCGGTCAATGCCTATGATCTTTCCCTTGCCGGGTCAATCATCAAACAGAAAGCCTCCAGCGGCAGGAGCCATGAGTTGAGTTATTTCTTTTCGCTGACCCTTACCGATAATCTTACCGGTGAAGGGGTATGGACATATACAAAAGAGATCAAACGTCAGCATAAAGATGGTGTTTTCGGGATGTAACTGTCAGGATATGTAATTATGAAATACGGTTTTGTAATAAGTTTTACTGCTGTAATGGTTATGCTGGTTGGCGGCTGTACCAATGTGACCCGTTTTGATTATTCAAGTGCGCAGGGCGGTTTTGTTTCTGCCGGATTCGGCGGCAGCGGCAAGGTGCTGGCGGTATTGCCATATAACGATGTCCGGGCTTTGCATAATTCAATGCCTGAAAGCGGAAGTTTTTATTGGGGATTGCTGCCTTTGATGCCTTTCGGACCGGTTTTCAAACCGGAACCGGAGAAGAGTTCAGACTTCATTTCTCTTGGATACTACCATTTTGATCCTGATAATGATTTACAGAGAGCTGCAGCCATGAGCTTTACTCAGTCGGGTCTTTTCGGCAAAGTCGTTGCAGTTGATTCTATGGCAGCAGCAAAGGAGATCAATGCTGATTACATTTGGTGCGGCAAGGTGGAAAATACCGGTTATCAGGGCTATATGCTTACTTATTGTATAACTTATTTCCTTGCGCCGGTGCTTTGGGTTGCCGGTGCGCCGGAAGGCATATCGATCAATGAACTTGCAATTTCCGGTGAACTTGTGGATGCTTACGGAAATGTAATTTTTGCCAACAGGGTTGCCGACAGCGAATGGCTCATGCACTGGATATATGCCCGTACCGGTGCAGACTGCCGCAATTATCCGGTACTCATGAAACAGCTTATGAATAAAACAGTTGCGGATATGGCGCAACGGAATCTCTGAGCAGCTGCCCCGGCATTCTCCACAGGATTTGCCGGGGTGAATTATATTGCCGTGAGGGAAGCATTGAGGCTGCCGGGGTAAAGAGGTCTTTTTTCTTACTGCTTCAAGTTGACTTTTGATGATTTTTGTGGTATATTATTAGAATGTACAGAGGGCTTGGTGTGCCTGAGTGTACTGTTGATTTTTTTGATGTGTTCTTATAGTAATACCGGGAGAAAATTATCATGCGTATGAGCAAACTTGTTGGACGGCGAATCAAAGAAGATCCGGCCGCAGCCAAGACTGTAAGTCATAAATTCCTTATCCGCGGCGGCTATGCCCGTATGGTCTCTGCCGGTATATATTCCCTCCTGCCGGCAGGAAAACGTATCGTTCAGAAAATCGAAGAGATCATCAGACAGGAAATGGATGCCATAGAGGGGCAGGAAGTCACTATGCCCGTGGTGCTGCCAGCTGAACTCTGGGAAGAGTCAGGAAGATACGAAAGTGTCGGCAGTGAACTGCTCCGTTTCAAAGACCGCAACAACAAACCCATGATCCTTGCTATGACTCATGAGGAGGCTGTGGTGCAGTTGTGCCGCACCGAGGTTACAAGCTACAAGCAGCTCCCGGTGATGCTTTATCAGATCCAGACCAAGTACCGTGACGAGGCCCGTCCCAGAGCCGGACTTATCCGTGTCCGTGAATTTACCATGAAGGACGCTTACAGCTTTCATACCGATCAGGAGGATCTGGAAAAATACTATCAGCGGGCTCATGAGGCTTATGAACGTATTTTCCGCAGGGTCGGTATGCGCCGTGTGTTGTCTATTGAATCCAATTCCGGTATGATGGGCGGCCGTGTCTCCCACGAATTCATGGCAGTCTGTGATTGCGGTGAAGATACCATTTTCGTTTCGCCTGATCAAAGCTACCGTGCCAATAAAGAGGTTGCCAGAGCTGCATGGGTTTATGAATCCGCCCCGGCAAAGGAACTGGAAAAAGTTGCAACTCCGGACAGCCGTACTATTGAAGAAGTCGCTGCGTTTCTGAATCTCAAAGCGGAAAATACCGGCAAGGCGGTTTTCTACCGCAATAATGTTACAGGCGAACTTATTTTTGCCCTTATACGGGGTGACTTTGAAGTCAACGAAAGTAAACTTGCCAATGTTGCTCTTGCTCCGGAAATCGGTTTTGCCAATGATGATGAAATTGCCTCTATCGGCAGTGTGCCCGGTTTTGCTTCACCCATGGGAATCGATCCGGCAAAGGTGAAGATAATTGTTGATAACTCCATTGTCAAATCCAGCAACCTTGTGGTGGGGGCAAATGAAGAAGGTTATCATTACATCAACTTTAATTTTGACCGTGACCTTGCCAAAGATGGTATCATTATTGCTGATATCGCCACTGTCCGTGCCGGTGATCCCTGTCCGCTGACCGGGGAACCGCTGGAAGAGACCAGAGGTATCGAGGTCGGAAATATATTTCAGCTGGGAACAAAGTATTCCGAGGCTATGCACTGCGATTTCCTTGATGCTTCCGGCAAAAGCAAGCCCATGGTCATGGGCTGCTACGGTATAGGTGTCGGCAGAGCTATGGCGGCTGTTATGGAACAGGCTCATGATGATTACGGTCCCATCTGGCCCATAAGTATCGCCCCGTGGGAACTGGAACTTATCGCTCTTACCCCGAATAAAGAGGGTGTAGGCGAAGCTGCCGATGCTCTTTACAGCGAACTTTCTGCCGCCGGTATTGAGGTGCTTTACGACGATCGCGGCGAAAAACCCGGTTTCATGTTCAATGATGCCGATTTGCTCGGTATTCCTTTCCGTGTTATTATTTCGCCCCGCACTCTGGCTGACGGCGAAGTGGAATTCAAACGCCGTGACGGAGGCGAAGCCGTAAGAGTCAAAATCAGCGAACTTGCTTCATTTGCAGCTTCTGCTATAGCTGAAGAAAAGGCCATGTATATTTAATGAGGAGGAAATAATATGTGGGATTACAATGAAAAAGTTATGGAACACTTTCTCCATCCCAGAAATGCGGGGGAGATAAGTGATGCCGATGCTGTAGGCG
Organism: Victivallaceae bacterium; assembly: GCA_045532655.1. Taxonomy (GTDB): domain Bacteria; phylum Verrucomicrobiota; class Lentisphaeria; order Victivallales; family Victivallaceae; genus JAVBQJ01. Next base: position 4,298 of record JAZSGI010000201.1, read on the forward strand.
AAGTGGGCAATGCCAGTTGCGGCGATGCACTCAAACTCACCATCAAGCTGGATGAGAACGGCAGAATTGTTGATGCCAAATTCAAAACTTTCGGCTGTGCCAGTGCTATTGCTTCAAGTTCTGCCCTTACTGAACTTATAAAAGGCATGACTCTGGAAGAGGCAGAAAAGGTGACAAACAAAGATATCGTTGCTCTGCTGGGAGAACTTCCGGAAGAAAAAATGCACTGTTCCGTTATGGGAATGGAAGCATTGCAGGCGGCTATAAAAGGGTACAGGGGCGAAGCTGTGGACACTCCGGATGACGACGATGAAGGTGCATTGATCTGCAAGTGTTTCGGGGTCACTGATGCTAAAATCCGTTCAGTGGCAAAGACCAACAATCTGCACCGGGCTGCCGAAGTTACCAACTATTGCAAAGCCGGCGGTGCGTGCGGAGCATGTCTGGAAAATATACAGAATATTCTTGATGATATGTGGAATGAAAATGCAGAGCAGGCGGGGGCTGTCCCGGCTGCAGATGATTTCAATTCTCTCGGACTGGTTCAGAAGATATTCCGCCTGCAGGAGGTTCTTGATAAGGAAATAAAACCTTTGCTGGAGAAGGACGGCGGGTCCATCGAACTGGTGGATCTCAATGGGAATCAGGTGAAGGTCAAACTTACCGGCCGCTGTTCCGGATGTCCTGCTGCAGGAGTTACTCTCAAGCATACTGTGGAGGATAAACTCAGGGAGTTTGTTTCTGCGGAGCTGGTGGTGGAAAGTATTTGACGGGAGGAATACTGTATGGACGTGCAGAATATGATCTATCTTGACAACAATGCCACTACCCGTTGCGGAGACAGTGTGCTGGAGGCAATGATGCCATACTTTACAGAGAGATACGGCAATCCCTCCAGTATCCATACTTTCGGCGGCAGGGTCGCTCATGATATAGAGGACGCCCGCAGAAGTTTTGCGGAACTTGTCGGGGCATCCTACCGTAATATCAAGGGGCAGGCGAGCGAGATAATATTTACTTCCTGCGGTACAGAAAGTGATTCTTCTGCCATCAGAAGTGCTGCAGCTGTCAACAGTCCAAGAAAACGTATCGTCACCTCCAAAGTGGAGCATCCTGCGGTTCTTAACCTTTGCCGGGAATTGGCCCGTCAGGGATATGAGATCGTTACTGTAGGAGTGGACGGCAATGGCAAATTGAAAATGGATGAATATGTCAAAGCCGTTGATACCAATACTGCTGTTGTAAGTATTATGTGGGCGAATAATGAAACCGGTACTATCTTTCCGGTTGAAGAACTTGCAGCCATTGCCCACAGCAAAGGGGCTCTTTTCCATACCGATGCTGTGCAGGCTGTCGGCAAAGTGCCTATTGATCTTGCCGCATCTTCCATAGATATGGCAAGTTTTTCCGGCCACAAGATACATGCTCCCAAGGGAATAGGTGTGCTGTATGTCAAGCGCGGTGTGCGTTTCCGGCCGTTTCTTGTTGGGGGACATCAGGAGTCCGGACGCCGCGGTGGGACAGAAAATGTACCTTATATAATCGGTATGGGCAAAGCTGCAGAGATCGCCCGTGAACACTTGCAGGAGGAGATCAGGCATACTTCAATGCTTCGTGACCTGCTTGAAAAAGGTATTTCGGAAACGATCCCCCGTATACGTATCAACGGGGATAAGGAGAGCCGTCTGCCCAATACTTCATCTGTGAGTTTTGAGGGTATAGAAGGAGAAGCGATCCTCATGCATCTGGACAGATACGGGATTTGTGCTTCTTCCGGCAGTGCCTGTACTACCGGCAGTCTGGAGCCATCGCATGTTTTGCGTGCCATGGGGTTGCCGTATACTGCTGCACACGGGACGATCCGCTTCAGTTTTTCGCGGTTCAACACAGTGGAAGAAGTGGAAAAAGTCCTTCAGGTTCTGCCGGGTATTATCAAAACTCTCCGTGATCTGTCACCCTTCTGGTCGGAGTGAATGAAAAACAAATTTTGAAAATATAAACAATATTTGATATCCGTTTGGGCGGAAACAAAAAGAAAGAATGCTGATGAAAAGAGAAACATGGGGTGGGGCAATAGGCTTCATACTGGCGGCGGCCGGTTCTGCAATCGGACTGGGTAATATCTGGAAATTCCCGTATGTGACGGGGATGAATGGCGGCGGAGCCTTTGTTATTGTCTATGTTTTGTGTATTCTGCTCATTGGTATCCCTGTTATGTTTTGCGAGATCGCCATTGGCAGAAAAACCGGAATGTCCCCCGTGGGGGCGATCCGGAAATTACAGCTGAAACGGTCGCTTCTTGCTGATATCACAGGCTATATATCTATTGGGCTTGCGATAGTTTTCGCCCTTTACGGCGAATATTCTGTGGCGGTAGTTTCTGCTCTTTTCGGTGGAGCTATGCTGGTGTGGGGATTCCCTGTCATCGGTATTGCCATGGTTGTATGCGGGCTTATAATCCTCTCTTATTACTCGGTGATCGGGGCATGGATACTGGCGTATATCGGCAAGGCTTTTTCCGGCAATATGAGTATGACTTCTCCGGAAACCGCAAAGGATGTTTTTGTGAGCATGACCGGAAACACACGGCTTGTTCTTGGTTTGCATTGCAGCTTCATGCTTCTGTGTGCAGGTATGATCTGGGGCGGGATCAAAGGCGGTATCGAACGCTGGTCAAAGGTTCTTATGCCGGCTCTTTTTGTTCTTTTGCTGCTGGTGATCATCCGCAGTGTTACTCTGCCCGGAGCCATGGATGGTATTGAATTTTTCCTTAAACCCGATATGAGCAAACTTACCACTAAAAGCCTTCTTGAGGCAGTGGGACTTGTTTTTTATTCACTCAGCCTTGGGATGGGTATAACGATCACTTACGGCAGTTATCTGAAAAAAGAACAGAATGTTTTTTCTGCCGCTATCTGGATCGTTGTTCTTGATCTGCTGGCGGCTGTTATGTCCGGGTTGGCGATATTTCCGGCGGTGTTTGCCATGGGGCACACTCCGGCAGCCGGACCGTCTCTTATCTTCCAGGTTCTTCCGGTTACTTTCAACAGTTTCCCGGGCGGCATGGGGTGGCTCTGGGCTGGATTGTTCTTTGTTATGCTTACCATTGCGGCTGTTACCAGCGGAGCTTCGCTGTTGGAGATCGGTGTCACAGCTTTGGTCGATAAGTGTAATCTCAAACGTAAAACAGCTGTTATCATCTGCTTTGCTGCAGTTACTCTGCTTGGATGCCTGTCGGCAGTCAGTTCCTCTGACTGGCAGGCTCTGCCCTGGCTGCGTGACAGCTTGGTTTGGACACTTGGCGAAGAGGCTGCAAGAGGGTCTTTCCTTGATTTTGTTGATTATCTAACCAGTAACTGGATCCTGCCGGTTTGCGGTATCCTTACCTGTCTTTTTGTAGGTTGGGTTTGGGGTGCCGACAAGGGAGCAGATGAACTGCGGAGCGGGACAAATGGTTTTGCAGATGTGAATCTGCTTACTTTTGCTGCCGGATTCAGCAAAGATGAATTGTATAAGGATGTATGCAGAAACGGATTTACGGTCATGACCCTCTGGGCATTGATCGTACGTTTTATTGCGCCGTTTGTGATTTTCATTATCTTCCTCAACGCTTTGGGAATAGAATTCTGACAGGGTTGGCAGCGCAGGCAATATTTTGCTGAATCAGAAGAAGGGCTTTCCGGTTTTCATTGAAGATTGGAAAGCTCTTTAAATATTTCCTGTTCTTCCGGAGTTCCGGCTGCTGCCTTGAGTTTCTGCAGCAGTTCCTGACGGCGGAGTTTGACAGCTTCCTCATTAAGTCTGGCAAGACATTCTTCGCATACAAGAGTACGTTTTTCTGGCGGGCAGGTGGTTTCTGCGGCAAGTATCCTTGCTACAGTTTCATCATTTGCTGCTTCCGCCGGCATGTCGCCTATATGTTTCTGTAACTCCTGCCACTCGTCGTTAAGGGTCAGGGCGGCAATAAAGTTCAGGGCTTTGCCGGTATTGGTCATGCCGAGGAGCGCGGAAGGTGCCTCTGTTGCTGCAAGTCTGGCGCAGTCAGCATCAATAAGAGCAAGTTCAAGCAATGATTCCAGAGCGGCGCAAGCTCCCCTGGAAACCGGTGATTGCACAGTTTTAACGGCGGATCTCCGGTGGGTAAAACGTTCCCGCTCATCTGCGTAATTATTTTGTACATATTGCTTATGTGCCTGCCTGGCTTTCAACCGCCGGAGTTCGGAATAAAGTATCTCAGGCGGCAGAGAAAGTTTTTGCGCCGCCTGTTCCCAGTAACGGGCCTTGACCACCTGACTGGAGAGCATCGAAAAATAATGTTCACAGGTTTTGACTGCAGTATCCATGCCGAATGGAGTTGACAAGTCAACATTATTGCTCAAGTGCCGGAAAATGATTTCATCCAGTGAAATTGCATGTTCAAGACGGGTGGGAAGCCCCGCCGGACCTTCGCTTTTCAAAATTTCATCAGGATCTTTACCGCCGGAAAGATCAAGTGCAATCACCTCAATATCCAACGGCAGCAGGTGTTCCAATGCCGCCATTACAGCTTTCATACCGGCTTGATCGGAGTCAAAAGCGAGACATATCCTGCTGACATGTTTACTCAAAAGTTTTGCCTGCTCTGCTGTGAATCCAGTTCCTTGCGGAGCAACGGCAAAGGGAAGTCCCGAACGGAAAAATGCTATCGTATCCAGTTGCCCCTCGCAAAGGATGGCTGTCTGTTGTTCCCGGAAGCCTTTCAGGGCATGGGGAAAAGCATATAAAAGAGAGCCTTTATGGAAAATTGGCGTTTCCGGCGTATTGACATACTTTGCTCCTGCATGGTCTTTTTCTATGGTGCGGGCACTGAATCCCACAACTCTGCCGGCAGTATCCCAGATGGGAAAGACCAGCCGGGAACGGAAACGGTCGTAAAATCTGTTTTTTTCTTCGTTATAAAGTACGATCCCGCTTTCGGCAAGTTCTTTATCTGAATATCCCTTCTGTCTGCCCAGTGTCAAAGCTGTGTCCCAGCTGTCAGGGGCGGCACCGATGCGGAATTTTTCAGCATATTCTTCCGGAATATTTCTTGTATAAAAATAACGTGCAACCGGCGAAGAAGGGTTATTTTTAAGGTTGCTGCGGAAGAACCCGGCAAAAAATTCGTTTATTTCATAAAGCCGTTCCTGTGCATTTTTCTTTGCTTTCATTCTTGCTGCCGCCGCCGGATCCGCTTTGTGCATTTCCGGCTCCGGCATACCGCAGCGGCTGGCAAGAAAGCGCAGAGTATCCGGGAAATCCAGATGTTCAGTCGCCATAACAAAGCTGAAAACATCACCCTTTTCTTTGCAGCCGAAACAATAGTAACGTTTCAGATTCAGATCTATATGAAAACTTGGAGTTTTTTCGTGGTGGAAGGGGCAGAGGGCCACAAGTTTGTTGCCGTTCAAACGCTTTATACCCTGACAATGTGCCTCGACAAGTTCTTCAAAGTTGCAGTTTTCCCGTAATTGTTCAGTGTATTCCGGATCAAAAGCCATTTGCAGAACCTCAAAATCAGCGGGAACTGCGTTGGATAGCCTTTATCCGGGCTTCGGCTTCTGCAGAGCCGCCGGCAGCTTCCGGATTATTCTTTACAAGAAGCAGATATTTTTCATATATCGGCAACGCCGCCTGCTGGTATTGCGGGGACTGATCAAGGGCTCTTGCAAAATTCAGTGCCGCCATGGGATTGTCCGGAGCTTTATTGTATGCGTTTTGCAGAAAAGCCATTCCAGTGCTCCATTTGGGCGATCCGACGGGATTTGCCGAAACCAGATAAACACCCATGGTCGTCTGTATCTCTGTTTTTTCCGCCATTTCCCGGGCAACACTGTTGAGTTTGTTGTAGAAACTTGATGGATCGATATTCAATTTTGCTGCACATTGTACAAGCAGCAGCAGGCAATCTGTGTTGTCCGGAGAGATTTTGTAGGCTCTCGCCAGAAATTGGAATGCCGCCTGATCTTCTTTCCCGCTCATGAAAAGAAGCCTGCCGCGGTTGTATTGGCAGTAAAAACTTTCCGGACACAACTCTGCTCCGCGGGCAGATGCTTCCAGTGCTCCGGGCATATCGCCGGAGTGCTCACAGGCAAGTGCCGCAAAAAGCCACGCATTGGGGTCAGCCGGTGCGATCTCCT
>JAZSGI010000027.1:0-7216 GCA_045532655.1 Victivallaceae bacterium
ACTTTTACAACTCCTTGGCCCACAGAACGACATGGCTACGATCCGACTTGACAAATTTGAGGAGTTTTGAAATTGCCTCTTCTGCGTATGGCTGCCTGTAATTACAGCAGATTCATAGCAGAGATGAATTTTTCCCGTAAAATCAACGGGAAAGACGGCTCAAAAAATTTGACATTCCATATTACCGGAAATATTTTTATCAGTAAGGACTGTTGAAAGATGCTCCCTTTGCATAGTAAAAGCTGGGGGGACCTTTAACAATTTGAAATCACCTCAGTAAACCAGGGAGAATGTACTGTGAAATTCAAGAAAAAATGTATTCTCGACCCGATTCCCGATTGTGCCTGGGCGCACAAAATGGTTTTGAATCCGGCGATATGTGCCGATCCCGATGATCCGGCTGTACTGCACATGCTTTTCCGTTCCACCGGCGCATGGCAGCAGGCACAAATCCCCGGCAAACCGGAACCTTACCCCATATTCCTCGGCTACGGCGTGAGCCGTGACGGCGGCGAAAACTGGGATTTCGACCTTTCACGTCCTGCCTTTGCTCCGCATCTGGAATATGATGAAGAAAAGTTCGCCGCAACTTCCATGCGCAACGGCAGAGTCTTCGATTATGCCAACGGCTGTATAGAAGATCCAAGATTTTTCACATTTGAAAACGCTTTGTATCTTACAGTTGCCTGCCGGGCGTTCCCTCCCGGTCCATACTGGGATCATGACGATCCGGAACAGTGCCTGCCGGACTGGGTGCTGCATCACGGCAGCCGTTACGGTGCAGGTGTAAGAGAAAACCGCACAGTGACAATGCTCTACAAAGTCGATCTTGCAGCCCTTAAAGAACACCGTTACGAAGATGCTTTTGCCGCAGTCGCCCCCCTCCACCAACCGGAAATCAGCGATGACCGTGACGTGATGCTCTTCCCCCGCCGCCTGAAAATCAACGGACAGGAAAAAATAATCTGTATCCACCGTCCCAAAACCCCATGGAACTATGGGATAGGCAAAGATTTGACTGCGCCATCCATATTCTTTGCTCTGGGCGATGAACTGACAGACTTTTATGAAGGCAAAGCCGAATCATTTGTTTTCGCAGTTCCTGAATATCCCTGGGAAGCCAACCGTATAGGCTGCAGCTGGGCACCGCTGGAGATAGAATCCGGGAAATGGCTCTTCCCCTATCACGGCAAACAGGATGACAAAGTGGGCTATACCCAGTCATTCATGATTTTGCAGGAAAGGGAGGATGGGCTTCCGGAAATCATCCGCCGTCCGGCAGAAAGACTTCTTTTTGCGGATGAAGAGTGGGAACTTGAAGGGGAATTCACAATTCCCTGTCTTTTTACCTGTTCCGGAGTACTTATGCCTGACGGCAGATTGCTCATGGGGTATGGAGCGGCGGACAAAAAAGTGGGGATCGCAGAGGTCAATTTCAAGGAACTGCTGCGAACTCTCCTCTGAAAACAGCTTTGCGGGGAAAACTTTTTAAACCTTTTCCCCGCAATTAATTTTCAACCTGTGGATCATAAAAGTACATGTACCTTCATTACATCCACAGTCATAAACAGTTAAAAACAACAGCAAGGCAAATAAAAAAACAGCTGTCTGATCTTTAACGATACCGACAGCTGTCTTCAATGTTTACGGAAAGTTGAGGTCTTTTGAAAATCACCTCATTTTTTTCGCATTTTCACTTCAATATTCAGCCTTTTTCACCTCATCATTCACTGACTGGACATGATCCTTTTCGCTGATGCTCAGGAGTTCCGGATCATCAAAGCTGATTGAATCCATGAAGTCAGGATATTCGGGATCTGCAGGTACTGTAAGGGTGTCGATCTGACCGTAAACAGCCGCTGAAAGCTGTGCTTTGGCACGGTAAACATTGACCATGGCGTTGATAAGGTCAGTCTGGGAAGATACAAGATTTGTTTCAGCTTCATTCAAACGGGTGAGTTCGCAGTTGCCGGAACGGTATTCTTCCTGCACAAGATCACGCTGTTTGATCACCAGCTGGAGGGTCTTGGCATAAAGTTTGGCCTGCTTGACCTGATTAAGATAGTTGGCATAAGAACCGCGCACCTCGTTGACAACAGTGAGCCATGCATTGGCAAGCTCATAACGGTTCTGGGCCAGTGCCGCCTGGGCCTCACGCATCTGGTTATAACGGATGAATCCGTTGAAAAGTGTCCAATTCGCTTTTATACCGACAGCAAAACTCGGCCGGTTGGAATAACTGTAGTATTCGTAATCTTCCGGCAATTCGCCTTTGGGATAGGTGCGGGAGCTGGAAGTGCCGTAACTCATACTGCTGTAAGCACTGATGGAGGGAGAATAGGCACTGTATTTTTTGTATTCTTCATACTTGGCAATGGTCACAGCTTCCCGGTAGGCTTTCAGATCGGGACGGTTCACAAGGGCAATGTCCAGATAGGAATCCACAGAAAGGACAAGTTCATCAACTGTACTGGGCAGTTTGGGGAAAGTCACGTTGTCCGGAAGTGTGCCTTCCGGATAACCCATGAGAACAGCAAGTGCGTAAACTGCAACTTCGTAATTGTAGGTGGCGGCAATAAGATTGCTCTGGGCAGCATTGACACGGATCTTGAAGTTCAGCACATCACTCAAATTTACTGCACCGAGTTCAAGTTTCAGCTCGGTTTCTTCAAGGTTCTGCAGCTGGAACTTGAGATCCTGGCGGGCAATACCGGAAGCAGCTTCTGCAGACAGGATATCATAATATGCATAGGTCACAGCACGGAGCAGGATACGCTTGGCATCCTCTTCCGCCAGCTGGGTCTGGGCAAGACCGTGGCGGCTCTGCAGCATAGTAAACTCACGGGAAAGACCGTCAAAAAGCATCCAGTTGGCACTGATCGAAGTACTTGTGGTGAAGCTGGTTCCCCAATCGGTGACAGTACCGTTGACTGCACGGGTGACACGGCTGGTACCGAAGTTGGCATCAAAACCGGCACTTAACGTAGGTGAATACTGACCGATCGCCTGATAATAACGCATCTTGGCGGCATTTACAGCATGATATGCACTGACGATACTGGGATTGTTGATCAAAGCGATCTGCTGAGCACGTTCCAGAGAGAGTTCAGAAAGCCCCTCCAGCATTTTATCGGTTTCTGCATGAGCTGCGGAACTGAAACTTGTACCCTCAAACACCTCGGCAGGAGGTTGATACTGATAACAACCGGCAACACCGAGTGCAAGCAGGGCAGGCAGCAGACGCGGCATACAAATCTTCTTGAAATCCATGAATTTTCTCCATTTCCTTAAAGGTATAAAAGCCTTCTTATACAACAAAAGGCCCTCTTCTGTATTGTATATAATTTAACTCTGTTTATGTAAATATTCAAGTCAATCCGAAAGAATTTTTTGATTTTTTCTATCGTTTGCACACTTGGATCAACGCATTGCAGGTGTCATATATTTTGTTGACTTTTACTGTACCCGTGCTATATTAATAGGATGATCAGAGATAACTCCGGAAAAGGACATGCAGTGAATGAACATCCGCCAAAAAAACATTCTGGCAATACTTCAAAAACAGGAGAAACTGGATATTGCTGCCGCTGCAGAAAAATTCAACGTGTCCACCATGACCATACGCAGGGACCTGCGTTATCTGGAAAGCCGGAAATATATTCTGCAGATCAAAGGCGGAGCAGTTGTGCATCCGGCTCAATATGAACCTGAATCCCTCCTCAACAGCCTTAATGACCTTAAATTTGAGCTGGCTGACCTCCTTTACGACAAAATTTTTCCATGCAGCAGGATATTTATCGGTACCGGCACCACATGCCTTGCCTTTGCCAAAACTGTTGCCCGGCGCAATTCTTTTCCGGTAACGGTCATAACCCATTCACTTTCTGTTGCGTCGGCCCTTTTCCGCAGCAGATGCAAGGTTATCCTGCTGGGCGGGGAATTGCGTACCACATCAATGGATCTGGTGGGGGAAGCTGCAGAGCGCAGTTTGACAGAATACAAGGTGGAGTGGCTCATCTCCGGCTGCGACGGAGCTCTGGCTGATTATGGCTTTTATACCTCTGACATGCGTTTGAGCAAACTGGAAAAAGAAACTATTTCTGTGGCAGAAAAAGTGGCAATAATCACGGAAAGCAGCAAATTCGGCAGCCGTTCCCTCACGCGCTTTGCCGCACGGGATGAGGTTGATCTGCTGGTAACAGACGGCAATATTTCTGCCTGCGATGCAGAAAAACTCAAGTCTTGCGGAATTGAATTATGCACAACTTGCAGCGGGAGCTGCCCCGTGGAAGACTCTTACAAGGTTACAACAGATGTCTGAATTGATACCATTCATACTTGTTTTCATTTCGGTTTTTCTGCATGCGGCGTGGAACACTATCTCCAAAGGCACAAAACCGTCGCTGGCATTTTACACTTTGATGTGTTTTACGGCCTCGGCGATATGGCTGCCTTTTTTTATGATCTCGGATATAAACTTCTTTTCTCTCTCCGGAACTTTTTATCTGCTGCTGGCAGGCAGTATAGCCGGTGAGATACTTTATATGGCAGGATTGGCATCCGCATACCGGCAGAGTGATATTTCGCTGGTTTACCCTGTGGCCAGGGCCCTGCCGGTAATGCTTGTAGCTGTTACTACGATAATCTTCAAAATTGGACAACCCCTTGCACCGTGGGATATTGCCGGGATGGTGATACTTACAGCCGGCTGCCTGATAATGCCGATAAAATCTTTCCGGAGCTTTTCACTGAAACCCTATTGCAGTTCCGTCATGCTTTTCATCATCACGGCAGCGGCAGGGACAACCATGTATACGATTTTTGACAGTTGCGTCATGGAATTGCTTGAAGAAATCAAAAAACTTTCCATCCTTGATACAATGGCATACCTCTTCATCATTGAATTTTCGCAGGCAGTCGGACAACTTGTCATATCCCTGTGCATAAAAAGAGAACGGTTATATTTGAAGAAACTTGCTTTCCGTTCCATTTACCCGGTTGCAGCAGGCTGCTGCAGTTCATCTGCTTATGCCCTGATTCTGCTGGCGATGACCTATGTGACAAATGTAAGTTATATTCAGGCTTTCCGGCAGTTGAGTCTGCCGCTGGGCTTTGCGGCAGGAGTGTTCTTTCTGCACGAAAAAGCAACTCTGCCGAAAATAATCGGTGTCATAGTGATATTGACAGGTCTCCTGACAGTGATTTTTCTTTAGAAAGAAGGTAACGGACAATGCTCAAACGTATTTCTGCAAATTTTCACCCCGGCAGTGGAACCGCCGGATTTTTCACAAGTATACTCTTCTGGGGGATCGCCGCCGGATGCTTTGCCGCCGTGCTGAACAACTACCTGGCAGATGTACGCCATGTAGGACACTTTGAACGGGGATTGCTGGAATTTTTCCGGGAAATGCCCGGCTTGATGCTTGTATTCATACTGTGGGCCATGAACAGGCTTTCGGACTGGAAAATACTGAAGGCGGGGATACTTATTGCCACTGTCGGTGTGGCAGGTCTGGTTTTTTCCGACAACAATGTGCTGATAATCCTGCTGATAACGGTCTGGAGTACGGGCGAACATATCCTTATGCCTGTCCGCAGCTCCATAGCTCTGCATATAGCAAAAGACGGCAGGGAAGGTCACTCCCTCGGTATGGTAACAAGCATGATGAATGCCGGTACAGTCATCGGATGTATTATTGCCGCATGTTTTTTTTACGCCGGAATCAGAATTCTGAAGACAGCAAATGAGCTTCTTCTCTATAACATCACATGGGGATTTATTATCATACTTCTCGTTATGAGCCTGATCTCCATATTCTTCGCCGGAAATCACAGTGATATGAAAGGGAAACGGCCTACACTCTATTTCAACAAAAAATACAATAAATTTTACGCCCTCGAACTTTTTTACGGTGCCCGGAAACAAATTTTTATCACATTTGCCCCTTATGTGCTTATCACAGAATACAATATGAACACAAGCAAAATAGCAATCCTGACAGGGTTGTGCGCCCTTGCCAATATATTCTGCGGCCCGCTGACTGGCAAACTCACTGACCGTTTCGGCTACAAAAATATCATGATATACGATACAGTAATACTGTTCTTTGTCTGTCTGGTTTACGGATATGCAGGGAATTTCTTTGCTCCGGAAACTGCATGTGTGATCGTCTGCATCAACTTCCTGCTCGATGCAATCATCAGCACAACATCGATGGCAACAAACCTTTATGTCAAAGACATTTCTTCCTCCCCGGAAGAAATAACCTCCTCCCTCACCACCGGAATATCCATAAACCACTTTATAAGCATACTGGCGGCACTTGCCGGAGGCTGGATATGGGCAAAATTCGGTTACGGCATATTATTTTCTTTCGCTGCGGCAATGGCTGTTGCAAACACTCTTTATGCAATAACCATTCCCACCCCCACAAAATTCAATAAAACCAAAGGTATCCAATCATGCTGACAGAAATCCTGCTGAATCCGGTCTTTCTGGCCATTGTCCTGCTGCTGGTTCTTTCCGCACTGCGGGTGAACGTTGTATTTTCGCTTATAATCGCCTCTGTTGCCGGGGGACTTTTTGCCGGAACAGATCCCGCTGCAATGACCTCATTCGGTGCCGGGGCGGCACATTGCGGCAAAGTACTTACCGATGTATTGGGAGCATTTGAAAAAGGTCTCGGCAACGGAGCCCAGATCGCCTTCAGTTATGCTGTACTCGGTGCATTTTCCATCGCCATTTCCCGCAGCGGCATAACAGAAATGCTGGCACAGACACTTTTCAAAAAAATATCAGGCGAAGTCACTCCGCAAAAAATATTCTTTTTCAAATATATCCTGCTTTTTATTCTGACATTGGCGGCGATTTCCAGTCAGAATCTTATTCCGGTACACATTGCTTTTATTCCAATTCTCATTCCGCCACTTTTGCAGGTCTTTGAACGTATCCGTCTGGACAGACGCGCAGTGGCATGTATCCTGACCTTCGGTCTTATCACTCCTTATATGGTACTTCCATTCGGGTTCGGGCAGATATATCTCAACAAGATCCTTATCAGCAATATTGCAGACAACGGGCTGGCTGTTACTGCTGACATGGCTCCGAAAGCAATGTTTATCCCGGCATTGGGAATGATCGCCGGACTCCTGACAGCAGTTTTCATCAGTTACCGCAAACCGAGGGATTATGATGCAAAAAAGACGGAACTCATCA
>JAZSGI010000147.1:0-2674 GCA_045532655.1 Victivallaceae bacterium
CCGGGAGTGCCATCCTTGCCGGAGCTTTCCTCAACACAAGGACGCAACGTCCCTATAGAACGAGTACGGGCATAAGCTCTGGCAGCTTCTTTGCCATTCCAAGTGAACTTGTAATATTCCTGCCGCTGTTCGATCTCCCCGCCCAGCAGTGCTTTCAAGACCTCAAAATCCACCTTGCCTTCAGTAACCGCCTCCGGAAACAAAGCCTTCAGCTGGGCAATGTTCTCCGCCTTCAAATTCATCGACATCCCGTCCATCTTGTTCATATCTCAAATCTCCTTATGTATTATTTCCTTATAACAGCATCAACCAGTTCCGTAACATTCTGTGACATCACCGGTGTTGAATCACCTTTCAGCAATCCCGTATCTGCTCTGCTGAAAAGTGAGTTTATAACTAATGCGCGTTCTTTGTCTGTTACTGCGTTCTTTTCTATAAGAGCAAGATAAAAAATTGCTAACTTGCTTCGTTCTTCTGCATCGCGTGATTGATGATAACTGCTCATACACATTCTGACAAACAACCTCAGCATATAAACACCGATACCAACTGTCGCTGTTAAAATCATATAGTTTCGAACAATTCCAAACAAGCTCACCTCCGCTGATTTTTCCATTGGCATATAGAAGAAACAGAGGACCAAAACTGAAATAATTACGGCAGCAATAGCTATACTAACCCACAACCATACTGTGCCTTTGGTACTATATTTTTTCGCCATATTATCCCAATACTGTGCAGGAGCTTCGAGCTGCAATTTTTCCCGATAAACCTTTTCCAGCTCATCACGTCTGCTGGCATTTTCATTCCAGAAGTTTTCTGATTTTTCGGTTAAACTTTTCAAATGCTGATCGTTTGAATTTGCAATTTCGGCAAGTCGCTTTTCCTGCTCGTGGAATGCATCCAGATACTGGCGGTTAAGATCCGCATAGTTTTGATTTACTTTTGTTGCCTGACCTTTTAAATTTGCAAATTGAGAAGAAGAAAACAATGGGGCTGTTTCGTTCAAGTAAAAATAAGCTGCAAGAGCGCCTTCAAATTCATACGCTCCGATTGTATTATTGCCACCATGTTTATTTGCTATTTTAAGAAATCCATCGAAAAAACTCTGATCTTTATCATGATATTTCCACAATGTTTGTGCCAACGTAGTCTTGGAACATAAAATATTGGTTCTCAACTGAGTTATGCTTGTATTTATTGCATTTTTTGCGGAATTGTAATCTTTATTGGCAAGGTAACGTTCTGTTTGATCGAAATAGCTTTTTGCCTGACGCAAATTTTCTAAAAAATGCCAGCTGCTTAGTTTATTTCGCCAATCTTCATTTAGCCAAAACGCATATTCAGTTTTCAAAAAGGTTTCGTACTGATCCATGCTTGTGATTGCTGTATCAGGAGAATTGGGTTCTTTCAGCTTATCCCACAAAAATTCCGGAAAGGCAGAGATGACAATGTTGTTGTCCTTGAAATAGTTATTTATTTCCTCAGGGTACTTTGAAAATGGCTGTTGAGCTTCTGATAATTGTATTATTTTTTCTGAATTGTCTGCCATGTTATTCCCCCAACATCTTCTTTGTATTGTTTATTTCTGCTTCGATTTGCTTTGCCTGCATATTGATCTCCACCAATCGGGAGAGTTCAGCTTCTTTCTTTGCCTTTGCTTTCAGTTCAGCAAGCTGATTCTGCAACTGGTGCAGTTCCGCCAGCAGCTTGCGGCGTTCTTCGGGGCTGATACTGCTTTGCTGAAATGAGCCAGTGATCTCTGCGGTTTTCAGAACATCCAGCAATTCCGCATAGTGCCGGTACAGCTCAAGGTAACTATTCTTCCTGAACTTGCCAAAGTCTGCCCCTGTGGAGAAATCCTGCAAAAAGCGATTGCCGATCCAGCCGGTATCAGTCTGCTGCTCCAAAACGACTTGCTCTTTTCCATCCCGACTGAACCGCTTTTCTGCCATTGAGAACCAGAGTTTATCCCCATCGTGCAGTATCACGATCAACGGGTAAGGCATCGCCCGATGGCAAAGTTCTGCAACACGCGCTGCTTTTCCTGGCTTTCTCAAAACTACATCAATCTGGGCAAGGCAGCTGAAATCATGCTCTGCATCTGTATAACTATTGAGCATCACCCCATGATTGTCGTCCAGAATGTAGGAGCAGAATATTTCCTCAATATCGCTGCGGAAGGTCTTACGATCCCCCGGAGTCAAAGGCCCATTCTCGGCAAACAAAGCCTTTCCGATCCGCTGGTTCACAAAGCAGTTTTCGGGGAAGTTAAAAATGTTTCCGTAACGAGTCGTCATAATTATTTTGCCTCCATCAATGCGACAAATGCCACGACTTCAAAGTCATCCACTCTACGGTCAGCATCTCCGGCAAGGCGGATACCGCCACGCAGGAACAAGGTCTGTACGCCCTGTTCCTGCTGTTTACCGACAACAGCCTCCACTGCCTTTTCCAAAAGCCTCTGGTAGTGCTGCATATTTCTGCCGGACTGTGTTTTCTTATTAAATTGCGCCACAGCTGTGGATTGGGGCGAAGAATAGCCCAGGCACTCTTTTTTCAGAACATCCAGTATCTGTTTCGGTTGATTGAAGTTCAACTGAATACTGCCATCATCCCCGACAAAAACCAGATAGTAAGGGGCAAGTGAATAGCCCGGTTCAACAGCAGCTTT
>JAZSGI010000142.1:0-3003 GCA_045532655.1 Victivallaceae bacterium
TTATGAGGTAATTTCAAAAGTCATTCAAAAAATGGCAAAGATGCCATTCGCAAAGAGCTGCAAAGGGTAGTTTGAGGTTGCTACCTATAAGGTAACAGCCGAAAACGCTCCCTTTGTCAGAGCGAAGCGAGGGCGCTTTGACAAATTTGAGGAGTTTTGAAATTGCCTCTTATAGTAATTAATATCTTTTGAGTCACACCAACGAAACTTGGACGTTTCACGATTACTGTCGCTGTAGGCATCAATACCGTCTTCTTTCTTGATATCTTCCACATGTCCGTCATGGAAAAGGATATTGGACTTGCCGGAGTGCAAATAATAGGCATCGACATAAGCAGTATGTCCAAGGTTCGGCGGTGAAATATTGGTGCCGGGGTAAGCATGGGTCTTGCCGTCAACCATGTAGAGAAGTTTGCTTGGTTCGGAGAAGTATGAAACCTTCTTGTAGCTTCATATATCGTTTCAGCAAATAAACATGGAAGCGAGAATAGCTATGATAGCTATCACTACCAGGAGTTCTATGAGAGTAAAAATTTTCTTCATTTTCACTTTTCCTTTCTGTTTGGTTTGTTAAGTGAATTTTCCTGACACTAATCTAAATTATAGCCCATTTGAAATGAATTGTCAACAGGCGGGAAAAGGAAAATATGTTTTTGTTGTAATAGATATTGATATAAGTTAACAAAAGTGACGCATTTTGCTCTGTTTTTTCAAAAACTTAACCCAATGATTACACTTGTTTAATCACAATCATTTAATTTCAGCGGGAAGTGATTTCCCCGGCTGTGAAAGTTGTTTTGCAAAAAAAACAGCAGAACTGTGAAAACCCTTTCCGGCATGTAACGGGGTTTCACATTCCTGCTGTACAATACACTTTCGGATAAAAGTGATTTTTATTTACCTGCAGCTGGCGGCGGTACAGGTGCTCCTGGCGGTACAGGTGCTCCGGGCGGTACAGGTGCTCCGGGTTGTACAGGTGCTCCGGGAAGCGGGGCAGTATGAGGCGGAAGACCGGCGGAAGTGCCGGATTTCGCCTCTTCATATTCCAATCCCAGTCCGGCATAGATAAAACCCATGAAAGATTTTTCTTCCGGAAGGGTGTTTTCGTTGGCATAATTGACTCTGTAAACCGACAGTACCGGCACTACAAGGGCCAGCAGCAGAGCGCACCAGCTGCATAGTTGAGTGTTGCGGATGGTTTCTTTGGAGAGACCTTTCTTATCCTTCAAAGTATCGATCACTCCGTAACTTACTATCATGCCGGCAATGGCAAGAAGCACACCGAAACCGCAGAGATATATCCAGTTGAAGATAAAATAAAAGAAAAATGAACCCAGAGTAAGACCTGCTCCGACAATGGATTTTTTAAGCGGCATCACCGGCGGTTTGTAATCAAATACACTGGGGTCGAAGCCGGGCGGGAACTGGGGCTGTTGGGGCTGCTCCGGTGCAGGAGGTTCTTCTGCCGGGGCTGGAGCTTCCGCGGCTTCTTCCTGATTATCCTCAAACTCCGGAACGATAAAGGGATTTGAACAGTAGGGACAGTCAACTTCGGCACCTGCCCAATCGCTGTCTACAGTGACCTCTTCGCCGCATTCCGGACAACTGATATTGAATTCTGCCATAAAACCTCCAGATTTGATGATGTGTTTACATTCACAGATTCTTAAATATATGCCGTTTTTGCTGAAATAGCAAGCGGATTTCTTCACAAAATGAGTAATTTTGCCCAATGAGGTATTTTTTTTGCAAAAGCAGTTGATTTTTTCTGTTTTTATGATAAATTAAGGAGTGTGATCAGTTGTATCACTTGTTATTATGCGATGCAACCCCGTGGTGTAATGGTAGCACAAGTGGTTTTGGTCCACTTAGTCTAGGTTCGAGTCCTGGCGGGGTTGCCATTTTTTTTAATATTCGGCCCGCGGCAGTCAGGCGTTGCCGCTTTTTAACACTTCCGGCGGAGAATGACTATGGCTACAGAAAAAATCTTGGGTTATGAAGAAATCGCCTGCGGTAAATTTTTGCGCCTCGGCAATGTGATTTTTCAGGATGCCGGGGGCAGGGTCAGAAAATGGGAAGCCGCAGGAAGAGTGAAACAGGATGCCGCAGAAAAGGGAGAAATTTCCGACAGCAATGCCGCTGAACACCCAGGCGCAGTAGTTATCTGGTGTACGGTACGCAGTACAGGGGAATGGGTCATTGTCGATCAGTTCCGCCCGCCTGCCGGATGCCATGTGCTGGAATTCCCCGCCGGATTGATCGATCCGGGCGAAGAACCTGCAGAGACTGCCGTCAGGGAACTCTGGGAGGAAACAGGATTGCAGGGCAGAGTTGAGGCTGTTTCCTTCCCGGCAATAAATTCGCCCGGTATGTCCGGGGAGCGCATGGTGCTGGTAAAGATGAGTGTTGATGAGGTGGAGGGGGGTGTTCTGCCGCCGAATCATCAGGAGGATTCCGAAAATATTACTGCCATGCTCGTCAAACCTTCTGACCTGCCGGAGGTTATTGCCGCACATTATGCAGCGGGCGGAGCGGTCGATGCCAGACTGGTCACTCTTGCCATGATGAGTACAGGCGGACGCAATGTTTGAAATATTGCTGAAACGTACTTTTGTGGCAGTGGGAGTCATATTCGGTGTGCTGCTGCTCTGTTTTCTGCTTTTCCGGGTGGCGGCAGGTGATCCGGCGGCTGCTCTGCTGGGCAAAAACCCCAAGCCGGAAGAAGTGGAATCCCTGCGGCGGGAAATGGGTATGGATCTGCCGCTTTTTTACGGTCACTGGCGCAAAAGCGATGTTTTCGGTATCCAGGCGGGCCGTCTGCCTGCTGCAGATATACTTTTGCAGAGGCGTTTTCCTGTGCCGGAAAAACTCCTTGCCGTTGTTGTAACGGCAGATGGCAGAAAAGTGGATTTTGAGCTGCCCGCCGGAACTTTTGAGTGGAGTTACAATGCCGCAGGCCCCGGCGGGGAAGCCGCAGAAGTAACATTTTTCAGATATCAGGAA
>JAZSGI010000195.1:0-8165 GCA_045532655.1 Victivallaceae bacterium
ATACCAACGGTATCTTCAAGGTCTCCGGCGATGATATCAAACTGGAAATTATCGGGCTCCTCTTCAACGGCGGTACAAATTCCATTGAGATCACCGGAGCAGGTACTGTCCGCTTCAATGACTGTGTCTTCTATGACAACCGCACTGCCATACGTACCTGCCAGACCGGAGAGGAAGAACTCCTTACTGAAGTCTTTGCCTCCAGCGTGTTCTCTCCCGTATTTGCAGAAAATAATGACGGTGAATTCCGTTTTATCAACAGCTGGCTCAGCATCTCGCCTACTCTTGACCGGGGCGCATGTCTCCGCAACAGGGGCAGCGGCACCATGGTCTGCAGCAATATTTGCGGCGTACCTGTGATCTTCGGTAATTTCGGCCATCTGCCTCCGCGCCCCAACTGGCCCTATGGCAACGACATTTTCTGGTTTGAAAATCATGGGACTTTGCGTACCACTCATTTCCGCTACGGCGCAGAATTTGACGGCGCCCCCGGGATTGACCAGAGAGGCAGCGGCAGATCTTATGTGGAAGGCAATTATATCTCTTACTGGTATCCCACCGGGCCACATATCTTCCTGCGCAACGAAAGTCCGGAAGGCCAATTCGGTATAAGCAACGTCTCCAGTTACGGAGCCATAACCCCCGATGCAAGTGCATTCTGCGAAGGTGTTGCCCCCGATGTGTTTCTTCACTCAAACTATCTGCATACCGATTATCTGCTTTTCAGAGACAGCGACGGGACAAAATCATTGATGCACAATACTGCGATGTAATATGCAAAATGTTTTGCCGGGGGAATTGTAAATTTTTCCTTTTCCACCCGGCAATCCCGATCCACAACACAGTGTGGCAAAGATATCACTGCGGCCTGACTGTGTTGATTTTTTTGGGGGATGAGACAAGAAACTTCCCGGAACCGCTTCACGCCAGTTTTTTGTAATACTCCGCCCGCTCCCTGGCTTCGGCAAGTATATCATCACTGCCGGGAATAACACCATCTGCCATCAATATCCTGCCATCGCAGATGACTGTATCTATGGCTGAAGAACCGTTGGCATAAACCATGTAAGAAGCTAGCGAGATAGAGAGAGATTTTTAAGAGAAATTGAGGGCTTTCTCTCAAATATACTTTGCAACTGACATCTCTGCTTAAAAGCGCAAAAGTCGTAATTTGCTTGAAATCAAGCAGTAGCTACGGCTTTTTATTTTAACAAACTCACGACACTTTCGGTCGTAAGTTGTGATTTCTGGTGGAGGTAAAAATCGTTCCTCAAACCGAGCAAGAGAACATCAACTTTTCGACCATCGACTTTAAGGTGGTCATTTGATTTTAATTCCGAAATCAGCAACAACTTGCTGGTGATTTATCAGGATTTTCGGAAAGCATTTGTGATACACTTAAATCGACAACCTGCTCATTCTTGAACACGACTCCTTCGGACACCAGCAGGCGTCTTTGAGCCTCAATCCCGCCAAATGCGTATGATCGGGAAAGCTTCCCTTGGGCATTGACCACCCGATGACATGGAATATGCTCCGGATCGGGATTATTATGAAGAATATTCCCCACCGCCCGGGCTGAATTCCTATTCCCCAGATGCAAAGCGATTTGCCCATAGGTGGCAACTTTTCCCCGTGGAATACTCTTCACAAATTCATAAACTCTGTTATTCAGACTGTTCATATTGGCGAAACTTTCCCTCACAAACAGTTCTTTTTGCAGCGGTTTTTCTTATTTATATTCCGGTACAGAAAATTATGATGCACTCTGCCATTGCCGGAGAACAGTATCGGCAATGAAACGCATACCTTTATCGCCGGGATGCATGGCCACTCCGGAGTGATCGACGGTATGGACATTGCCGTCATTGCCGTATACTGTGCTGCCCATGCCGCATTGATATTGAGTATCACCGATAATTTGAGAAATATCGGCAAATTCGCTGCCAGATGCTTCTGCTGCACGTTTACGCATCCCGTCGCGTTTTGTATCCCAGAAATCCCCAAGCATGATAATACGGGCATGTGGAACTTTGCGGCGCAGGTATTCCAGCAGTTCAGTCAAATCACGTTCAAAAGTACTGAATTCCTGAACATTTTCTCCCAGTTGTACCGTAATAAGATCCACATGGTTATTCAGCTTTGCATCCAGCAGACACAAGGTTTCCGAACGGTCATGTGCCTGAGCTTCCCACACAAAAAACTGATGCACTACAGTATTTACTTTGCCGACCTTTGTCTGCAGTCCGGTTGAAACAAGATGAACATAATCCTTTTCCGGAACGGAAGCCGCCATACCGCATTCATTCCACCAGTAACTTGCCTCCCCGTGCAGGGTGATGCTGTTGCCGATGGCAAGATAAGTGAAAGCATCGGCGGCGGCACCAGAAACAGATAATGAACAGGATAATTCTTTCCGTAAATTCAGATTTTCCCTCTTCAATTTTACAATATAAACTATGGCCGCCGCTAAAACTGCTGCCAGCAAAAAAATCAACACATACAGTAAAACATTGAACATTGTACACTCCATCACTTAAAGGGTTTGGTTATTTCAGATACGGCGGGTAGTGGTCAGATGGATATCTGCGGTTTCGCCGGGGATGATCTTTACTGTAGTGACAGAATCATTTTCTCCGGCTGAAACTTTGATATTCAGAGTCATGCCGCCGTATTCAAATCCCTGCAGAAAGATTTCTTCACATCCTTCAGGCAATGCCGGATCGAGAATGATCTCCCCGGGAAATGTCTGCAGTCCGAAAAGCGATGCAAGCACCATGCGTATATAGCCTGTCGCACACCACGTCTGACGTCGGCAGGAGAGCCATTCGCGCATACCGTTTTCATTGTCTTCCTGTATGCCGCCGTAGGGTTTTCCGGTTTCGGGGTGGTATATTTCGTGAAACATGTGATTGGGAACGGCAAGAGAAGCCAGAGAACGGGTTTCCTGCCATGCTTCACGGCGGAAGCCATTTGCGGCAAGGGCGCAGCACCAGGCAGCCATAACCTGCGGCCAGATGACCCCTGAATGACGTGCATAGACACCCTTTTCAGAAGCATACCGTTCATACTGCGGCCAGACACATGGTATCCCGTAGGGTGTACGGTGAACCCCGGCAACAAGTTTTTCCTGCAATTCTTCCGGCACCACTCCGGTAAGCAAGGCAAACGCATGGCCCAGACCTTCCTGCCGTTCAGGCATATTCTCCCACGGAGTAAAAAGATACCTGTAGGTACCTTTTTCAGGCAGGTAAAAATACTTGTTGATATTATTACGCAATGTTTCAGCTTTTCCGTCATAAATCCTGTCCATACCCAGCCGGGCACGCATAGCGTCACAGTATTGGTAAGCAGCCAGATAGAGACAGTTTGTTGACAGAGCCTTCAGATCGGCTCCGCCGCCGGTTGTCCGTGGTTTGGCGCCGTTTGCGGCAGGATTCTTTATGTGATGCATTATGCCGCTTTCGGCACTTGCAGAGAGAAACGCATCGGGATAGGCGGCAATACCGTCCTGAAAACATGCTCCGCCGTAAAAAAGACCGTCCGCCGGGTCATATTCTTCTTCTTCTTTCTGGCGAAGGATATTTTCTGAAACCTGCCAGGCTATGGCAAGGAAGTCATCATCTCCCGAATTGCAATAGGCATGCCAGGCTCCCCATACCCAGATTATATTGTCCCAGTATTGTGCTTTGTCGTGGGGAACAAGCCCCCATTTTTCATCTTCGGAGAGTTCAGAAAGCAGCGTACTTATACCGCATTGGGGAGCAATGAACCCGGCAAACCAGTTATTGAATGAAGCATCACGCACCCATGGAGAATGATAATCACCGCCTGCAGTGATCACCGGCATGGATTTGAGTCCGCTTGCCGGGGTGAAAAAAGCTATATTGCCTGTCAAATCACCGCAGGCAAGGCGGAAAGCATAGTCTATATCAGAAATATCAGTTTTGAGAAGCGGTAAATTAATCAGCATTGTTGTTTTCCTCATTTTAATGTATCAGTACAATAATTTACACCGTGAAAATATAAAGTCAAAACCATGTTGTAATAAAAATGTTTCAAAATCACAATTAAATAAAAAAATTTTCAGGCCCGTATTTGAATACCCATTGAAAATTCCTTTATTGGTTGTATATTACGGGTGATTTCATTTGATACAGTGTTTAAGGGAAATAGAATATGCGTCCAGATTTTATCACAGTTTTTACTGAAAAATTTTCTTTTACAGCCGATGCTGACCGGATAGGGAAGTTTTCAGAGCAGGATGTCTCCTGTTCATGTTTATGCGGGGAAGAAGGTATCGTTATCAGCTGTACCGCTGATACAACACCGGTACGTTTTATCCGGGTCAGATGGCTGCGTAAGGCTGCACCCGGAGCAATTTACTGCGGTGATGCCTGGGAACGTCTTTACGGAGATTGTCAGTGGCGGACAATAGACCCCGCCCGGAGGATGCCGTGGTACATGATGGAAAGAAGCGGAAATAATATGTTCTGCTGCGGCGTAAAGGTCAGACCATCCTCTTTTGCCATGTGGAGCGTTGATCCGGAAGGAATAACACTTTTCCTTGATCTGCGTTGCGGCACAAAAGGTGTTATTCCCGGCGGACGTAACATTGAAGCGGCAACAGTTGTTTTTATGGAATCAGAAGAAACGGAAGTATTTGCCGGGGCACAGAAGTTCTGTCGTATGCTTTGCTGTGATCCCCTGCTTCCTGCAGAACCTGTTTACGGCAGCAACAACTGGTATTATGCTTACGGGAAGTCATCACATGCAGAGATACTTGAGGATTCCCGTATTCTTGCCGGAATGACGGAAGGCATTGCCAACCGCCCGTTTATGGTTATCGATGACGGGTGGCAGGTCTGTCACGATCCGGCAGGAATGAATGGCGGCCCATGGCATTGCGGTAATGAACGTTTCCCTGACATGGCGCGCCTTGCCCGTGAAATGAAGGAAATGAACGTAAGGCCGGGAATATGGTTCCGTCCTTTGTGGAACATAAGCAGTGATATTCCGGCAGAATGGCTGTTGCAGAGAGAAGGCTGCAGTTATCTTGATCCCTCCCGCCAAGAAGTTCTTGACCTTGTGGCACAGGATACGTCAAGGCTGGCAAAAGAGTGGGGTTTTCAGCTGATAAAACACGATTTTACCACCTTTGACATTTTCGGACGCTGGGGATTTGCCATGAATGAATTTCCTGCTGACGGTGACTGGGCATTCTTTGACCGGACAAAAACATCCGCCGAAATCATCAAAGAACTTTACCTGACCATTACTGCTGCTGCCGGCGGGGCATATATCATCGGCTGCAATACAATAGGACATCTTGCAGCCGGCTTGATCCATATTTCACGTATCGGAGATGACACCAGCGGTCTGCGCTGGGAAAGAACACGTAAAATGGGAGTAAACTGCCTTGCCTTCCGCATGCCTCAGCACCGTGTATTCTTTGATATTGATGCAGATTGCGTCGGGATAACCGGTGCAGTGGATTGGCAATACAACCGGCAATGGTCCGATCTTCTTGCCCGGAGCGGAACGGCATACTTTGCTTCCGTCAAACCTGGAGTACTTAATGAACAGGAGAATGAGGAACTGCGTGAAGATTTTGTAAATGCTTCCCGCCAGGATTTTACAGCAGTTCCATGTGACTGGCTGGAAACCACCTCACCCGAAAACTGGTGTATAAACGGCAATGAAGTACATTACAAATGGTATCCGGAGAAAGGGGCAGAAGCAGATTTCCTCTACTGCTGACCCGTCAGTGTAAACAACTTTATTCACGGAGCCGATGTTATATAAGTAAAAATGGTGAATTGACAAAGTAAACTGCAGCAGGTTCGTTACACTGCCAGAGCGGGGGAATTGACAAAGTAAACGCACGCACTTTTTGAGCGCAATGTACGTTTACTTCTACAAGGCACAAGTGTAATAATTTCTGACAGATTTTTTACTTTGACTTGACAAATTGCCTTTTCAACAGTATTTTTAGTGAGTTGTCTCCCCTGCTTAAATCAGCAGGGGGAATCCATTCAATTTTTTTATTCAGGGAAATTTTGTCATGTCTGTAAAAGAATTTATCAACAATGTCAGTACAGAAAATCTGAAAAAGAACCTCTTTTTTCTCTCCCGTGATATTCCTTTCCGTACCGTACTCTATCACCGCCCATGGCACGAACGCAGTTCTCTGCAGGAAGTAGACGATTTTATCGCCGACTACGCCCGGCAGTGCGGGGCACAGGTAAATCCCATCCCCATCAAAGTGCGGCCTTTCCGCTGCAATCCATCAAAACCCCTCCACCATTGGTACGATGCTCCGCTGGAAAATGATCCATGGTACGATACAGCTAACGTGGAAGTAACCATTCCCGGCACAGAAAAACCGGAAGAAATCGTTCAGCTGGCAAGCCATAAAGATTCCCCAAGCTGGATCAATTCTCCCGGAGCATACGACAATGCAGTGGGTACTGTCTGCAATCTTGAGATCATCCGCCTGCTTGCCGCCGCCCCACGCAAACGTACCGTCCGTATTCTTTTCTGCAACGAGGAACACACCCCGTGGCACAGCCTGACCTACGCCACCGCCTGCGCCGAACGCAAGGACAAAATCATTGCTGTATTGAACAATGATTCCGTCTCCGGCGGTCTGACCGAAGAGGAACGTGCCATGGGCATTAAACGTTATTGCGCCCAATGGGCAACTCCGGAAGGTAAAAAACTTGCGGATTTTATGGTCAGCCGTGCCGCCGTTTACGGCCTGCCCGTTGAAGCTGTTACCAGAGAAAAAGCCGTAAATGATGATGACGGCATGTTTATTACCGCCGGATTCCCGTGTACCGTGATGAATATCGGTTCCGATCAGTACCGGGACAAAGAATATCATCAGGAAGGGGATATCCCGGAACGTGTAGATCTGGAAAATCTCACCCTCTCAGTAAAACTTATTCTCGGTGCTGTTTGCGAACTTGCTGACAATGGTTTGCAAATTCTGGTGCAATAAAATGTCTTCAAAAACTTTTTATACAAATCTGCATACCCATACTCCTCATTGCCGCCATGCCTCCGGCAGCGGGAGCGATTTCTGCCGTCAACTGCCTGAAGCAGTCAGGAGCATAGGTTTTTCCGATCACATGCCCTTCCCTGACGGCAGATACAGTCATTCCAGCATGAACTACAGCCAACTGCCGGATTATATATCATATGTAGAAGAAACCCGGAAGGCTTTCCCGGAAATAAAGATATTCAGCGGTCTCGAAGCCGAATGGTGTCCTGAACTGGGCAGGGACTTTTACGAAGAACATTATTTTGCCGCAGGTGTCCAATACCTGATCGGATCCCCCCATTATTCCACAGTAAACGGGGCCCATTTCTTTAGCTACGACACCTCTGATCTGGAAACTGTAAAGGGTTTTGTAACAAGAGCCCTGTGGACAATGGAAAGCGGATTGTTCCTGTTTATTGCCCATCCAGACGCTTATCTTTACCCGTTCCGCCGCCTGCCGGATAACCTGAAAAGCGGCTTTCTGGATATAGTACAGGCGGCAAAAGAACTGGATATCCCGCTGGAACTTAATTGCAACGGTCTCCGACGCGGCTCACAGTATCCTTCAATGAAGTTCTGGGAACTTGCCGCAGAATACGGTTGCCGTACAGTTATAAGTTCCGATGCCCATTCGCCCGGTGCACTTTATGATGAAGGGTGGTTTAAAGGGATAAAAATGCTGGAAACCCTCGGCATTACACCCTGTAATGAAGAACTTGTACAGGAGTTGTCATGACACCGGAAGTGTGGCAGGAAACCCTGCGTATTCTTGACCGCAAAGCATTGAGCCGCAGCGATCTCTCCGCAAAGCTTCTCCGGGCGGGCTTTACTGACGTTGATGTGGAGGAAGCCGTGACAAAAGCAGTGGAACTTGGCTGTTGCAACGATACTGCCCTTGCCAGCTGGCGTGCGTCTGCCTGTGCCTCCGGCAATTACGGTATGCGGCGCATAAAAGAAAAATTGCGAACAGTAAACGTAACTCCGGAAGCATTTTCGGCAGCTCTGGCAGAACAGGCAGATGGTGAAGAAGAACGTTCCCTGGCGGCATGCCGCTTCAAACTGCGCTGTTTGGAACGGGAAACCGACAGGAGAAAGAAACGGGAAAAAGTCATCCGTTTTC
>JAZSGI010000010.1:0-3162 GCA_045532655.1 Victivallaceae bacterium
GCACTCAATTTCCATGTGCCGCGCAGGTCGATAACTGAATAAGACATTGTACGAAAACCTTTCATGATTATTGCAGTACTGTTACAGCTGAAAGTTGGCTCTCCGGACGGAAAGAAAATCCATTTGGAAGATCTTTCTGAGGATGACGGCTTGTTTACAAGTCTTCAGTATATTACAGAAAGTTTTGTCCCGGACGGGAGCTGTTGTTATTCATCACGTTTAACCATAATGAATAACAACTTTTCTGCTTTGTTGGAAATATCAACTTTCAAGATCTGCGGACACCAGCTGTCGAATGGCAGGTCATTGGTAACAGAACCTTTTTTTGTTATAACCTCAATAAATGTAGCACAGCTTCAGTAAAAAGCAAATAAAAAATTGAACACTTCTTCTTGTTTAGTTGAAGTTTCCGAGTTCGGCAATGTCCGGCATGAAAGATATCAAATATCAAATTGGGTTTTCTGACCCTGTTGTCTGTTGATCCAGCAGCCGTCGGTAAAATCCGGAAACGGCACCGGCATACCGCCCAGAGCCACCGATTGTTCCGACAGGCATGTGACAGCCATCCAGCTGGCGCAATCATAAACATCTATCGGGGTCGCACATTTAAGGCGTATTGCTTCGACAAATGCACTTAATGTCAGCCCGTCTATGCCGCCATGACCGCCGAGGATCCTGCTTTCGTGTTTCTTCCAGATCGGGTGGTCATATTTTTCGTAAAATGATTCCACCGGATCCCATTGATGTACAAGGTAGGGATATCCTGCATCATCAATATTTTTCACACAAGTGGAAAGTCCTTCAACATAAATGCCGTTGGCATCTTCCAGCCATATCCCTTTTGTGCCCTGTACACGTCCGTTACGGGAATAAGGTCTGGGCAGGGATACGCCATGGGTTATTGTGATATTTTCGCCATTTGCACAATGGATTACGCTGGTGACGATATCCCCGCAATTGAAGTGGATATTCTGCCCAAGGTAACGCTGCAGTTCAAGGTTGTAACTGCGTGATTTTGTGGCATGGGATGATATGGTAAGAAAACGGTTGCCACGGTTGATGTCAAGGATTTTGGCAATGGGACCGAGTCCGTGAGTAGGGTACAAATCTCCGTTGCGGCAGATGTTATGGGTGCAGCGTTCGATATTGTTGGCATAATAGCCGGACATCTCAAAACCGAGGGAGTGTTCGTAACCGCATTCGCAATATACAAGTTCCCCGAAAAGCCCCTGCCGCACCATATTGAGAACCATGAGTTCATTGCGGGCATAACAGCAGTTTTCAAGCATCATGCAGGAAACTCCAGTTGACTCTGCCGCTCTGACAAGATCCCATAATTCCTGAATGGACGCTGCACCGCCTACTTCGATCCCGGCGTACTTGCCGCTTCGCATAACATCTATGGCTATATGCAGATGCGAATTCCAGCCGGTGGTGATAAGAACACCCTGTATTGCCGGATCTTTCAGCATCTGCCTGTAATCGGTATAGCCGTCAGGAGTATTCATGCCGTACTTGGACATCCGTTGAGCATAGTCTTCGATTTTTGCCGGATCAAGATCACAAACTGCAGTGATCGTCAGGTCTTGCAACCGGCCCAGCGCAGAGAGCAAAGTGTGTGATCTTGCGCCTAAACCTATTATCCCCAGACGAATAACATTTCCCTGCATAAATACTCCTCTGTAAGATTACTCGTGAGTCCAGAGCATCATGTTGATCAGCGGCAGTTTGATCTCTTCTGCTGCTTCTTTGACATCTTTGCCGGGACCGGTTATCATGAATTTATATTCATGGCTGCCGTAATCGGTGATTGCTCTTTCGGAATTCTTCCAATCGCTTGCCGGTTCATCGGATGCGCTGCGGCAGCCGCGGACAAGGTTGACAGAATAGAGATCTTCCAGTGCGGTAAATCCGCAGAAATTATCCGAAGCAATACCGTAACCGTTTATCTTGAGCCATCTGCCGCCGGGGACATCGCCGTATGTACTGCGGACGATTTCACCGCCAGGTATGCCGTATGTAACAGATTCGGCGGGATCCATGACCATACGCAGACGGGCCTCACGATCCTGCCAGATGATCTGTGCTGAACAGGAAACACTGTCTGCACCGCGGTAAAGATCGAAGCGGATCCTGATTTGTGAAGAGGCGCCCTTGAGTACGGTGAAAAGGGATGCCCGTTCCGGTCCGTTTTCAATAGCTCTTACTTCTGTGATGCGCCATGTTTCCAGGCGTTTATCGCAGCGGAAGCCGGCGGGATCTTCATCCATTGCCCCCCAGGAACCCCAGACATCACGGAAAGTGGCAAATTCAATACCATTGGCGGCAAGGACATTTTCGCCGTTACGGGTTATTTTGATGCCGGTTTCGCCGCAAACAGCCTCCACCTTGAAAAATTCGTTGGAGATGCCGTTTGCCCATGCCTTGACCTGCGATGCAGGGGCGGGGGCGAGTTCCGGATTTTCCACATAACCCAGTGAAACGATACGCCAGCTGTTGGCAGGGATCTCCAACTGAGTGACAACACGTTTGCGCCATGGGACAATGGTCATGGCGTTATGTTCCGTTTCGACCAGCTGGAAGGGAACAGGTTTGTTGTTTTCATCAAGCAGTTCCACGGGAAGTTCGTCACATCTGTTCATATAATCCCAGAGGGGACGGTGATCCATGCAACATTCAAATTCCACAGGGCCGGAATATGCTTCCGGGCGGGGGTTGTATACCATGAGCGGCACAGCCTGCGGCATGTCATACCCTACCTCTTTGACCTTCACCGGGAAGGTGAGAGAGAGGTCATTGAGCATCTGAAACTCCATTGAACGGCATGTGTGGATAATGTGATCCATCCATTGCAGCTGTTCCTGGTTGGCGCGTTCAATGCTTGAACCGGGCAGAATGTCGTGGAAAGTATTGAAAAGAACACCTTTCCAGATTTCTGTCATATCCGGAGCTTCGGTTCCGAGTTTTTCTGCAGCGGCTTTTGTGACGTTTTCGGCACGGATAACGGCACTTTCTGCAGCACGGAAGCGGCTCTTGATCTTGGCGGCAGAACTGGTGCAGCCGCGCAGACAGAAGTTGAGTTCGCCCTGATATTCCGGCAATTCACCGCCTTCTGCTTCGCAGGCGGCAAAGAAATCACGGAGTAAGTCGGAGGCCAAGCGG
>JAZSGI010000114.1:0-2311 GCA_045532655.1 Victivallaceae bacterium
TATGTCTATCTGGCACTGGACTGCATATACAAATTTTTCATGATCAAAATCCCCTACAACGACATCCTCAATTGATTTTCACCGGACAACAAAAGACAGGGATATTATCAACAAAACCACGATATTCCGTCAGCAGCAAAAACGATCATATTTTTGTCAAATCAGAAAATTTTATGGGTTATCTGTGATAAATCATGAGCAAAGGGAAAGTTTGAACTTGCAAATCCTGCAGATTGGTGTATATTCGATATACAACACTTTCAAGCGCACACTTCCGTGATGTGCCTGCATATGGTTTCAAAAATAAAAAAACAGGGAGCTCAGAAAACAAATGAACATACCTCACGCCTTCAAGGATCGCAAAGAACTTGCAGAACTTACCGGGTCAATGCGTCAGCTTGCCAGGGTGCGCCGGACAGTACTTGACGACGGTAAAGGCAGAGGATGCCGTCTTGCCGAATTTGATAACGGCACAGGCTTGGCATTTACTGTAAACTGCGACAAAGCTCTTGACATCAATGAATTCAGTTACAGGGGGATCCCGTTGGTCTGGCAATCCAAGGCCGGTGTTGTCCATCCTGCTTTTTACGACAAAGAAGGTCTCGGCTGGTTGAGAAATTTTTCAGGCGGACTTATGTGTACCTGCGGACTTCGTAATGCCGGCGGCCCCAATACATACAATGGCGAAAATCTGGGTCTGCACGGCAGATTCAGCAATATTCCCGCCGAAAATGTCAATACTTTTGAAACATGGCAGGATGGCCGTTTTGCCCTTGTTATAACCGGTACGATCAGGGAAAGTGCCGCATTGAGCGAAAATCTCCGTGTGGACCGCCAGATCACCACATACTTCGGTGACAACACCATTTACATTGATGATGTTATTACCAATGAAGGTTTTGCTCCGTCACAGTTCATGATGCTCTATCATATGAATTTCGCCTACCCGCTGGTTGCCCCGGGGGCGCTTATTGAAGCTCCCAATTCAACAGTCACCCCGTTGACTGATGTCGCAGCCCAAGGTCTTGCAACCCACTCCCGCATGGATGAACCCCAGGATGATTATCCGGAACAGGTTTTCATCCACAATGTTCCTGCCGACAACTCAGGTCTTTCACGGGTCGTGCTGAAAAATGCCGCTCTCGGGATCGGTGTTGCACTCTCTTACAATCTGCCCAACCTTGTTGAATGGAAGCAGATGTCAAAGGGTGAATATGTCCTCGGACTGGAACCGGCCAACTGTTACCCGCAGGGTTGTTCAAAGAACGCCGAAGATAACAGGCTCAAGATCCTCGCCCCCGGCGAAAGTGTTCGCCATCATATCGAAGTAAAACCTTTTGACATTTAAAACTATCCCGGAAAGGACAATACCCAAATGACAAAACTCGGTACTGCCATGACAGGTTCGGCCATCAAGGTAATGATGCTCGGTTCAGGAGAACTCGGCAAGGAAGTGGTTATTGAAATGATGCGTCTCGGCGTGGAAGTCATTGCCGTTGACCGCTATCCCAATGCCCCGGCAATGCAGGTTGCCCACCGTTCCTACTGTATCAATATGCTCAGCGGCAGAGATCTCCGCAAAATCATCACCAGCGAACGCCCTGATTATATCGTTCCGGAAGTAGAAGCTATTGCAACTCCCACTCTTGTTGAACTTGAAGCAGAGGGATTCAATGTTATCCCCACAGCCAAAGCCGCCTGGCTCACAATGAACCGTGAAGGCATCCGCAGACTTGCAGCAGAAGAACTCGGTCTGCCCACCTCTCCTTACCGTTTTGCTGCCGATCATGATGAATACATTGCCGCAGTCAAAGAAATCGGTATTCCCTGCGTAGTCAAGCCGATCATGAGCAGTTCCGGTCATGGACAGAGCAGTGTTAAATGCGAAGCTGATATCGAAAAAGCCTGGGAAATATCCCAATCCGGCGGACGTGCCGGTGCCGGCAAAGTCATTGTTGAAGGCTTCGTAGATTTTGATTACGAGATCACTCTGCTTACAGTCCGTCACGCCGATGGCACAACCTGCCTTGAACCCATCGGCCATCATCAGGTTGATGGCGATTATCAGGAATCATGGCAGCCGCAGGCAATGACCGCAGCAGCAAGAGCAAAAGCCGAAGAAATAGCCCACAAAATAACCGGAGCACTGGGCGGCCGCGGAATTTTCGGTGTTGAAATGTTCATCAAAGGAGATGAAGTTATTTTCAGTGAAGTTTCCCCCCGTCCGCACGATACCGGCATGGTGACAATGATTTCACAGGATCTTTCAGAATTTGCACTTCATGCAAGAGCCATCCTCGGACTGCCGATT
>JAZSGI010000222.1:0-29969 GCA_045532655.1 Victivallaceae bacterium
CAAAAAATGGCAAAGATGCCATTCGCAAAGAGCTGCAAAAGGTAGTTTGAGGTTGCTACCTGTAAGGTAACAGCCGCTTGTCCCGCCGTAGCTTTATGCGAAGGCGGAAAGACGCTCCCTTTGTCAGATCGAAGCGAGGGCGCTTTGACAAATTTGAGGAGTTTTGAATTTGCCTCCTCTAAATATACAGCAAAAACGGCAGTATGCAAAAAAAATCGCATTTTTTTTACATTTTTACTTGACTTTGGAAAAATTTGGAATAAATTGGAATACAACAGAATTTTTTTGGAACAAAATGGAGAAAAGAAACCGATGCCAGCATTTTGCGGTCAGGATCTGTGCCAGCTCGATGCCAACGGCAGGGTGAAATTAAGTCCGCGCCTGCTGGCTGATTTCGCCGGAGTTTGTTCCGGAGAGGTGGTACTGCACTGCTTGCCGGAGGGCGCCATCGGGATCTACCCGCCGGAAGTATTTGCCAAAATGAAGGCAAACTCCACGGATCCATCCAATGCCGGAGAAAGTCTGTTACGGCGCCGTATGCTCCGGCGGTTCGGGGCATTCAGCGAAGATGCAAAGATTTCGCCGCAGGGCAGAATCACCGTGCCGCCCGCATTCCGGGAACACGGCGGCCTGCAGCCCGGGGCGGAAATATATATAATCGGTGTGGAAATAGGAGCAGAAATATGGTCACGGGATGCCTGGCTGGCGGAACGTGAATTGTTGAAGGAACATTGGGCAGCACGCGGTGAAGCAGAAATGGCTGGCGACATCGCCAATTTGAGAGGATAAAAAAAATGAAAAATATTTTTGCAACAGAAAAATTATTGATTCTTTTCGTCTGGTGTGCCTCTCTTCTGCTGCTTGGCAGCATCGATGAGGCAAGCATCAAACACAAACCCGCAGAAGGTGCAGCAGAAGCGGTCTCTCTTGCTGCAGAGATGGACAGCAGCTGGAGCGAACTGGCCAGGCAGGATGCAGAAATGTTTTTTGAAGCGGCAGCATCCTGCAATATGGAATAACCACCCCTTGCACCAGCTAAAAAGTTTTGCATGACTTTTTGCCTGCCTTTGTTTGCAATACCACACCCGACAACTACATTAGTACTGTTCCCGGATATCAATTCACCCAGCAACAGGAATAATGTTTTATGAAAACAGATACATTTACGGACGGCATCAGGATTTGTGATTTCAGCCAAGTCGCTCCGCAAACAGCAACAACAAGGGAGTTTGCCCACGGCAAATGGCAACTCATTGATTACAATACCACCGGCGGAGCCGGTACCATGCTCACAGCAAGATACGGTCTGGAACTGCCGGAACTGAAACTGCAGCTGAACCTCAAAGGTTGGTATAAACTTTCCGTATGTCTATCCTGCGACAGTTGGACTGCCCGTCCCGGGATATCCCTGATGCTCTCCGGCGATAAAGGTGCATCTTTTATGACAAAACCCGGTCCTCAGCCGGGGGAATATACCTGGCGCCCTGACGAAAAAGCCTGTGAATTTTTCTGGGAATGTGCAGATATGACCGGACAGGAGCTTATTATAAAGCGTTTGCACGACGGCATCAAATCCACTTTGTCACTGTTGTGGATACGGGCAGTACCGATGACAGAAGAGGAGGTAACGGAGTATAAACAGGAACTGGCACGGCGTGACACAAAACGACTGCATGTACATACCGATCTGGATTGGATGGGACTTGTTGACAATGCTGCCGCTGACGATATTTTTGCGCCGTTTATCCATGACCTGGTCAAATCCGATGCAGAAATAGTTTCTGTGGAGTTTTACCCGCTTCTTTCTGATCATTCATGGCTTGAAAAGTACAGCAATACAGAGGAGCAAAACTATCTCGACCCCCGCCTCTACCGGCACCGTGAATATGTATCAAACAGCAGCAGGATACTTACAAAGCTCAACTTGCTCAGTCATGAAGCCGGATTGAAAATGTATGCGGCATTGCGGATAGCCCTGTCCAACTGTCCGCCTCCTGAAGATATATCTACTTTACGCAGTACGCTTTTTACAAATGAACATAAAGAATATTTCTGTGTTGACCGTGACGGCGAAGTTATCACCACAGTTTCGCTGGCTTATCCGGAAGTGCGGGAGTACCTCGCCGGAGAGTTTGTCAAGGTTCTTGATTACGGCTTCGACGGCATCTCGGTTTTCACCCATCGTGGCGTACTTACACTTTTTGAAGAACCTGTTATCAGGCGATTCGCAGAATACTATCCCGGCATCGATCCCAGGCTGCTGCCGATGCGGGATGAACGTCTGCAGCAGGTTCACTGCAGTTTTATCACTGAATTTTTTCAATTGCTGCGCCGCCGACTGGATGAATACAGCGCAACGCATAATTGTCCCCGCAAAGCAATAAATGTATTCAGCGGATTTTCCTGTGCTGCAGATAAGTGCCTTGGTATTGATGTGGAAAGCCTGGCGGCAGACAGTCTCATCGACAGTTTTATACCATCCAATATGATCACATGGGAGGAAGATTCCCTTTTCCTTGATCCTGATCATCCGGAAATGATTTCCCTTGCCAAATATAAAGAAGTCAAATACAGAGCGATCAATGCCCCTGTCAGCAGATTTTTCGGCGACGATCTGGAACGTGTGCTGGAAAATCTGCCGCATCATCTGGAAATCTGCCGCAACAGCGGGGTTAAATGTTATATAGAAATGCCCTGGGAATGTACAAGAACAACAGAGTTTCTTTATGATTACGCCGCAAAACTTTTTGCCGCCGGAGCAGAAAATATCTCCCTGTGGGACAGTTTCCATACAAGAGTCATGAACAGAGATGAATGGAATCTTGTTTCCCGGATGGGGCACAGAGAAACATTTGCAGATGTCCCCTCAAAACGCAAAGATTATGTAACTTTGCACCGTGTCCTTTCACTGAACAATATCAGTACTGCCTCTTATAATCCCAAATGGCGCGGCTGATCTCTTTGTAATGGAGTCACAAAACTGATTTGCGCCGGAAATCACCTTTCAATTTACCGCACCATTTCCCCGGTGATACACCGAGATGCTTTTTGAAAATACGGGAAAATTGATACATGTCATCATATCCCACCAAAGAAGCGACCTCATTCACCGGGTAACTGTGTTGCCGCAGATAATAACAGGCTCTGTCAAGCCGGGCATGCAGGCGGCATTGCCCCGGTGATATACCGAACCATTGGACAAAGGCGGCACAAAAGGATGGGACCGACATACCGGCACGGTGGGCAAGCTGTTCGATATTATCGTGATTTTCCGGTTTCTGCAGCAAATATTCCCTGACTGCCATAAGATTCTCCGGAACCTGTTTTTCTCCGGATACCGCCCCTGCCCTGCCCAGTTCCATAAAAAGCATCTTCCAGCACAACTGCAGCATCTCCGGTGAATTATGTCCGGAGATCTCTTCGTATATACGTATAAGATTACGTTCCAGTATATCCGGATCATGCAAAATGCAGCAGCAGTCCTCTTTCATGCCGCAGTGTTTGATAAATCCGGGGCAGATATCTCCGTGAAAATGAAGCCAGCTGTGACACCATTTCTTTTTGGCACTGCCATAAAAATGTCCCTGCCCCTTCCCCCACAATGCCAATGTACGGGCCCCGTGTTCCGCCACAGAACCGTTGAACCCTATCTGTACCGGATCATAAAAAAACATCAACAGCCAATCTCCTGTTCCCTCCGGACGGTCCACAAATACCGGAGGCATATTTTCCCTGATCCCGACCCCGGAGATAACCAGTTCCCCCGGATCGTATGCGCTCGCAAAGTTCCAATAGAGATATTTCATAAAAAATACTATCTTTTACATAAAAAAACACATTTGTTTTGCCTGAAATTGCAGTATAATATACCATGTTACTGTAAAAAAAGCAATCAAAAACAACTGGAAAGGAGAATTTTTATGTTTGATTCATTTGATTCCATTTGCCGCAGCAAAAAACGCATCAGCCGTTCCATCAGTGCCGAAAACGTTTACGGTAAACCCGGCGCCGGAGGCATGGCAGACATCGATGCCCCGCAGGAAGATGTTCTGAAAATCGGTCAGCAGTGGAGTCCGGAGGAAAGATTTCCCACACATGCATCTGCAAAACTTGGCAAAAAACACAAAGTCCGCCCCTGTATTTATCTTGCTCCATCATCCACAACAACCCTGATGGATATTGACGGCCCCGGCTGTATCCGCCATATCTGGCTGACATTTGATACAGTTTTCGCCAGAGAACTCATTCTGCGGATGTACTGGGATAATGAAGAGGAGCCGAGTGTCGCTGTCCCGCTGGGAGATTTTTTCTGCAATGCCGCCAAACACGAAAGCAGGATATTAGCTATTCCCATCAATGTCAATCCCAATAACGGTATGAACTGTTATTTCCCCATGCCGTTCGGAAAACACGCAAGAATCACTGTTGAAAACCTCAATCCGGAAGCTGAAGTCATATTTTTTTATACCTTCAATTACACTCTGGAAGATTTGCCGGAAGATGTCCTGTACTTCCACGCCTCCTTCAACCGCTCAAATCCCCTGCCCTTTGATGAAGACTTTGTCATTACAGACAATATTGAAGGCAAAGGACAATTTGTGGGCTGTTACATGACATGGCAGCAGAATAATGACGGCTGGTGGGGAGAAGGTGAAGTCAAAATGTTCATTGATGACGACACTGAATATCCCACGATCTGCGGCACCGGAACAGAAGATTATTTCGGCGGGGCATGGGGTTTCTTTGATAACTTCAGTGCACCGTTCCTCGGTTTTCCGGCAGGCAAGGAAAATAAAACCGGCACCCGCCACAGCCTGTACCGTTTTCATGTGCTTGATCCGGTCTATTTCGATAAAAAATTCAAAGCCACGATACAAGCTCTGGGATGGCATAACAGAAATCAGTACTACATGCCATTGCAGGACGATATTTCAGCAACAGCTTACTGGTATCAGACAGAACCGCACAAGCCCTTGAAACCACTGCCGGATTTCTACGGACTGGAAATAGTATAAAAGGAGAAACTTTTGCCCCATGACCGCAATGGAAAGATAACATTGCGGTTTTTTGCTGTTCTGCAACAAAAATCACTTGCATTATGGGAAAATAATGTTATTTTATATATGAAATAACATTCTATATATCTATTTAAAAGGAACAGGAATCATGAGAAGCAAGTATCAGTTGTTTACAGATCATAAAGAGTGGTTTGCAGCGGGTTTCTACAAAAATGAATCAAGTTCTTATTTGCGCCGCCACGCTGACGCAATTTGCGAATATCTTGCCAATGCTCCTTTTTGCAAATGGGAATCCGGTGCACTGCTTTACCCGTCCGGTAATGTCAATTACTGGAACCCCTGCAACACATTGCGGGTTTCTTTTGAATATTCCTACAGCATAATAATCAATGATCCGGAACCGCCTGCAGAACTCACAGGTACAGAAAAACTTTCGTGGGAAATGGCAATAAAGGAGATGTCGTATGTAAAAAATACTGATATCCCGGAAAAATATTGTATCGGCGGTAACGGTTATACACACTCTGTAATCAATTTTGAACGTATTCTGGCAGAGGGTCTGCTGCAATACCGTGAACGCATTGCAGAAGCAAGAGCCAAAAATGATTCAGAGTTCCTCGCCGCCATTGCCCAGGTGCTGGAAGCAATAATATCACGCCATGGAAGAGAAATTGAATATCTCCGTAATTCAGATGCACCGCAGGAGCTTAAAGACGCTCTGGCCCGTGTTCCGCTCTATCCGGCGGCAACTCTTGAAGAAGCCTTTGCCGCCTTCAATTACATGTGGTATCTTGACGGCAACGACTCTATGGGCAGGTCGGACAAGGTTCTCGGCAAATACTGCAAAGATGGCGAATACGGCAAAGCGGAAAAATTCTTTGCCGCCCTGTGGCGTAACTCCGATTCCCGTGGCGGATGGCACACCATCTGGGGCGATGACCCGCAGATGACCTGTGCCGCCATCAGGGGTCAGCGCAAATACAGCCGGCCCAACTCCGGCTGTCTGGTATCAGAAGAAACTCCGGATTTCCTCTGGGATGAGATATTTGATGCCTGGGCAGCAGGCAATCCCAGCCCGGCTCTTTATTCAAGGGCAAACTATACGCCGGAAATAACTGCAAGACTTGAACTCCGTCCGGGCGATGAGAACCATTATTGTTACGGCGGCTGTACAGAACTTATGGTGGAGGGACGCTCCAATGTGGGCAGCATCGATTGCGGCATAAATATTCTGGATATATTTACTCAGATCGATATGACTGCCTTCAATGATTTTGAAAGTTTCTACAGGACTTTTACTGCAGAAACTCTCCGGCAGCTGCATTTGTCAATGGATTCTGCCCGTATCAACCATATCAAAATGTCCCAGTGCCGTCCCCAGCTGATACGTTCTCTGTTTATCGAGGATTGTATCGACCGCAATCTGGAGTACAATGCAGGCGGGGCAAGGTACAACGCCTTTGTCTGTAACGTGGCTGGACTTTCCAATACGATCAATTCCCTCTATGCTTTGAAGAAAACATACGATGGCAGTATGCCATTTAACGTACAGGAGCTTAAAGATGCTCTTGCGGCAAACTTTTCCGGCTGCGAAACAATTCAGAAACAGCTCCTGCAACTGCCGAAATTCGGCAATGACATAACAGAAGTCGATGAGATCGCAAAAGATCTCTCTGCCAGAGTATTCAGCACAGTAGCCTCTCAACGGGGTGTCCGCGGCAATGGACCTTTCTATGGCGGTATCATTATCTTCCACACCTTTGAATGGCTCGGCAGTTACGTGATGGCAACACCGGACGGCAGAAATGACGGCGATGCCATCGGCGACTGCGCCGGAGCAGTTCACGGCACCGACCGGAACGGCCCCACTGCCCTGCTGAAATCAACTGCCTGCCTTGACCAGTTCAACAGTCTGGGAACTGTGGTAATGAATCTGCGTATAAACAAGCAGAGTCTGCAGGACGCGGTGCAGCGGCAGAACTTAAAAGCTCTTGTCCTTTCCTATTTTGCCATGGGCGGCTTGCAGATACAGGTAACCGTTGCAGATCAGGAAACTTTGCAGAAGGCGATCAAAGATCCGGATAAATATCCCGACCTGATCATCCGTATCGGCGGGTACAGCACCTATTTCAGGAATCTTTCCAACAAAGAGCGTGAACTTATAGCAAAACGCATGGAACATTCCTTCTGAAGAGGTAATTTCAAAAGTCATTCAAAAAAGATCAAAGCAGATGCGTTTTCACTATTTTGAGTTTTTTTTGTAATTCCCCCAACAACAGAAAGAGTTCTTATGAGTATATTTCTTGGTATAGATGCCGGGACACAAAGTATCAAGGCAGAGTTGATCGATACAGAAACCGGGAATATCATTTGCAGCGAACAGGTACATTTCGGCAGGGAACTGCCTGAATACGCCTCTCCGGACGGTTATAAACCGGCTGCCGATCCAGCCCTCTGCTGCGCTGATCCGCTGATGTGGGTCGATGCCATGGAGTTGCTTTTCGGCAAACTCCGGGAACAGAACGTTCCCCTTGACCGGGTTGCCGGAATTTCCGGTTCAGGTCAGCAGCACGGTTCAGTTT
Organism: Victivallaceae bacterium; assembly: GCA_045532655.1. Classification (GTDB taxonomy): domain Bacteria; phylum Verrucomicrobiota; class Lentisphaeria; order Victivallales; family Victivallaceae; genus JAVBQJ01. The sequence continues at coordinate 7,601 of JAZSGI010000222.1, forward strand.
ATCTGCGGGAGCATATTACGCCCCTGCGTTCCGGTATTCCAGCCAGGGAACAGATACGTCCCAAGCTCTCCCGACCAGCTGCCCCGATCTGGATGGATGCAACAACAGGCAGACAGTGTGCTGAACTGGATGAGCGTTTCGGCAGCCGCATGCAGCAAATATCCGGCAGTCCGGCAATAGAACGTTTTACCGGGCCGCAGATCAGAAAGTTCTTTCAGGAAACTCCGGAGGCATACGCAGAAACAAAAGTGATCCATCTGGTAAGTTCATTTCTCTGTTCACTGCTTACCGGCAAAGATGCCCCCATCGACTATGGTGACGGCGCAGGAATGAACCTGCTGAATCTGCAAACCCTTGAATGGGATGGAGATTTTACCGGATTCACCGCTCCGGGACTTATGTCAAAACTTCCTCCATGTACGGAAAGCAGCAGAATTGCAGGTGGCTTATCGGAATATTTCACCCGATACGGTTTCCGGGCAGGTATACCGGTAACTGTATTTTCCGGCGACAACCCGAACAGTCTTGCCGGAATGGGTGCGACAACTCCCGGTACAGCAGTCATCAGTCTCGGTACAAGCGATACTTTTTTCTCTGCTCTTGAGAATTTTTCCACAGACCCTGACGGTTTCGGACATGTCTTCGGCAATCCGGCAGGAGGCTTCATGAGCATGAGCTGTTTTGCCAACGGTTCACTGGCAAGGGAAAAAATCAGAGCGGCAGCGGGAGCAGACTGGGATTTCTTTGATAATACCGCCTGTACGCTTACCCCTCCCGGTAATAACGGTAAGTTCATGCTGCCTTATTTCGGACCGGAAACAACGCCCTGCCGCAGTGCAGGAGTAAAATACAACTTTGATACAGCTTCGGCGTCCCCTGCGGAAATGATACGGAGCATTATGGAATCTCAAGCATTGTCAATGTATAAACATACACGTTGGGTGCCGGGGAATTTCTCCACGGTCAAAGTTACCGGCGGGGCATCCCGCAGCAGAAGTTTCCGGCAAATCCTTGCCGATGTCTTTCAGGCAGAAATAGTCAGTATTGAAGTGGTAAATTCTGCGGCACTGGGAGCGGCACTGCGTGCAGCCAATGCAGTAGAAGCAGTGCCCTTTGCAGAGCTTTACCAAGCCTTCTGCCGCCCGGCGGAAACATTGCATCCCAACAGGGGGAATAGAGAAATTTACAGCAAATCCCTGCAGATATTTACTGATTTGGAAAATTCATAAAATTCAAAAAAAATCAAGACCGCCGCAAAACTTCATAAAATTTTGCGGCGGCTTTTTTTTGCATTTTCAGCAGAACTCAATATACAGAGTTATTCAAAACATATCACTCTGTTTTTGAGTCTGGGCAGTTCCATACGGATAACACCATTTTCCACAGCGAGTTCTTCGCCGGTGAAAAGCTCAACGGCTCTTGTGAAAGGTATCTCCGGACGGATCTCTATGATCTGTTTTTCCGGCACTTTGGCAATCTCTCCGGCATAACGGGATTCGGTAAAAAATCCTGACCAGATATTCTGCGGCTTGTCAAAACAGATCAGATAAACTTTGCCGTCTCTGCCGTAAACAGTGGCATTATGCACCAACGGATAAATGCCGAAAGGCTGGAAAAGTTCAAGGGAATCAAAGATTCCTGTAATAATCTCCGGATCAGCAGCAGGAACCTCCTCAAGCTGAATCACCCGGCCTTTGCCGATGGCAAATTCCCCGGCACCTGCAGGCAGATCAAGCACAGAACGGAAGGATTCTGAACCGTCAAATGATAATTCTCCGGTAAAGGGGAATCCGATAAGAATACCGCCGTCACGCAGCCATTCAATAAGAGCATCACGGGTTTCGGGAGTGAATATCCGGTTGGTTCCGTCATCCAGCAGAACTTTGCGTCCCTCAAGTATGGGGAACTGGGCGGAAGTTGCCACAAAGGGATAACCGGACTGCTCCATTACCGGCTGCAGATGGGGAAGTTTTTCAATATTCAGGAAAGACGGCGCATTGCAGGCGTACAATGTGGTATCCCCGGTAAGCAGACCTATCTCTGTTTCTGTCGGATATTCAGTAACACCCATTTGCTCCCTGACTACCGCCAGCTGTTGCAGAGCAGGCTGCATTTCCCTGACCCAGCGGGGTCCGGCAAAGCTGTATGCCCATGCAGAATAATTCCCCATGAGATAATCTGCCATACTTACAGCCAGAGCCGCAGGCGGGCATTTGGGCCAGCCGTTTTCGGCAGTGATATAAGTATTGAATCCCCGGCTCAACCCACGGAAATAGGCTTCAGTATCGTAAGTGGTCTCCACACATTCGCAATGGGTGGCGATATCGGGGTATTCCCGGATAACATCAAGAGTCAATGCGAAATCAATAAATGCCCCCCGCACGGTAAGCGGCATATCAGGAGCTTCGGAACGGATCGTTTCAATACATTCCCGCAAATACGCCTGATAAGTCTTGATATGACAATCAAGCAGATCGTGCCAAATTTTGCCGATATTGTATTCTCCGGGTTTACCCGGCTGGGGCCGCTGTACCTGATCGAAATCAGTATATTCTGTATCATAGGCAGCATTGAGTTTATCGATCGTACCGTATTTATCCCGGAGATAATCCTGCCATACAGCCAGCAGTTCCGGAGTTTTTTCGTTGGTGAAACTGCCGAAATCAGCGTCACCGGTGTGGGAAGTAGCCCACATGGCAACAACAGTGGGTTCATCCTTAACTCTGCGGGCGATCTTTTTCATGGCATCCAGATAACGTGCCTTGAAGCCGGGATGGGCACCGACGATCCCCTGCCGCCAGGGATAATGACCCCACTCGAACATAGCGGGATAGCCGTCAAGCATAAGTTTGAAGCCGATACGTTTGGATTCAGCAATAAGCCACTCCAACCGTTCCCAGTCAACGACCTCTTCCCCTTCTGCAGCATGATGTTTCCACGGGATGCAGTAGCAGACAAAGTTGAACTGTCCGTCTTCAAGATCTTCAACAAAAGGAGTTTCTTCAAAGAAGGAATATCCGCCGAAACAGAGAGTTCCGAGGGCAAGTCCGGGATAGTGGAAGAAGTTTTCACGGGTGAGTTCCGGACGGTTCACAAATTCCCCTGCCCCATACCGGTCATACCATTCCGTGCTTGCCGGAACAGCGGGAACAGGTTCATCCAATGCGGCAAGGACACGGCCGGTCAGCTCTGCAAAGACTCCGCTTTGGGGATTTGCCGGTGAATCGCCTTCCAGAGGCAGCCCGGAAATAGCTATCCTTGCACCGGCATAGGGACCGTCGGCATGATGCTGAACCTGCAACACACTGGATTTGAAGATATCTTCCAGAAAGATCCAGTTGCGTTCACGGGTGGTAACGGTCATGAGATCCCTGCGGAAAACATTGCTGCTGAGAACCTGACGTTCGCAACTGTTGTAAAGGGGAATGGCGTGGGATGCCGGGACTTTCCACCCGGCAAAATCATTGCCGAGCAGACGGATACCGTCATCGGTAAGTTTGATTTCGCCGTCATCAAGGAGCGGGGTCTTCAGCGGCATCCAGCATCCGTAAGTATATTCAATGAACCAGTGCAGGAGTTGGCGTGTATCAGAGTATTCCTCCCGGTCGCCGATGACCCAGTTGCCGTCTTTCTGTACATAGACATCTTCGCTGCCGTACCCGCCGGAAAGCAGCAGCGGCGCACCGGAAAGTGCATATTCATGCAGGCTTTCAACATCGTCTGCAGCAATGGAATCAGGGAAAACGATCAAAAGATCACTGTCCTCTGCTGCACCGGCAAGTTCTCCCGGCGCAATGATTTCCACATCCGCCCCTGCGGCTTCGTAAGCAGCTGACATACTTTCCGGTTTGCCCATACGTTCAGGGGCTTTAAGCATTACTTCGTTGGAAAGGATACTTATTTTCCTGCCGTCCAGCATACTGCCGACCGGGTATTCTGTTGCAGAATTACCGGAAAAACTTTTAACAAAAGCCTTTGACATGGACATACCGTAGCCCCAGGCAAAAACCGCATATTCAATTTCCAGTTTTTCCACCTTTATTGCGGGAGTACCGGTTACCTCGCAGGAAATATCGCCAATGGAAAGATACAGTGTACCTTCTTCATTGCGGGCCATGATCAGATCCCTTGCCGCAGTCATGGGCAAAGCTGTTGTGAAAGGGCCTGCAAGTACCTGCGGTTCAGCATCGGCAGCAAGTTTCTGCAGAAGGATCTTTCCACCGGTAAAATCCATTCCGTAACCATTGCCGCTCTTGTCAACAAGGCGGACACATGTGGGATGTCCCCCCTGGGCATGATCATGACTCCATGTCATATTTTCCAGCATGACACACCAATCATCAAGGGCAAACCCGTCGATATAAGCAATTACTTTTTCGCCGGAATAGGCTTCTCCGCCCAATACAAGCTGTCCCGGAGCATGCTGCATGATCTGGGTTTTGCCCTCGCAAACAGATTTGACATTGCTCAAATTCGGAAAATTATCGTTGACAACGACCTTACCTCCGGCAAGTTCAAAATCACCGGCAGCGGTCCCCAAGGCACACAGACCGCAACAGATAAATGTTAACGGTTTTAACATATATATTTCCCCTTTCATTCAAAACAAATCACTCTTGTCTGCAATCCCGGCAATTCCATACGGATAACACCATTTTCCACAACAAGTTCTTCGCCGGTGAAAAGCTCAACGGCCCTTGAAAAAGGTATCTCCGGACGGATCTCTATGATCTGCTTTTCCGGCACTCTGGCGATTTCCCGGTCATAATTAGACTCGATGAAAAATCCTCCCCAGATGTTTCTGGGTTTATCAAAGCAGATCAGGTATGCTTTGCCGTCCCAGCCGTAAACAGTGGCATTATTCACCAGTGGGTAAATACCGAAAGGTTGGAAAAGATCAAGGGAATCAAAGATTCCGGTAATGACCTCCGGCTCAGCTGCAGGAACTTTTTCCATCTGGATAACCCGGCCTTTGCCGATGGCAAATTCCCCGGCACCCGCAGGCAGATCAAGCACGGAACGGAAGGATTCTGAACCGTCAAGGGTATATTCTCCGGTAAAGGGGAATCCGATAAGTATGCCGCCGTCATGCAGCCATTCAATAAGAGCATCACGGGTTTCGGGAGTGAATACCCGGTTGGTTCCGTCATCCAGCAGAACTTTGCGTCCCTCAAGTATGGGGAACTGGGCGGAAGTTGCCACAAAAGGATAGCCGGAACGTTCCATAACTGATTGCAGATGGGGGAGTTTTTCGATACTGAAAAATGTCGGTGAATTACTGGCATAGAGTGTCGTATCCCCGGTAAGCAGACCTATCTCTGTTTCTGTCGGATATTCAGTAACACCCATCTCCTGCCGAACTGCAGCAAGGGCACGCAGAGCCGGATGCATATCACGGATCCAGCGGGGACCGCCAAAGCTGTATGTCCATGCGGAATAATTGCCCATAAGATAGTCGGCAATACTGACGGAGAGAGCCTCCGGAGGACACTTGGGCCAGCCGTTTTCGGCAGTGATATAAGTATTGAAGCCCCGGCTGAGACCGCGGTAATAGGCTTCAGTATCGTAAGTGGTTTCCACACATTCGCAATGAGTGGCGATATCAGGATACTCTCTGATGACGTCAAGGGTCAATGCGAAATCAATAAACGCACCACGCACAGTAAGCGGCATATCAGGAACTTCGGAACGGATGTTTTCTATACAGTCACGCAAGTATGCCTGATATGCTTTGATATGGCAATCAAGGAAATCATACCATACTTTCCCCGTATTGTATTCACCGGGCTGTCCCTGTTTTGGACGCTGTATCTGACTGAAGTCAGAATATGCAGTACCGTAAGCGGCATTGAGATCAGCGATCGTACCGTATTTATCACGGAGATAATCCTGCCACAACAGGAGAAGCCCCTCCGTCTCATCCAGAGTAAAGCTGTTGAAATCTGCATCGTGTGTATGGGAAGTTGTCCACATGGCAACAACATGCGGTTCATCCTTCACCCGTTGCGCCACCTTGCGGAGAGCCTCAAGATATCTGGATTTGAAATCCGGATTGGCACCGACGATACCCTGACGCCAGCGGTAATGCCGCCAGTCAAAAAGCACCGGATAGGGGTCTAACATAAGTTTGACTCCGATGCGTTTGGTTTGGGCGATTATCCAGTCAAGCTGTTCAAAATCGACAACATCTTCGCCATCTTCCGCCTGCAGTTTCCACGGGATGCAGTAGCAGACGATATTGAATTGGCCTTCTGCAAGGTCATTTTCAAATACAAAATCATTGTCAAGATAATTTATACCGCCGAAACAGAGTGTACCGAGGGCAAGACCGGGATAACTGAAGAAGTTTTCCCGTGTAAGCTCCGGACGTTCCGGAGCTGCAGCTGCCGCAGCTGCTGCAGGAACCGGCGTTTCCAGTTCCGCAAGTATACGATCCATAAATACGGCAAATGCACTGCCGTTGGGATTGACTGGTGATTCGCCGTCAAGGGGCATACCGGAAATGAAAACTCTTGCTCCGGCATATGGTCCGCCGCTGTGATGCTGTAACTGGGCAACACAGGATACGAAGACATCCTCCAACTGTACCCAGTTGCGTTCGCCGGTTCTGACAGTAAAGAGGTTGCGGCGGATAACATCACTGCTGAGAGTCTGTTTTTCAATAGTATTGTATGTGGGTAATGCCTTTATCTGGGCAACTTTGCGGCCCTTGAAGTCATCCCCGGCAACAGCGGCGCCGTCATCAGTCAAGTGCAGCAGACCGTCATCAAGCAAAGTTGATTTGACCGGAGTATAACAGCCGAGTATGTACTCATTGAACCAGTTCATCCTGGCATAGGAATCTTTGTATTCCTCCTTGTCAGCCGACACCCATCCGCCTTCATCATCCTGAACAAAAATACTGCTCTGGTAATTGCAGTCCAACAACGCAAGCGGTGCACCGGACAGAGCGTATTCATGAAGGGTATCAATATCATCTGCAGCGACAGATGCCGGAAAGGCGATCAAGAGGTCAGCAGGTGTATTCACCATACCGAGTGTACCGGAAGGAAGTATCTCCACATTTGCTCCGGCATCGCTCAAAGACTCTGCCATGGCCTCCGGCACTCCCATACGCCGGGGAGCTTTGAGGAGACTTTCGCTGGAAAGGATCAGAATATTTTTCCCGTCAAGGTTTTCTGCAAAACCATTTACCGGTACTGCCGGAACAGTTTCAAGGCTTTTAAGGTAAGCACTGTCCATGGCACAGGCATAGCCCCATACATAGACACCGTAACGGATATCGACTCTGGTAACAGTTATCTCTTTATCAGCGTTGCCGGTAAGTTCAATATCGCCGTATGAAAAATAAAGTTCGCCATCATTGTTTCTGGCAAAAACGAAATCCCTGCCCGTCATAAAATCATTGTTCAGGTCGGCAGACTCACTTATTTCCAGCCGTGACCCATCGGCACTTACTTTCTGTAAAACCACCCTGCCTTTGACAATTTCCACAGCATAACCGTTGCCATTGTCGTCAAGCATGGATACCCATGTGGGGTGACCTCCCTGCGGTGAATTATGACTCCAGCGGAACTCCTCCAGCATGAGACACCAGCTGGAAAGGGAAAAGCCATCCATGACGGCACCGGCTTTTTCGCCGTTATACCCTTCGCCCCCCAGCAGCAGCTGACCGGGGATGTGCTGCATGATCTGAGTTTTCAGCTCGCAATCGCTCACTACTTTGGACAAATCCGGGAAGCGGTTGTCAAAAACCATCGTTCCTCCGCTCAAATCAAAGGCTTCTGCCGTAACAGCATAAGCGGCAGAAAGAGCCATACATGCCAGAACTTTTCTTAACTTCATTCAAAAAAACCTTTTATAAACTGCATATTACTTTCAAGACAAAAAAAGCGTTCCCACAATATCCGTTATACCGGCGGGAACGCTATATATCAAACCGGATCAGTCACCGATGAAATCCGGACCACCGCGCTTCACCCACTGCACATGACCATCGTTCCAGAGCTGATTCTGACCTTCGGCACGTGTTCCGGATTTGTGGGACATCCATTCAGTACCGGCACTCCATCCCCATGCAGGACACCAGAGCATAAGCCAGGTACCATTGCCGACACCATCCACCCAGGAAAGATCTCTGCCGTCAAAGGTGGCAACGTAACCGAAAACATTATACTGCCATGATTTGCCATTCAAAGAAGCATGAGCAGTACAGAACCAGCTTTCATTGGGGATATATTCATCCATAAGCGGGAAGATATCGGTGGAGCCTTTGTAGTCCATCTTATTATGCTGTCCGTTAAAAGCCAGGAAGGTACCCCATTCCACAAGATACGGGATCTTGCCATCGTTATCGTTGGCATACATGATCACAGACAGACCGATCTGCTTCTGCTGGTTCACATCCTTTGTACGGATGGCAGCGGCGCGGGCCTTGCTCAAAGCAGGCAGCAACATCGAGGCAAGGATAGCTATGATAGCGATCACGACCAGGAGTTCTATGAGGGTAAAGTTCTTTTTCATCTTCTTCTCCTTTTGTTAAAGATTTTTTACATAAAAAAAAACAAACAATACTTTGCAACTTGTAACGGATAACGCCGAAACAGCACAACAGTCATATCCAATATGGTATATTATATTACATTTTATATTAAAAATCAATAGGATTTAAAATTTTTTTTTATTTTCCCACTGTTTTATATATACTTTATATATACTTTTGGTGTCTTTACCACTGCAAAATCCGGGGAATTACGTTTATTTACAATTTTTTATATCTCAACAGAGACTGAGAAAACTATGCTATTGGCAATTACCGGGAGTTCTATGAGGGTAAAGATCTTTTTTCTTCTCCTTTTCTTTAAGTTGATTATTTCAACAGCTTTTCCATACAATACCGGCCGGTTATTCTATGCCTGTTTACATAATATTATACGTTATTTTCCCGCAAAAGTCAATACTTAAAACGAAAAAACATATATTTTAGACATATTATATATATACTTTATGCATACTTTTACCCTTTCCCGAAATTTATAACACAGCTTCCCGTTACCAGTACAACACATCCATTTTTACAATGTGTCAACAACCTGAAGCAGATAGCGACGGGTACCGCCCTTTACGGTGCTGATGATGAACATGCCATCATCCGGCTTTATACAGCAGATAATCAAAAACCGGTCCCCGGCCCCGACCGCAGCAATGGCTACGGAACAGGTGTAATCTTCAATCAGAGCTGCATTGCCGGAGCCACAATGTTCTGCCCGACAGATATCAACGGCACACAGTCCCCAGCCAGCAGCAGCAAATACACCACCAATGTCCCTGGGGCGTTGCAGGCAGCTATACACCACCCGGAGCCGGAGGCAACCCGAAAGGCCCCAAGTAGTCAACGACGGTATCGACGGCAGAGAACTTGATTATGATTACAGCAGCACCATTCCTGCACCGGATGGCATAACCTATATTCTTCTGCGTAAACAAAAAATCTCACAACAAGTCCCTGACGCAGTCTCAGGGACTTGTTTTTTTACAGCAAACGATTTGTCCGGCTTTCATTCAGAGATTATTTTAAACGTTCCCCAACAATTAAAAAGGAGTCCGTTTTGTATGAAAGCACTTATTTATGCCCGTCAGAGCAGCGGCAACGACGATGTTTCGGAATCAGTAGAAGCCCAGATCCAAAACTGCCTTAAACTGGCAGAAAAAGAGAGTATTGAAATTACCGGAATATTCCGTGATCTCAACTCTTCCGGCGAAACTTATCCTGAGGGTGCCGAAAATATTGCAGCAATAGATCCGGCTTATCAGGAGTGGCTGCTAAGCCAGAGTGTCAAAAAAAATTTCCGTTGCGGACTTGGTGCCCTGCTCGCCCGTCTCGACAGTGTGAATATTGTTATTGTCAACGAATTAACAAGGCTTTACCGTCCCATAAACAGCAGTTTCCTTGAAGGACACATCAATTATCTTCTGAAAAAACACAATGTCAAACTTATGCAGGTACAGGGAGGCAGTATCGACCTTGGGAAATTCGATCAACAGCTCATAACATCCATAAAAAATCAGATATTGTATGATGATTTGCAAAAGAAGCGGAACAACAGTATAAATGCATTCCGGATCAAGCGGGACAGCGGGAAAATCTGTTGCGGCACAAAGGCTTTCGGCCTGCAGTATCTTGGCAATGACCGTATCGGGATACGGCAGGAACGGGTCCAGATCATAAAATTTATTTTTGACAGTATTTGCGAACACAAATCCTATTCTTCCATAATAAGGGAATGTAATTTGCGCTTCAAGGATCATGCTTTTTTTTATGCCAGTACGATTTTCAATATCGCCCGTCAGCCCCTCTATGCAGGATTGCAGTACAATACCGCAGGCGAATTGATAAAAAATATACAGATGCAAGGACAGGAAATAATCTCTGTCCGGCAATGGGCAGAGGTTCAGCGTATCATAACCAGCAAGCGGCGGCAGTACCACAATAAAGCAAAAAAACATTGGCTGCCGCTTTCCGGCAGATTGTTCTGCGGGTATTGCGGCAGACACATGATCTGCACCATCGACAAGGGCAGGATCTATTATATCTGCAACCGGGGGAACCTTGACTCAGCAAGCGGATGCTGCCGCAACAGCCGTATCCGGTTTGAAAGCGGGGCATACGGCAAACCGGCTCTGCAGGATGTTTTGCCGCCGCTCTTTGTCACCGCATTGCTGGAAAGAGAAAAAACCAACTATACCAGACAACAGGAACTGAAACAGCTGGATTTTTACAATACACGTCTGAACACGTTGAAAACCATGGAGGAAAAACTATGCAATCTTTATCTGGACGGCATATTGAATGATGAACAGTTAAAAGAAATGTTGAATGTTTATACAAAGAAAAAGAAAAAAATTTCTGAATACATTATGAAATTACAAAACGCAGCCTCCCCTGTCTCCCCGAAGGAACAGCAACGGGAAGTACTGTTGAATATGTTTAAAAAACTGCAACGTGGCAAAATCGCCAATTCTGTTTACCAGACCCTGCTTGATGAAAGCTGCCTCAAAATAACCGTTTACCGTGAATATATTTCCATCAGCACTCTGTACGGCACGTTCCCCCTGCCCCGCTTGTGGCGCAACAACAGATGCTCGCTGCCGGAGTGGCAACTGTCAAATTCACGGAAATACAGTGCGGCAGCTTCCGGTCACGATTCAGTTTTCGGCAAAATCAGAATAACGTACTTTACAGGAAGCGAAAAACTGCTTGCAGATTTCGGCAGAATAATCATTTCCACAAAATAAAATTACCGGAAGATTTTATTCCTTAAATTCCCGCTTGTAAAATTGCATCCCGGTGATATAGTAAGCATAATGTATGTGATATTGCTGAACCGGCAAAACATTAAAGGAGTTTGCAAATGATTTTATATCCGTCATCCTATCCCGTACCATTGCTGAACGGAACCGGTTGGAAAGATACAGGAACATGGATAAATATTCCTTCTGCAGAAGGATTTACCCGTGAAGGATCAGGAGATCACATGCTGATTTATCAATCAAAGTGTCAATTTGCCCACGATAATAAAAATCTCTACCTCAAAGTAACTGCTTATGAGCAGAATATGCAGGAAACTGAGATCCTTGACAGGTACACCATGTGGCATCTTGATGATGCTGCAGAACTCTATCTGGAAAAAGATGACGGTATACTGCACCAGATACTTTTCAATGCCAAAGGGTGCTATTCGTATTTCAGAAATGCAAGTATGAACAGCAAACTGGCGGCAGAACCGGAAATTCACGGGGATTCCGGCAGGGATTTCTGGAGTGCGACACTCAAACTTCCATTGGCGGCACTGGAACTGGATATGGAAAGCTCTTTCCGGGTAAAGGTATTACGCAATGCACCACGGGAATTTATCCTTCACGCCACTGAATGGGGCGCAGCCTCAAACGGCAGACCGGGTACAAAACTGGATTTCCGCCCATCCGGATTCACGGCAGAGGCGTGCCGGGAAACAGAAAATCTGTTGAACAGAGATTTTTACAATTATCTCTTGAACCTCCCCCGTGAATCATCTGTTGCGGCTAAATTTGCAGTACTGCCTGTAATTGCAAAACAGGGTGCGGAGGATTTGCTGGCACAAAGTAAAATTCCGGCGGATATTGAAGAGGCCCGCAAACTCTTTGATTCTTTCCGGGCATACATTTACCACCATTATAAGAGCCATTACAAGGAAAATCTTGCTGATTTTTCCAAAAAATACGGCAGGATAAAAAGACTTAACGGCACAAACGGCGCGCCGCCTTTGACCGACAGGACGTTCTGGGATCTTAATGATGCATTCGGAGCATTGCGTTTTTCCACAGTACGTTATCACGATATACCGCTGCAGAATCCCGGTATGAAGATTGTGGATACGTCAATGATTTTTAACCGTCCCGATGCCGATGCCGCCGATCCGGGAAACTATTATTTTGAGCAGACCGATGATTATGTCGCCAACACATTGCCCCATAATACGCAGATAATCTACCGTCTCGGTCCGAGTATTGAACACTCTGTAAAAAAATATTTTGTCAAGGCCCCCGCAGATTACAATCACTTTGCCGAAATCTGTGCCGGTATCGTACGGCATTACAACGCAGGTTGGGCAAATGGTTTTGAGTACGGTATACAATACTGGGAAATCTGGAACGAACCGGATCTCGGCCCGGCAATGTGGGACAAAACACTTGATGATTATGCCATGATGTACATTACTGTTGCCAGGCGGCTCAAAGCAGAATTCCCGGATATAAAAATCGGCGGCCCGGCAACAACAACGATAAATGCCACGATCATGAAAAATTTCCTGACAAAATGCAAAGCGGCAGATGCCCCGGTGGACTTTATAAGCTGGCACCGGTACACAAAACGTCCGGAGGATTTGGCAGATCAGGCGAAATTGGCTTATCTGCTTGCGGCTGACTGCGGTTATCCGGAGGCGGAATTACATCTCAATGAATGGCATTACATGCCGGAGGATTTCAATACCCTGCGTCTTGACTCAAAAGCCCGTGAACGGCTGCTTACTTCGCCGGAAGGGATGCATGGAATTGATTCTGCGGCATTCAATGTGGCAGCACTCACGCTGTGGCAGGATACTCCGCTTGCAATGTCAAATTTTTATAATTCAACTGGCAGCTGGGGTCTTTTTGACAGATTTTACAATCCTATGCGGGTTTATGATTCTTTTCTGGCATTTGCCCCATTTGCTGACCATTTGCAGAGGGTGTGGACACAAAACTGCAGCAGCGGCTGCACAATCCTTGCCGGAACTGATGAGTCAGGTACAAACGGTATGATACTCATTTCGGCGTTCCGTATGGAAAGCAACTCAATCTCCCTGCAAATAAAAGGGATTTCGCCGGATACAGAACTGCTGGTCGAGGCCGCTGAAGCAGATCACGGTCTTGCTGAACATCCATATAATTTTGCAGACGGGACACTGACTCTCGGCAAAAGTTCAAAATCGGCAATATTCAGGATAATGTTGAAAAATATTAAATGATTTTCGCTTACTTGCAGGGTCGTTGCCAAACCTTCAAACATTTGGCAACGCTCCATTGTATATTACCCCATTCATTCTGCCAGGTCAATATACATTACATAATCATCCATTACAAACCCGTTCCCGATATCATTGCAGACGGCTTCCAACACAGCAAAGCCATTGCGTTTATAAGCCTTTATAGCCTTTTCGTTATTTTTATTGACATTGAGCAGCAGCCGGGAACAGCACTGACTGCGGCAGAGAGCAATAACATGTTTCAACATCAATGTCCCGATCCCGGCACCGTGGAACTTGCTCCGCAGATAGAGTTTATGAAGCTTTACCGTACCGGCTCCGCCGTATGGTGACCACGAAATATATCCGGCATCTTCATTGTTTATCTGCAAAAGTATAAAATGATATCCCCCGGCAAGTTCATCTGCCATTACCTCCGGTGCATACATCATTTTCATCATATAAACTATCTGTTCCTGCGAGAGGATGGCAGAGAAAGTTTCCGGCCATATTTCATCTGCTATTTTCCGCACAGCCGTCAGTGATTCAGGGGTAGTCAGCTCAACAAAGCGCACTCCTGCAAAATCAGTTGTATTCATAACCGACACCTTTTATAATTCAGTTTGTTAATATACACCATTAAAACCATTTTGCCAAGCGATCCGCCACGGCAAAATCACTGTTTTTCAAAAGTGGCTAATATTCCATTTACGGTATTATTTTTTATACAATGGAATATTATCATAACAAGATAAAGTCACCGGGAAATTTGTTTTTTTCACCTCAAAACACTTTGAAAAATTCCGCTTTTGCTGTATATTAATGCCATGTTTGCATCGGCAACTTTCTCCATGTCCGCCAGGAATTGACAAGGCGGTATCCCTCAACTCAGGCTCGCGCCGCATTTATCTTTTTTGACTCTTTCACAAAACATCAACATGATACTGTCATCATGCCTGTAACTGCTTTGCGTGAGCTGTAACCGGAAGGATTCTTCAATCTTTTTCTGTGCCGCAGCAAGGCGGGTTCAAGTCCGGATGCAGTATCAAAACAGGAGACACCCATGAAGCACTCTTTTTCCGTACCCGTTTTATCACTTTGCACCCTTGCGGCAATTCAGCTTTGCGCCGCAGATGCTCCCGGCACAAAACCGCCGAAAGTCATGGCAGCCACCCCGGTGACCGTTTATGAAAACGCCCCCCGCCGTTATGCAGGAGAAGTTGAAGCCATTGAACATGTACAGATTATAGCCCGAATCACCGGCAATATCGAGAAAATACACTTTACAGAAGGGGAAATCGTTCAGGCAGGCGATCTGCTTTACGAAATCGAAGATACTACTTATCAGGCTGTTGTCGATCAGTTGAAGGCCGAAAAAGAGGTACTTGATGCCGCCCTGCGTTATGCTGAAGTCGAATTTGACCGCAGCGAAAAACTCCTCGCCACCAACGCCGTTTCAGTCTCAAATCACGACCGGGCCCTTTTGGAGATCCAATCGGCACAGGCACGTATCAAACAGATCGAAGCAAGCCTTACAGATGCCGAAAACAACCTCTCCTATACCCGTATCCACGCACCCATAACCGGCCGCATCGGGAAAAGTGCTTTTTCAGCAGGAAACCTTGTTTCTGCAGCCTCCGGCCCGCTTACTGACATTGAATCAGCCGCTCCGGTCTATGTACGGTTCAATATCAGCGAAAACATCTTCAGACGTGACTTCGGCGGGTTGAAAGGCATAAAAGATACAGCCAAAGTTACCCTGACCCTTGCAGACGGTTCGGTATATCCCGAAACTGCAGCAGTCACTCTGGTCAACAACAAAATCAACAAAACTACCAACACTGTCACTTTGTGGGCTACTTTTGCCAATACCGATCATGAACTGCTCCCCGGATCATTTGTCAATGTCCATGTTGCTGCAGCTTCCGCAAAAGGGTTCCCTGCCATTTCCCCCTCGGCACTGCAAAGTTCTGAAAAAGGATATTTTGTATATATCCTCGGCCCTGACAATATCCCCGAAGTCCGTCCGGTCACTGCCGGCGATACTGTCAACGGCATGCTTGTCATAACTTCCGGGCTGGACGGCAGCGAAACAGTTATTACCGGAGGAACAAACAAGATCATCCCCGGAACTCCGGTGGAACCTGTTTCCGGAACGGCAGAATAAAAAAGGATATTGATGATGATTGCAGAATTCTTTACAAGACGCCCCAAATTTGCCTTTGTACTTGCTATCGTTACCTCTATAGCAGGTTTGATCTGCCTTTTCCGCCTGCCGATTGCTGAGTATCCGGAAATAGCACCGCCTACAGTCAAAGTCACTGCCATGTACCCTGGCGCAACATCTGCAGTGATCTCCGAAACCGTCGCCGCTGTGATCGAGGAAAAGGTGAACGGTATTGAGGATATGATGTACTATAAAAGCGAAAGTGATAACAATGGTAATTATACCCTCACCCTCACCTTTGAACCCGGTACAGATTCGGATATCGCCCAGGTCAACGTGCAGAATGCCGTGCAGTTGGCAGAGTCCTCCCTGCCGGATATGGTGCGGCAGATAGGAATAACAACAAAAAAACAATCCACGGATATGGTGGGTGTTTACGTTTTCCGCACAGACGGTTCGACAATGTCCATGCTGGAAATGGCAAATTATGTGCGTATGAACATCAAAGATCCCCTCGCACGTCTGCCGGGAATGGGCTTCGTGGAACTCCTCGGCGAACGGAACTACAGTATGCGTATATGGCTGGATACGCTGAAAATGTCAGCTCTCAATCTGACACCGGAACTTATCATCGGCAAAATATCCTCCCAGAATACCCCTGTCGCCGCAGGTACTCTCGGCGGTGAAGGCGCCAACGAATTCGTTCAATTCAAACTCGATGCCACCGGCAGACTCCGTACCGTGGAAGATTTTGCCGATATAATTCTGCTCACAACCCCTGATCACCAGCAAATACGCCTCGGAGATATCGCCCGTATTGAAATTGCCGCAGAACGTTATACAGACAACGGGTTCTTCAATGGCGAAGAGTGTATTGCCGTTGCCCTTTACCGGCAGGACGGCGCAAATGCGGTGGAACTGATAAACTCAGCAAACGAAACCCTTGCCGGAATGGCGAAACGGTTCCCTGCCGGTGTCGAAATGACAATGGCGTATGATCCGACAAATTACATTGTTACCAATATCAAAGAAATTGCAGTAACACTGGTGCTGAGCCTGCTGCTTGTTGTCGCCATTACTTATATCTTTCTCCAAAGCTGGCGGGCCACCATTGTTCCGGCAATTGCGATCCCGGTATCACTGCTTGGTACATTTTTCTGTATGATGTGTCTGGGATACTCCATCAACGTACTGACTATGTTCGGACTGATCCTCGTTATCGGTTCACTGGTGGACAATGCCATTGTTGTTGTGGAAAATACGATACGCATTATAGAAGACGAAAGACTGCCGCCCCTTGAAGCTGCGGTAAAAAGCATGAAACAGATCACCGCTCCTGTGATCGCAGCAACTCTTGTTTCCGCTGCTATTTATGCGCCCATAGCCTTTTACGGCGGTATCGTCGGCACTATTTACATGCAGTTTGCCGTCACCATGTGTATAAGCCTGATCATATCGGCATTCAACGCACTCACCCTCAGCCCTGCCCTCTGTGCATTGGTTCTGAAAAAATCGGATGGAGACAGAAAAAAGAAATTCATACTTTTCCGCTGGTTTGATTCGTGCCTCAACTTCACTAAAGGCGGGTACATATCTTTCGGAAGATTCATGCTCCGCAGGTTTTATCTGACAATACTCCTTACTGCAGGCGTTCTTGCGGCAAATTATTTTATTGCCAAAAATCTTAAAGGCGGTTTTCTGCCTGACGAAGACAAGGGCGTCCTTATGTGCGAACTGGAACTGCCTCCCGGGGCCTCCCTTGCCAGAACCGAAGAGGCAATGCTGCAGTTCAGCAAAATCGCAGAAAATGTGGAAGGTGTGGAAAGTGTACTTGCCGTGACCGGATTTTCCATCATGAGCGGCGCAAGCGAAAACCTCGGCTTCTGTATTATCGATCTGGATGACTGGTCAAAACGTACAACTCCTGAATTACAGATCGGTGTTTTGCAGCAGAAACTCATGGCTGCCGGAGCAGAATTGCCGCAAGGTATCATACGTGTATTCCAGCCTCCTGCCATAATGGGTCTGGGGGTAACAGGGGGCGTTACATTTTCCCTGCGCACCACAGGGGATGAAACACCTCTGGAATTTGAAGCCCTCACAGGGAAATTGCTGGGTATGCTCAACAACAAAGAACCCTTCCCGGAAGTTGCCTTTGCTTTTACCGGTTATAACGCCCGTACACCACAGTTGTTTCTGGATATCGACCGGCAGAAGGCCGAGGCCCTCGGCGTGGAAACAAGCAGTGTATTCACAGCTCTTTCCAGCACCCTGTCCCGGCTGTACATAAACGACTTCAATATGTATGGATATACCTTCAAGGTACAGTTGCAGCTGGATGGGGATGACAGGGCAAATATCAATAATATCGAAGAACTTGCCGTCCACAACAATACCGGGGAAATGGTTCCGCTCACTGCGTTCGCAACGATACGCAGTACTCTCGGCCCCCGCAAGGTGGAACGTTTTGACCAGAATGTCTCTGCCGCTGTCACTGTAATGCCAGTTCCGGGAGCATCCACCGCCAAAATCATGGAAAAAATCGAATCCGTTATGGCAAGCGATATGCCTGCCACTTGTCAGGTAAGCTGGACAGATATGAGTTATCAGGAAAAAAACAACGACGGCAAACTGTTACTGCTTATGACGCTCGCCCTGCTCTTTGCTTATCTGTTCCTTGTGGCACAGTATGAAAGCTGGACAGTCCCCCTACCCGTACTCATTTCTGTGGCATTTGCTTCGCTCGGCGGGCTTGCGGCGCTGTATATTTCAGATATGCTGCTGGATATTTATGCCCAGCTGGGACTCATCATGCTTATCGGGCTTTGTGCCAAAAGTACCATCCTTATGGTGGAATTTTCCATGCAGGAACGGATGACAGGTAAATCTATCGCTCTGTCAGCCTTGAATGGTGCAAATTACCGTTACCGTGCAGTGCTTATGACCGCATGGAGCTTTGTGATAGGAGTTCTGCCGATGCTTTTTGCCACAGGTGCCGGTGCCGAAAGCCGCCGTGTTGTAGGTATAACAACCTTCTGGGGAATGCTTATTGCAACTCTCGTTGGGATCGCATTTATACCGCCATTGTATGCGATCTTCCAGAAAAGCCGGGAAAAGGTAAAACAGAAATAACCTTTTGACGGCAGCGTGTTTTAAGCACAAAAAAGTACCGATACCGGCCCCCCCCGCGCGCAGGAACTACGGCCCCCCGTAATCCGGTATCGGTACAATATTTTGTTAAATTATATCAGTACAAATCACTGCTTCCGGAATCACATTCCTCTTTTTCCCAGCAGATTTGCTGTTCCTTGCATGCCTTGATAACAGGTATGACAGCCTTTGCGATTGCGTCAAGACGGGGGATCGTTACTTCCACCTTGTTGCCCTGGCGCACACAGGTGATCGCCGCCCAGACATCATCAAGACCGGCAATACCGTAAGCAGCAGCCAAAGCCGGGATCCCGGCGATAAACTGCGCTGCAGCGGCTTCAATTTTATCTGCTTCAGCGGCATCCTGCAGATCGGCATACATCTGCAAAGCGATATAGCCGTTTTCTTCAAAAACTTTCATACTCCCCAAGCCGAAAGGATGGGCGGGATTGACTGTGTTTTCTGCAACAGCAGCAAAGAAGCATCCGTCGGTATCACTGTCAGCAAGTATATTGCTGTTGTTTCCGGCGGCACATGCGGCAACTGCAGCTTCATCCATATTGATTGCCAGCAATACAGTATTTGCATTGATTTTGATGCCAACGGCTGAAATATTTTTTGCAGCAAGTTCGAGATTGTTCACATTGTAGCCCTCATATCCGGCAAAAGTCACAGCAGTACAATTTTCATCTGCATCAGCCTTGGCACAGCATCCATTGATAAGTTCTTCAGAACCGCTGAGTACAATGACTCCTTTGCCGCTGGCGGGATCGTTCACATCGTTCCACATGCCGCCGGCAACGATACGGGCAGTAAGCAGTGCAGGAGTGATTTCAGGATTCTTCTTACCGGCTTCGGCGAGACACTCTTCCACCACTATCCCGTTGGCAGGCAGAACACTGCTGGCAGCAACTGCCGGCATACTGAAATAGACTGCAGCCTGGGTTTCTGCAGGCAGAAATCCGGCAATATCTGCAGCAGAGACAGATACTGCTGCAGTAAAACTGCAGAATACTGCAAAAAATTTAGTGATTTTTTTCATTTTAATTCTCCTTTTTACTTCCGGGCAACCCGGAACTTACAGACAAATTGCGGGGGAAATGATATTTATAAAGTTTTTACGACCTCCTTGAAGCAAATATTATTACAAAAGTTTGTCACAATCATCTGTTGAAGGCGGCACACCTTCACTGGCAAGCAGATATGTTCCACAAAGATAATATGCGTATACAATATAAACATAAGTACATCCCAGCCAGAACAGCACACCTCCGGCTCCAAATCCGGCAACTTTTGTCCAACAGGGCAAATCGGCATGTTTGCGGGCAAATTCGATCCATGGAGCAGCGATACCCAGTTCCAGAGAAAAAACCAGATACATGAGTATCACTATACCTGCCGCTCCGGCGAACACTTCCACCCAGACAAGACGCAGCAAACGAACAGCCTGCAGCAGATTGTCAAAAGGATTCCTGTTGCCGGTCTCCCTTGCCAATACCGGGATTATCATTATCATCAACACCGACCATACTATCTGCGCCGTGCCGGATACCATCCTCCCGGCGACACCTGCATTTTCACCGCACCAGCCGATAACTGTTGTAACAGCAAAAGTCAGCATGGCCCACAAAAATACGGAAATGGTATTTCCTGCCGCATATTTCCATCCTCTTTTCCATTGTGCAGTCTGCCCGTTCCATACTCTGATTATTTCGCTGTATAACATAACTCCGGCAAGCAGCCAGAAAAGTATGGAGCAGAAAGTCCATGTGGCATGTAATATCCGCAACTGCAGTGAAAATTCTCCTGTTTGATAAAAGTGTTTCATCTCCCGCATTGCGGTACAATCAACCTCCACCAAACACACTGTACTCCAGAACAGTGCGACCACGATCAGAAAAAGCATTTGATTTATGATCAGCATCCCCCACACTTTTCTGTGCCGCACACTTTTCCCGAGGCTCTCCCGGAAAAGACTTTTTATAACACCCCAACGTGACATAATAAAATTTCTCCCAATCAGGTTATTGACTTATCTCTGTGATTTTCTCCTGCAGGAACTCTGCAGTTGCTTTCCGGCTTATTCCCTGTGCGTCGGCAGCACATATGAACGAATGGAACAATGATTCCAGAGTTTCCTGCTGTTCCTCTTCAGAAAGCTCCGTTTTGCAGCCTGCGGCATCAGTGACATAATACCCCATTCCCCTCCGGGTTTCCAACAGACCGCTCAACACCATTTCTCTGTATGCCTTGGCGATCGTATTGGGATTTATGTTCAACTCCTCTGTTAAAGTACGGATAGATGGCATCTGCTCGCCAACTGCAAGATCGCGATTCATTATCTGATTTGTCAATTCTTCGATCAGCTGCTTGTATATCGGCACAGAGCGGCGGAAATCAAGAACTATTTTTTTGTATGACATAAAGAATAACCTCTCATTCACTACAATAGTGTACTATTACTATAATACACATTTAATAAAATGCAAATAAAGTTTGGTTTTTTTTATTTTTTCACGGCAAAAAAAGTTTCGATCGAACTTGATGAAGAAACTTTGTTCATTGCTCTCTGACCTATTTTACTGTGATCTGCAATTACAACAGTTTTATCCGTATTTGCGATCATAGTGCGGCCGATTGCAGCCATATCAGTATGATATTTTGCAACTGTATCTTCTGCCGGGCTTCAGCTGTACGGCGGAAACGGCATAGCTCAATTTTTTGAAAATTATGAAACATCTGTGAAAATTTTCCATAAATAACGTATCTTAACAATAATAAATCCCATAAAAGTTTACTTTCCGGTTGCATTTTTTCTAAAAGGGAGTATATTCTTTATGTATGCCCGGATGGTGGAATGGCAGACACAACAGACTTAAAATCTGTTGACCGCAAGGTCGTGCGGGTTCGAGCCCCGCTCCGGGTACCATTTTTGCCTTAAAAGGCAAAATGGTACGGAATTGCAACCTGACTATCATGCAGTGAGGCAGAAGTCAGAACCGCTGCCAACGGCACATCTCCATCCCCTGTTGCAAGATGCAGTTTATACCATCTCCAATAAGAAGTTTTACCCTTACTGTCACGCTTTCCGCCCCGATCACGATCTTGCGGTAAGTCGGAAAGATTATCTTCAAGAGAACGGAATCCTTGAAGTTTCAGGCGTTTTGTTTCAATTTCTCCCTGTTCCAGAGCGGCAAGTGCTTCTTTTTCTGCCTTGCTTTTGCGACCGCGTTTTTTCTTTACATTAACCGGAACAGTTTTTTTTGAATAGATTTTTCACGACTGCTTATTGCTGTAGAATCTATACTGGTATGTCCAACCAATTTTTCCTCATAGTTTTCTTTGATGATGCAACGGTGAACTTCTTCAAAGTCTGCGTAAAACCGGATTGGTTTTCAAATTTTCAATCAGCAACTTCGTGGTCGGAAAATCGTAAACTGATTTTAACAGAAACGCACGAAAAATCTTTTCCCGATCTTTCATCGGGCGTCCTAAGCCACACCAACGC
>JAZSGI010000045.1:0-19664 GCA_045532655.1 Victivallaceae bacterium
TCCTGCGGTACCTGTTTGCAGGAGAGCTATCAAGCCTCTGGCATGGTGTATAAGCATTTCGCCGGAAGCCCATGGCAGGTTGCCTTCCTGAGAAAGCGATTCCCAACCGTCGGCATACAGTGCTGTTGCCCATTGACGGAATTGTTCTGCAGGATCCAGTGCAGGGGAGGTGTATTCCACAAATATTCCGCCTCTTGCCGGGTATTCAAGAATCATCCGCGGGACGATGCCGCCGGGATGGGGAATGGCTGTTGGCCAGAGTATATGTCCGGTATTTCGCTCCGGTATTGTCAGATGAAACCATATACCCGGAAAGTTGCCGGTTGGTGGTCTCCAGAATAACCTGTTTCCGGACAAAGAATTATCCTGCCATTTGAAGAGTAAGCCATCAGAAGCGACTGTTATTGCCGGTTGCGGTTGCCATTGCAGAATAGCATTGAGAAAATCTTCCGCTCCGTCCCGGCTGATACCGCCGTAAAGAATATGCCGCCTGGAGTTGCAGAAAAACTCTTCTTCCCACAACTTTTCCAATCCGAGAGTGCTTTGCCAATCTGCCGGGGTATATTGTCCCCTGCTGCCGGTGGCGGCAGCGATTGCGGAACTGCTGTTGCGGGGCAGAGAAAGATAAACTTCACCATAAAGCGGCATGCTCGCTGTAAAAAGAATCAGGGGAAGAATTATTTGCCGCATATTCAATATCATAATTTCCACAATTTTGCCGCTGATCTGCCGTAAAAATCCGGACACAGCATTGTGAACCAGACAAAAAATCTGTACCAGTACGGGTAAATGAGCCGCTTGTGTCTGCCGGGTTTAGCTTTCCGGACGGCTTTGAATAATCTCTTCGCAAGTACTGCTGCGGATGCACCGCCGCGGGGAGTGTCAGGACACTGGCGGATTTGAACCGCACGGGAGGAAAATCCCGTCGGTATTCTGCCGGGATGTACCGTTACGACACTTATTCCTGAGCGGGTGAGTTCCCAGCAAAGAGTTTCAGAAAAAGCTCTCAAGGCAAATTTAGCCGTGGAATAAGCACCCATGCCCGGTACCGGAGCAAGCCCGGCTGCGCTGGAAATATTGACAATACACCCTTTGTTGGCGGCAAGAACCGGCAGAAGTTCCCGTGTTATCTCTACCGGCGCAAAAAGATCGACTTCCATCATCCGTCGCCAATCAGCGTCCGGCATTTCGCTCCACGCTGCATAACCGCCGAATCCAGCATTGTTTATCAGGAGATCGATACGGCCTGCCTGCTGCAGTATTTCCCGGGCTGCTTTGCCGCCGCTGCCCGGGACGGAGAGATCGGCGGATACAAAAATATCTGCAATTCCCGCCGGAGGGGCTTTGCGGGAAATGCCGCAAATTTTCCATCCTGCCTGCCGCCAGAGGCGGGCAAATTCAAGTCCCAGTCCGCTGGAAATTCCGGTTATGCAGACATATTTATCGGGAAGTTGTTCAGGAGATGACTTCATTGCCGCCCTCAAAGGTTACAAGAATAAGCGTCTGGTCATCGATTTGTTCCGGAGCGAAAGATTCAACCTGATGCAGAATATGTTCCAGAGTTTCCTGCGGTGAATGTCCGGCTTTACGGGAAGCATCAAACTCCTTGATAAGGCGTATGATGCCGAATTCTTCGCCCGCTTTGTTGAGTGCTTCGTTGATGCCGTCGGAATAGAGCAGATAACTTGAATGCGGTGAACATTTAAGGCATATCGTATCGTACTCTGCCAATTCGCCGGGCATGAGCCCAAGTGCGGAACCGTCGGGGTTGAATCTGCGGATATGGTTGTTTACAAAGGTAATAAGGTCGGTGTGTCCTGCCCTGCCGAATTCAAGGATGCCGTTGCGTTTATCCAACAGACAGCAGCCGAGGGACACAAATCTGTCTGCTTCGGTATCGGCAAAAAGGTTGTTGTTCACCTCCCGCAAAAAGTTTGCGAGATTGTCAAAGCGCCACGATGCTGAACTTATAAAACTTCGGGTCATTGCAGTAAGCATACATGCCGGAACTCCTTTACCGCAGGCATCACCGATAACTATAAGCAGACGGTTGTCATCGATTTCCACAAAATCGTAAAAGTCGCCGTTTACCTCTTTGGCGGAGCGGGTGAAGGCTGTTACCTTGAATTCCCCCCAGCCGGGATGGGAGACCGGAAGAAGTTCCGACTGGATACGGCGGGCAACTTCAAGTTCCTGATCCAGCCGCAGTTTGCTGCGCAATGCATTGTAACTTTTGTAGAAAAGCATTGTCAGCACCAGCTGGGGAGTCATCTGCTGCAGCACGACAACCTGATCGGCATCGAAACGTTTAAGCAGTAATTGCGGGGAATCCGCAACCATAAGTCCGATGATTTTGCCTTCGTGCAAAAGCGGCAACACAATGACGCTGCCGAGATTTGCCTGCCGGGGAAATACTTTGAAAACCTGACTGATTTCCGCTTCTGTAACCAAAGTTATATCCCCTGCAGCTGCCAGATCGCCCAAAGCACCGTCGTTCAGAGGAAAACGCTCCTGATCCAGAGCTTCGAGGAGAGACGCTGTGCTTGCATACGGAACATCTGAATCATTCCGGAGCAGCAGATATTTACCGGAGACTCCGATGGGGACAAAAACTCCGTCGGTGAATTCATAAAAGCATACAGATTCTGCGCCGAGACGGTCGGAAACAAAACGCACCATCAGATTGACCGCCCCCTGTGCATCATGATGACTGTTGAGCATTTCAGAAAAACTGTCCAGAAATACGGAAAGTCCCCGGCATCTGTTTTCTGATGCTTCAAGGAGATCACGGTAGCGGAACGTGCTGCGCCGCCACCAGATAATCAGCACTAAAAATATAAAAACCGTAGCAAATATTAAAATTCCGTCCATTGTTATTCTCTGATATTATTATTTTTACCGTTGGTTTTCCTGCATTATTCTGGTAAACTGCCTGAAATATCCCCACCCGGAAAACATTGTGATAGCGAGTGTAAGTAGCAGCAATACCCACCAGATTATATACATGGATACATTTGTACCGGGCACAAACATTTCCCGTATTTCCCAGTTTTTTACCCAGATCAGCCCGCCAAGTGCCATAAGGGACATCTGGAGAATGGTTTTCAGTTTGCCCCAGCGGTCGGCGCTGATAAGTACGCCTTTGCGTAAGGCTGCCATGCGGATGCCTGTCACGGTGAATTCACGGGACATGATCAGTGCAAGTATCCAGCAGGGCATGAGATCGAACTGCACCAGAATAAGGCTGGTACAGATGAGAAATATCTTGTCGGCAATGGGGTCAAGTAATGCACCGATATCGGAAACCTGATTCCATTTGCGTGCCAGATAACCATCAAAAAGATCAGTTATTCCGGCTATGATAGCCAACGCAAATGCCGTATAACGTAATCCGGAATGCAGATCAGAGAGAGCCGGACCGGCTTCCTGAACATCATTCGTGGCGAGAAGCATACTTATAAGAATAAGAAATATACGTGAAATTGTCAGGATATTGGGAATGTTTGCTTTTGTCATTTGTCATTTCTCCTCTGTTGCTGCAGTAAATTCAAGTCCTTTTCTGCCAGTTACCCGCACCCGGACAAAATCTCCGGGTCTCGGTTTTTTCCCATGGCAGGTTATGTGTATTATTGTATCGATATCCGGTGCATCTGCCGGACCGCGGCCTATGGCAAAAGAGCCGCGGCAGGAGTCTATTATTGCATCGAATACAGAATTTTTTGCCTTATCCATAGCAGCAGTCATTATATCTTTCTGCAGCAGGTTGAGTTCATCGGTACGGGCGAGGGCAATGCTTTCCGGCACCTGATCCGGGAATCCTGCTGCAGGGGTACGTACTTCCGGAGAGTAAGCAAAAACTCCCATACGGTCAAAACGCTGCTTCTTGATAAAGTTTTTAAGATTTTCATATTCTTTTTCGCCTTCGCCGGGGAAGCCGGTGATGAAGGTCGTCCGCAGAGTCAGATCAGGCATTGCTTTCCGCAATTTATTCAGCAGTTCATCAACTCCTGCGGCGGTGATTTTTCTGCCCATTCTGGCGAGTATGGTATCATCTATATGCTGCAGCGGGATATCAAGATAATGGAGTATGCGCCTGCCTGCTGCAATAGTTTCTATAAGTTCATCATTGTAATGTGCCGGATGGGTGTAGAGCAGTCTGATTTTGAAATCATTTGTTGTATCCAGTCTGTCAAGCTGCCGCAGCAAACCGGACAATTCTCCGGTTTTGCCTGTCCTGTCCATACCGAAAGCTGTAATATCCTGTGCGATAAGCACAAGTTCACGGACTCCATTGTTGACAAGCATTGCTGCTTCCTGCAGAACGGAATCCGAAGTCCGGCTGACAAGGCCGCCTCTGATGCCGGGGATGGCACAATATGAACAACGGTTGTCGCATCCGTCAGCTATTTTAAGATACGCAACATGCGGCAGAGTCATCTGCAGGCGGGGGACCGTATGATCATAAAGGAAGGAGGAGGCACATCCGGTCGCCCCTTCCGGAATTTGCCCGGCTATTATTTCTGCCAGATGCCGACCCGCATTCCCTCCGGCCCATACATCTACATGCGGGAATTTTGCCCGCAGCTCCGGCAATGACATCCATTCTGTAAGACAGCCGGCTACGACGATCTTCCGGTTGCGATGCGCTTTTTTCCAGATGGCATAACCGTTGAGGCAGTTAAAAGTTTCTGTCCGGGCCTCCGGCAAAAAACAACAGGTGTTGATGATCACGATATTTGCGTCATTTTCATCAGCAACAAGCGTATAGCCGGAAGTCAGCAGGTTCCCTGCCATAAGTTCTGTTTCAACAAGGTTTTTGGGACAACCTAAATTGACAAAAAATATTTTCTGTGATTTTCTCATCAATTATCCTTTTTCCACTTCCATTCAATAATATGCTGGACCATAAGGTAGAATACCGGTATGAGTATTGTACCGAGAACCGCAGCAACTGTCATGCCGCCGAATACTGCGGTACCGAGACTGCGGCGGGAGACTGCTCCCGCTCCGACGGCTGTAACCAGCGGCATTGTACCAAGTACGAAACTGATCGCTGTCATGAGAACAGCACGGAAACGAAGTCTGGCGGCTTCCATTGCTGCATCATAGATGCTTTTGCCCTCTTCCCGCTTCAGTTTGGCGTACTCAACTATCAGGATGGCAGTTTTGCATGCCATACCGAAAAGCAGTACAAAACCGACTTGTGTGTAGAGATTATTTTCAACATTTGCAGCGTACAGGAAGGCAAGGGCGCCGGCAAATGCTATCGGAACTGAGGCCATGACCGAAACCGGGATCATCCAACTTTCGTATTGCGCCACAAGGAAGAGATAGATAAAGAGCAGGGCGAGGAAGAGGATGATCCCAAGTTGACCGGCCGCAAGTTTTTCCTGATAACTCATATCTGTCCACTCGTAACGCATACCGTCCGGCATTTCGTTGCCGATACGTTCCATAGCTGCCATGGCTTCACCGGAGGAGTAGCCGGGCGCCGGTTCGCCGTTGATGTTGGCAGAGGAGTAACGGTTGTAGCGGCTGAGGTACTGGGGCGCAAAACGGGTTTCCACTTTGGTGAATGTGGAAATCGGGATCATTTTGCCTTTATCACTGCGTACATATATGGTTTTCAGCGAGTCTTCGTTGACACGGAATTGCTGATCTGCCTGTACCTCTACCTTGTAGAGTTTGCCGAACTGGGGATAATCATTGACGTAGACATAACCGAGAAGTCCTTCAAGGGCATTGTTCAATTCATCTACAGATATGCCGAGTTTCATTACTTTCTCGCGGTCAATATTCAGATATATTTGGGGAACAGAACTGCGGAATGTTGTGTAGACACGGGAGAGTTCCGGACAGATCTCCGGATCGTTGGCTTTGGCGATAAGTTCATTGAGTACCGCCTGCATCCGCTGCGGATTGGTACCTGTGGTATCTTCCACAACAAAGGTGAATCCGCCTGAAGTGCCGATGCCGGGTACTGCCGGAGTCGGGAAACAGGAGAGTATGCCGTCAGGTATACGGGATACCCTTTTCTGGGCTTCTGCCATGATTGCTGTTTGTGAAAGTTCCGGAGTTTTCCGTTCTTCCCAGTCTTTGAGTACCACGATTATCATTGCTGAATTTGAGGAGTTTACCTGACTTACAATACTGTAACCGGCACAGGTGATCACATTGCTGATTCCGGGGATACTCATAAGTACTTCTGTTGCTTCTGCCACGGTGCGTTCTGTCCGCACCAGCGGTGCTGTATCCGGCAGCTGCACGTCAACAAAAAATATTCCCTGATCTTCGTTTGGGATAAAACTGGTGGGGATCTGGCGGTAAAGCCAGCCGCAGAGCAGGACTATACCGGCAAAAATCACGAGCATAAGGAAGACCCGCTTGAGAGTGAATGCAACTATCCTGCCGTAACAAAAAGAAATTTTGTCGAAGCAGTAATCGAAAATCCTGAAAATGAAGAATTTCTTTTTGGGAGAATTTACATCTTCCGCCTTGAACATCGTTGCTGCAAGGGCAGGACTCAGGGTCAGGGCGTTGATGCTGGAAATAGTTACTGCCACAGAGATGGTGACTCCGAATTGTCTGTAGATTTCGCCGGTGATGCCGGAAAGGAAACACACCGGAACGAACATGGCAAGCAGTACTGCTGTCGTTGCAATGACCGGTCCCGTAACCTCTTCCATGGAACGCAGAGTTGCTTCCCTCGGCGGCAGTTTTTCATCATGCATCAGGCGGTTGACATTTTCCACAACCACAATAGCATCGTCAACAACTACACCTATGGCAAGGATCAGGCCGAAAAGAGTGACGATATTTATGGAGTATCCTACCGCCAGCATCACGGCAAAGGTTCCTATCAGGGAAACCGGTATTGCCACTACCGGCACAAGGGTTTCCCGCCAGTTCTGCAGAAATATCCATGTTACAAGTATAACCAGCACCAATGCTTCGATCAGAGTTACGACCACTTCGTGTATCGAGGCTTCCACAAAGGCAGTTGTGTCGTATTGTATGCCGTATTCAACGCCCTCCGGGAAGGCTTCGGCAAGTTCATCCATTTTGGCCCGGCAGTGTTCTGCGATCTCTATACCGTTGGCATCGTTGAGCTGGTATACAGCCAGCAGACTCGAGGGTTTGCCGTCAAGCATGGAAACGGAATCATAGTTTGCTGCACCGCGTTCAACTCTGCCCACATCGCCGATACGCAACAGGCTGCCGTCCGGGAAGGCTTTGATGACAATGTTTCTGAACTCATCTTCACTGCCGAGATATCCCTGTGTCTGGACTGCGTAACGTCCGGCCTGCTCTGCTTCAGAAGGGGCGCCGCCGAGACTGCCGGAGGCAACAGGAGTATTCTGGGCGTTGATGGCTTTGGTCACATCCGAAACGGTTACGCCCCGCACTGCCATTTTATCCGGATCAAGCCATACACGCATACCATAGGTGCGGTCTCCCAGCATGGTGACTTCGGCGATCCCCGGAATACGGGCGATTTCATCTTTGATGTAAAGTTTGGTGTAGTTGTCCAGATAAACCCCGTCTTTGCTGCCGTCTGGACTGTAAAGGGTGATTGCAAGAAGCATGTTCGAGGCTTTTTCTTTGACAACGACTGCATTCTGTTTTACGGCCTGCGGCAGCATGGCAGTTCCGAGGTTGACTTTGTTCTGCACATTTACTGTATTGAGGTCGCCGTTTGTACCTATTCCGAAAGTCACCGTTATGCTGGCGTTGCCGGTATCACTGGCTATGCTTGACATATAAAGCATGCGCTTGACACCGTTGATATTGGATTCCAGCGGTTCGATCACGGCGTTTTGAGTGGTAACTGCATCAGCACCGTAATAAGAGGCGGTGACTGAAACCTGTGAGGGAGTTATGTTCGGGTATTGCGCCACAGGCAGTACTCCGATAGCTATTGTCCCGGCAATGAGCGTAAGCAGAGCGATGACAAACGCAAAGCGGGGACGGTCGATGTAAAAACGGCTGATCACTTGCTGACCTCCGCCGGAAGAGCTGCTGTTGTCTGAACA
Organism: Victivallaceae bacterium; assembly: GCA_045532655.1. Classification (GTDB taxonomy): domain Bacteria; phylum Verrucomicrobiota; class Lentisphaeria; order Victivallales; family Victivallaceae; genus JAVBQJ01. Next base: position 8,034 of record JAZSGI010000045.1, read on the forward strand.
AAGGCGGGATCTGGTCTGGCTTCAACTTCGCTGCCTGATCTGGTTTTCTGGACGCCGGAAGTAATGACCTGTTCGCCGGGTTCAAGACCTTCACGGACAATGGTCCAGTCGCCGTCTGCTGCACCGTGGACGATGTTTTTGCGTATGACTTTGTTTTGAGCATCAACGACAAAGACATAATCGCCTTCGATATCTGTATTAAGGGCAACAGTGGGGATCATCAGCATCTGATATTTCCCTGCCGGACGGACAGAAACACGGACATACATGCCGGGAAGCAGTTCACCGTCGGGGTTGTCAAACTGGGCCCGAAGCATGATCGTGCCGGTTTCCTGATCGATTTTGTTATCTTTGGCAATCAGTTTGCCCTGCACGGGGTAGAGAGTATCATCCTGCAGATAGATGGAAATGACCAGATCAAGATCCTTTTGGGCGGCAAAACGGCGGAGCGTCAGCAAATCGGCTTCTGAAATGGCAAAATCCACCTGTATGGGATTGAGTTTCACGATCGTTGCCAAAGCTCCGCTGGAAGGGCCGACAAGGGAACCGGGGGCATATTTGCTGTAACCGATGAGTCCGTCAAAAGGTGCTGATATCTTGGTATAGGAGAGATCAAGCCGGGCTGTTTTCAAATCTGCCTGCGCTTGGGCTACTGCCGCCGCAGCGGTTTTTTCTGCGGCTTCGGCAAATTCCACTTCCCGCTGCGAATTGGCGTCATTTGCCTGTAATTTCTGCTGACGGGTCAAGTCAAGCTGCGCTCTGTGCAGGGTAGCTTCTGCACTTGCCAGCTGTGCTTGGGCGTGCTCAGTGTTGGCTTCGTACAGATCAGGTTCTATTTCAAAAAGAAGCTGTCCTGCTGCCACATTGCTGCCATCGGCGAAATCCTGTTTTACCAGAAAACCCTGAACACGTGCATAAAGATCGACAGTATCTTCCGAAACCACCGTACCTATAACTGTTGTTCCCCTGTCCACATCCCTTTCAACGGCAGCAGCGGTATAAACCAGCGGCAGGGATTTCGGCTGTTGAACAGTTTTCTTGTCGCATCCGTATATAAATACGGTCAAACATACTGACAGTAGTATTGGGAAAAATAAATTTTTCATAAAAATATCCTTTCTGCTGCAATCTGTGCATAAGTGCATTAATTTAGCACGGCAAATGAAAATTTGCAAGGTGAAACGATATTTTTTTTAAGAGAGTTGCTTTGCCCGGTACAAAAAAATTACATGGCATGGGATATCAATATTTGCTGTCAGTTATTTTGCTCAGGGTGTCCTCCCCGATATTCTTTCAGGCGTTTCCGCATGTGGCTGGTATCGGTGAATCCAGTCCTCCGGGCTATGATTTTTGCCGGGAGATCGGTGTATTCCAGCAGTGCGGCAGCTTCTTTGCAGCGTATACGGTCAAGCATGACAAAAGGGGTCATCCCGGTGCATTTGCGGAAGGTACGCAGAAAATGGAACTTGCTCATCCCGGCATTGGCGGCGAGACTTTCCAGTGTGAAGGAATTGCCGGGGTTGCGGTGCATTTCGTTTACTGCGGAACTTATCCGTTTGGGCAGGCGGCTGGAGAAATCCGGCGGCGAGGTAAATATATCAAGCATCAGTTCTACAAATTTATTCAGGATATTCTGTTCTGAATGGGCCGCAAAGTCTTCAAAAAGTGCCGATGCCAGTGGTCGCAGGGCATAACCGGCGCTTTCATGAACAGTTATTTGCTGCCACGGCAGGCCGGACATTTCAAAAACAGTAAAATATATCTCAGCCGGGAAGTCGCATACACTGCGCTCATAATGTCTGCAGCCTGCAGGATAGATCACGGCAGAACCTTTTTCCAGCAGCCATGAATTGCCATTGTCATCTTCCAGATAGAGACGGCCGTTCATTATCACCGCCAGTTCATGATTGGGATGTACCGGATGCAGGTTGTGCCAGTCATTCATGGAACTGATCCTGCCGATATGGATAAATTCAGGATTATTATTCATAGGGTATAAATATAGCACGATAGAGACGTAAAGCAAATTTTTTAAGCAATAAAATACTTTATACGGCAATAATATACTCTTTGGGGCGTGAATTTGGTGAGGTATATTATTATTATAACTTTTTTTAACAGGAGGGTTTTCATGATGGACTTCAAGTGCCGTATTGTTCCGGTTCTCGGTATTGCTGATTTGAATGACGGTGTCAAAATGTGCCGTCTGCTGGCGGAAGGCGGATTGCCGGCTGCCGAGATAACCTTCCGCAATGCTTCCGCTGAAGAGCTTATCCGTATCGCAGTGAAAGAATTTCCCGGTATGCAGATCGGGGCGGGAACCGTTCTTGATACGGAGGAATTATTGCGGGCGAGAGATGCCGGAGCATCATTCGCAGTTGCTCCCGGGTTCAATCCCGAAGTCGCCGCTGAAGCCGCAAAGATCGGAATGGATTATATCCCGGGAGTCTGTACCCCCACTGAACTTGAAACCGCATATCGTGCCGGCTGCCGGGTGCTGAAGTTCTTCCCTGCCGAGGCGGCAGGTGGGGTGAAAATGCTCAAAGCAATGCTTGCCCCTTATAAAAAACTCGGTATCAAATTTATGCCTACCGGCGGAGTAAGTATTGCCAATGCTCCTGAATATCTTGCCCTTGACGGGGTTGCTGCAGTCGGTGGAACATGGCTCGCTGCAGGCATCCCTGATTGGGAAAAAGTCGCAGCAACCATAGCGGAAGCAGCCAAACTCTGCTGAAAAAGTATTTGATGTGATTTCTTATTAATTTTTCCTGTACTGCCATGGCGGTACAGGATCATCCGCCGCCCACAGACCGCGGCGGTTTTTCATTGCCGAATACTGATAATCATTCAGGATTTTTTCCCCTTGGGCGTAATCCCTGTAGTACCAGGCACACCCATTCAGAACCATGGCTTCGTTGACATTGGTGCCGTTGACAAAAACTTTGCCCACATTTCTGCCGTAACGGTCGGTATTTATTACCTGTACTTCGACCGTGGTGTTGTTGACCAGACTTACGAGATATGCTCTTGCTTCTTCGCCATACTCCTGCTTCCGTTCCGGGGCATCTATCCCGTAAAAACGTATTTTGTACTCCGTTGTGCCATCTGTACTGAGTACAGTTATGGTGTCGCCGTCGTAAATGTCAGTAACCGTGCCTGTTATTCTGGCTCCTGCTGATGCTGTTCCGGCAGATGGTGAGAAACCGGGAATGATTTTGCGTATTTTATATGGGAGAAAATCATAAAATTTTGCCCATGCAATTTCAATTCCGGCAAGACGGTCAAGGTTGAAAATAAGACCTCCGGCAAGAAAGATAAGCAAAAATACAAGGATCTTCTTTTTTACAGAACTGGCGGAAGGAAGGGATTTTTTCCGTGATGAAGTACTTTTTTTCTTTTTCATAAAGTAACCATTTCGGCAAGTATGGATTTGAAATCAGGGGGCAGGGGAGCTGAAAATGTCAGCTTTTCGCCGCTTATCGGGTGCGGTATTGTCAGTTTCCAGGCGTGGAGCATTTGCCTTGGTGCGCCGTGGGCGGCGGCCATCCTTCCGCCATACAGGAGATCTCCGATGACCGGACAGCGCAGATGTGCCATATGCACTCTGATTTGATGGGTGCGGCCGGTAAGGATGCGCACCTTGACCAGTGAGGCCCGGTGACCTTTGACAGTACCTGTTGCGGCCACTTCGTAGCAGGTCACAGCTTCTTTGCCGGAACGTGTAAGTACGGTCATTTTTTCCCTGTGTATTTTGTGCCGTCCGATGAGGGTTTCGATCCTGCCGGAACTTTCCGGCGGGGTCCCGGCCACAAGAGCGATGTATTCTTTGGCAACTTCCCGCTCAGCAAAAGCACTTGCCAGTTTGAATTGCGCCTGTGCAGTAAGGGCGATCACCAGTACACCTGATGTATCTTTATCCAGACGGTGTACTATACCGGGGCGGTTGAGCAGTTCGGAACATTGCTCCGCCAGAAAAGGATATCTGCTCATAAGAGCATTGACCACTGTTCCATCCGGCGAGCCGGGTGCGGGATGCACGACAGTATTGGCTGGTTTATCTATGACCAGCATGTGTTGGTCTTCGTAAAGAATGTTGAATAGGAAAGGTTCAGCGGCAGGAATTGTCTGCGGGGCATCATCCGCATAAACTACTTTAAGTATTTCACCGCCGGAAACCGTCCTGTCCGGAGCTGTTACCGGAGTGCCGTCAATAGTTACATTGCCTGACCTGATCAGCTTTTGCAGGGTGTTCCTGGAAAGAGTACGGATAGTTCTCGAAAGGGCCATGTCCAGCCGCATGCCGCCGTCTTCGCCTGTAAATCTGATTTCAACGCTCTTCATCTGGTTCAACTGTATCTCCTGTAACTGCTGCCGGTTTGCGGAAAATTGCTGACAGCAGAAAAACTGTTCCGGCAACAAGAAATGCCATACTTATATACTGTGCAGAGGTGAAAATGCCGTATTTGGGTTCGTTACGCAGGTATTCGATACAAAAACGCCATATACCGTAAAAGATCATATAACACCCTGCTGCCGCACCGTTGCGTCTGCAGCGGGCAAGGAAAAAGAGCGGGATTGCGGCGGCAAGTTCAAAACAACATTCATATATCTGTACCGGATGTACTGCAACTGCACCGGTTGTACGGTACGCATCGCTGGATTCCGGATAGATCACCCCCCATGGCGCAGTGCAGGCAACGGTACTGCAGCAGCAGCCGTTGAGAAAACACCCTATTCTGCCCAGAGCATGTGCCACTGCAAGGGCAGGTGCGCAGATATCCAATACTGCGGCAAAGTTCAATTTTTCTTTGCGGCAATACAGAAACACTGCTGCCAGTGCCAGAACCGGACCGCCGTAAAAGACCAGACCGCCCTCCCATATCTTGAACATTTTCCAGATACTTCTGAAACGGAAGACTGTATCATAAAACTGTATTATATAATAAATCCTTGCTCCCAGCAACCCGGCGATAATGGCAATGATAACTATAGAAGTTGCCTGTTTTTCGCTTAATGCGGCATGGAAACGGTTGCGGTCAAATATGAATATTGCCGCCAAAGCTCCCAGTGCTGCCATCAGCCCGTAAGATTTCAGGGTAAACCCGCCGATGGAAATAATATCGGGAAACATCTTATTCAACTCCCTCCGTTATATGTTTTTTTGCGGAATTCTTTTTGCCGGCAGCTGTTTCCATGATCAACACGATGGCTGCTCCTGCGATTATAAGCAGCAGCGGCAGCCAGAACGTTGTGAAGGAAAAATCATCAGGCAGGGCATATTCAAATTTTAATGCTGTGATATCTGCTCCGGCGTTTTTTGCCGCTTCCAGAGCTGCCGCATCTTCCGGCAGATTCAGGCGTACTATGCCATCTGCGGTTTTTACGGAAAAAACAGTATCTCTGTTCCAGGGCCAGAGCCTCGGCAGTGAACCTGCCATAAAGCCTATAAGCAATGCGACCGTTACATCATGGTATTTGGCGAAAAGCCATTTGAGTACTTTTGCAAAAACTGCAAGTCCGGCTGCTGCTCCGGCGAAAAATGATATCAGTGTGATACATTCGGCAGTGAAAAGTGATTCCGGCAGATTTGCCACTGCGCTCCAGAGAACAGTATATTGTCCCATGATAAGCAGGAGAAAACTGCCGGAAATTCCCGGCAATATCATTGCCATAATGGATATTGCACCGCCGAGCAGACTCATCCACCAGGTTTTCGGAGTATCGACGGGGACTGAGTTGATAATGGCAAAAGCGGCGGCACATCCGGCAAGAAAAGCAATTATTCTGCCGAACTTCCAATTTTCAACATCTTTCCACATTACTGCAACGCTTGCTGCCATCATGCCGAGAAAGATGGCAAAAGTTTCTGCCGGATAATTTTCCAGCGACAGCAGTATCAGTTTGCTTGCTGTTACCAGTGCAATACCGATACCGGCAAAAAGCGCAGCCAGAAATTTCAGAGGAAGTTTCCGGGAAAGCTCTTTCCAGTGCAGGGTAAAGAAAAGTTTTATGTTTGCGGCAGTGGCAAAGGCCGATATTGCGTTCACCAGTGGTTCAAAAATCCCCATTATGAATGCTACTGTTCCCCCTGATACTCCGGGGATTACGTTGGCAACACCCATACCGAAACCGGCAAAAAAACTTTTCAAAGTCCTGGGTCGATCATCCGGTGATTTTTTTGTCATTGCTGCTGTTCCTTACTTTTTTACAGATTGCTTGCGATGGATATGCCTTTTATTTTTTTATAGAGCGAAACCGCATGATGGTCTGTCATGCTGGTTATGTAATCAAGAATGGCAATGAGCCGCACATAAGCACTGCTGCACCATGCAGGATCGTTTATTCTGCGGCAGGATGACGGCAGCAGATTTATAAGTTTTCTGCTGCGTGCCGTCGGTGGAGTGCTGCTGTTGACGGAACGGGCAACATCGTTTACTGTGGCAACAAAGGCATCCAGCAGGCCGTTGGCAAGTTCAAATCCGGCTGCGCCGACTTCGGCAGCTCTTATATCAGTGTAAATACGTTCAAGACTGCGTGCGAATATTTCTTCCATTATCCCCGCAGAGGGGATAAGGTCGATAAGCGGCTGTCCCAGATCGCCGTGCATTATTGCATCGTGGTGTTTTTCAAATGCCCTGACACATTCTCGAACCAGTTTGCCGATGGCCCTTGCCCGGAGGATCTCGGTACGGCGGAAATCATCCTCTGCTTCCGCAAGCTGTTCTTTTATCCTGTTATCGCTGATTATGGCAAGGAAGAGTTCTTCAAGTTCAGCATAAGGTATGATACCCAGTCTGTGGGCATCTTCAAAGTCAACTATACGGTAGGTAAGGTCATCTGCGGCTTCTACGAGAAACGCCAGCGGATGACGGCACCATGCCTGATCATTTCCCGTTCCTGCCGGAAGAAGTCCCGTCGCTTCGGCAACCTCTGCGAAAAGAGAGGCATCGGCCTTGAAAAAATTGAATTTCTTACCCGCCGCCCCCTGCGGTCTTTTGATGCACAAACTTGCTGCAGGATATTTTGCAAAAGCTCCCAGTGTGGCACAGGTGAGCTGCAGACCGCCGTGTTTTTCCGGGGCTTCCAGACGTGCCAGAACCCGGAACCCCTGGGCGTTGCCCTCGTATCTGGCGATATCTGCACATTCCCACTCATCCATCATAAGTCTGGAATGAATGGCAACAGGTGAATTGGCAAACCAGTCTGCGATCGCATCTTCCCCGCAGTGGCCAAGCGGCGGATTGCCTATGTCGTGGGCAAGTGCAGCTGCGGCAACAATTGCTCCCACATCCGATGGCTGGATATTGCCCACATCGGAATTGGCACAGATATATGCCCCGGCTATGCCGCCGAGGCTGCGGCCGACACTGGCAGCTTCCAGGCTGTGCGTAAGTCTGTTGCGGACATAATCACTGGCGGGGAGGGGGAACACCTGTGTTTTGTCGCCGAGCCTGCGGAAAGCAGAAGCGAAAACGATCCTGTCAAAATCCTGTTGAAACGGTGAACGGCCGAGGGTGACCGTGTCGCTGGATTTCACGCCAAGTCTGCGTGCCGAGAGCAGCTTGCGCCAGTGCATGACCTTGCCGGACGTGGAACTGCTCATGATCAGTGACCTTTGACAATGCCGAAACAGTTGTGCTGCCAGTGGTGCACAAGATTGTCAATAGCGAAATCGTCGAACTCCGGGGTGCGTTCCAGTACTCTGCCGCAGTATGGGCAGGCGGGGAACATTTCCACATCGGAACTGGTTATTTTCATGTGGCACTCCGGGCAGATGAGGAAACGCCCGTTTTCATCATATACAAACTGATACTTTATTTTTTTCTGCATGGAACATCCCTTCTTCACTCCGGATAATATAACACTGGAAAAGAAAATTGCAATACCTCAAAGAGGTTGTAATAGTGAAAATCACTTACTTTCGAGCAATTTTTGTGCCATGTTATGTGAATTTTTTAAAAAAAGATGTCAAAAAATTATCTTTGCAAATTTTTGCCTTGCAAGGTAAAAAGCCGTAAGAGGGCGGAAGCGGTACGGCGGAAAGCTGTAAAATGACTTGACAAAAAAATGTTTTGGTGCTAAATTAAACGATGTTTCAGGTCTCTGTCCGCCGGTCATGCGGGTGGGGAATAGCTGTTTTGAGGCGGCGCATCAGACAGTGCCGCAGGTGAAATTAAGAGAAAGCTATGGAAAAACGCAGTGTAAAAGATGTAAATCCTGCATTGAAAAATTTTTATGAGCGTGCCGTTGAAGCCGCTCAGCGGGGTGATTACCAGTATGCAATAACAACTCTTCTCGGTGTCGTTCAAAAAGCTCCGGCTTTCGGCGAAGCCAGAGAGAAACTCAGGGCATTTGAAAAAGATGAGCTGGAACGCAAAGGCGCCGGTTTTGTCGGATTGCGTAATATGTTCAAACTTGGTAAGATCCGCAGTGTTATTGCTGAATCTCCGGTCAAAGCGATGGCTTTGTGTGAGGCTGAACTTGCCAGATGTCTGCAGAATGTGGAGGTTCTCAAGTTGTTGCTGGAAGCTGCAAAAAAAGCAGAAGCAGATTTTATTGCTGCTGAAACCCTTGAACTCCTGGTTGAGTTTACCAGCCGCAGTGATTTTGCTGACGAACTTGCAGAACTCTATCGCAAACACAATCAGCTGGAAGAGGTCGTCAAAGTATATCAGCGTCTGGTGACCCAGTTCCCCAATAATGAAGAATACAAAACAAAACTGCAGGAGGCCGGTAAAGCCTCCGGACGTGAAAAGAGCCGTCGTGAGGATACCGCCGAGCAGGAATCACTGACATTGCAGCTTGAAGGCGGTATTATCCGTGATGCTGCACAGGCCAAGATCCTTATTGATAAATTCAATCAGCAGCTGCAGGAAAATGAATCTCTCGATGTGCGCCGCAAACTTGCCAATGCCTATATGGTCTCCGGGGATTATGATGCCGCAGCAAAAGAGCTTGAAATTGTTCAGAAGGCTCTCGGCAGACCTGATGCCCAGCTGGATAAACTCATTGAAAAAGCCTATTTGGCAAAACTTGATCACAATATAGACCTGTTGAAGAAAAATCCCCAGGCCTATGAAAACAGCGAGGCGCAAATCGCTGAATTCACCAAAGCCAGAGAGGAATTCAGACTTTACCGTGCCCAGAAGCGTTTGCGTCTTATGCCCAACGATGTCGGTCTGTTAGTTGATCTGGCGGATCTGCATTACGAGCGCGGTGAATATGAGACTGCTCTGGAAAAGTATGATACAGCATGTGAAAATATCCAGAAACGTGCCGCCGGTAATCTCGGTGCCGCCCGTTGTCTGGCCGCTATGAATAAATTGCCTGATGCCGTTCAGCGTTTTGAAAAGGCTTTCGAGGATATGCTTCGTATGGACAGAGCAAGACTTGAAGCCATGTACGAGTGTGCCGGTTGTTATGAACGCCTTGGCGAAACAGAAAAAGCCATCGCACTCTATGCTGATGTCGTAAAAAACAACGTTAAGTTCAGAGATGCAAAACGGAAGTTGGAAGAATTGACTGCTCAGTAACTTACGAAAAATATAGAAAGAGACAAAGGTGCTTGTTACAGCACCTTTGTCTGGTTTAAATAAAATCAACAATATTTGCAAGGATCAAAACAATGGCCACATTTCTGCCCTTTGCCGCACTCCGTCCCAATCCTGAAAAAGCCGCACTTGTATCAGCTGTACCGTACGATGTGGTGAATACCCAGGAAGCTGCCTGGCTTGCCGAAGGCAATCCCATCAGCTTTCTTCATGTTTCCCGTCCCGAGATCGATATGGCTCCCGGTACTGATCTGCACAGTGATGAAGTTTATGCCCAGGCGGGAAAGGCATTTGCCCGTTTGATCGAAGAAGCTCCGCTGGTCGTTGAAAACGAAAAGTGTTTTTACGTCTATACTCTTGTTATGAACGGTCGCAGTCAGACCGGTGTTTTCGGCGTTGCTTCCGCCGAAGAGTACCGTAACGGTATCATCAAGAAACACGAGAAGACCCGTCAGGACAAAGAAGATGACCGTACCCGCCATGTCATGACCCTCCGTTCCCATACCGGTCCGGCATTCTTCACCTACCGTCCCAATGCGGCTGTTGCTGCTGCCATTGAAAAGGCAAAAGAAGCTACCCCGCTTTTTGATTTTACTTCTCCCGACGGTATCAGTCATACCATCCGCCGTATGAGTGCTGCAGATTCTCTGGCTCTGTCAAAACTTTTTGAAGCTGTTCCCTGCTTCTATATCGCCGATGGTCACCACCGCAGTGCCGCAGCCGCCCGTACCGCCGCAGAGTGTGCAGATCCTGATCCCAATGCGGAATGCAACTTCTTCCTTGCCTGCGCTTTCCCCGCTGACGAACTGGCTATCCTGCCTTACAACCGCTTTGTGCATGATTTGAACGGCAAGAGTGCCGCAGAGTTCCTGACAGAGGTTGAACGTGTATTCAATATAACAGCGACCAGCAACAAGACTCCTGCCAAAGGTGGTGAGTTCGCCATGTATCTTGAAGGTGAATGGTACTCGGTCGCATGCCGTTTTGATCCTGCCGAACTCGGCGTGATCGAAAGGCTTGATGTGAGTATCCTGCAGGATAATATCCTTGCTCCCCTGCTGGGTATAAAGGATCCCCGTACCGATAACCGCATTGAATTTGTCGGCGGCATAAGAGGAACTGATGAATTGGAAAAACTTGTGGATGCCAAACCCGGTTCTATAGCTTTCTCCATGTTCCCCACTACAGTCGATCAGCTTATGGATATTGCCGATTCCGGTAATATCATGCCGCCCAAGTCAACCTGGTTTGAGCCTAAACTCAGGGATGGTCTGGTAAGCCATAATTTCTGAAAATCGAAAATAATAGAATGAATTTACAGCTTTTTTTGCAAAAAAAACGTACATTGATTTGCTTTTTGGCGAAAACGGGCGTATGATAAGAAGAGTGTAAATCTAACAAGGAGTGTTTAATATGAAAAGTTTTATGTTCGCTGTTGCTGTTCTTGCCGGTTTTGCCGTTGCTTCCGGTTGCTGCTGTGCCACCCGATGCGCCGCAGATAAGGACGAGATGATCACTGTTCCGGACAAGGCTTCTTATATTGCCATTGCTGACAGTACTGTTGCTGCAGCTGCACAGGCCGAGAAAGAATATGAATGGCAGATATTCCCGGCATATATGAGTGCTGCCGATGGTAATGCGGCAGTAAATATGGTCGGTATCGTTGATGGTGACGGTTATCTCATCTGGGACTATGCTGCTGCAGAAGATGATTTTGCCATGATAGTTCCGGTTTATTCCCGTGAAATCAGGAAGGCTTTTGCCGAAGTTAAAGCTGCCGTTGACGGCAGCGGCAACGGTGTGAGCAACGGTTTTGCCTGCGGCAAGAACCTCGCCCGTGCTTATGTCTTTGTTAAATTGAACAGCGGGGCAATGATTCCTGTTGATGGTGCTGATGAACAGTATTTCGTCATGGGATTTGAATTTGCCAGGTGATCTTCTGCTGAATTATTGATTTCAAGCCGATCCGGAAACGGGTCGGCTTTTTTGCTGCCGGTGCATGGACGGATGGGTGGACGGCAAAAGAAGTTGAATTTTTTTTGTTTTTTTAGTTGCATAGAAGTCGGAGGCCAAGCGGTCT
>JAZSGI010000126.1:0-3614 GCA_045532655.1 Victivallaceae bacterium
TATCTTTTATGTCGAAAAATCCGGGTTCTTTTTCACCTTTTCCTTTGCGATAGGGGTCCGCGTTCCCGGGGGAACGCCCCACCTGCACCGTTTGGTGGCTCGCCGGGCTTTCCCACGCAGTAAAAGGTTGAGTTTTGGCAATACCGCACCGTTTATGATAAAGCCCCCGGGCGTGGATATAAAAGGCTTCGTTCAATGCAGAACGATCAATAACAAACTCCATGCTCCGTCCGATATTTTCCACATAAAAGTAATATTTCCCCGGTGTATTGAAATTGGAATAATCCAACTCCAGCACCTCTTCGCCGGTGAAGGGGATTTTGCCCTGATAACAAGGGGCATTCTGCCGTGCTTTCAACTTTCCGGTAAAGACCGTGTGCTGATCCGTGCAGCGGCGGATCTCAAACTCTTTGCCCTCAAGATGTTTCAAGGGCAAAGCCCCGGCACTCCCCAGCCATGCCCCGGCATACGCATATTTCTTTTTTTGTTTTTCACCATTTCCAGTCTGATTGAGTTTGAACAGATTGGTCGGCTTTTCTGCTGAATATTGAATTTCCAGTTTGCCGCAGGAGCTTTCCAGCAACAGCACTTCCTGATCTTTCAGTGGTCGGGCAAGCCGTAAGTAAAGGTAGTATGTGAGCTCGGCATTCCGGCTGATCTTTCCGTTTCTGTCGCGCTTTAAAGCGATTTCTTTCTTCCATTCTCCCCGTTGAACGATCTCCACGGAGGATGCCGTTACAGAGAGAGGCTTACTGCATTTTAAAACGACAACCTGAGGAGTCAGGAACTCATGCTCCAATTCAGTTGCGGAACAAGTATTGCAATATAACAGCATTGGGACCAGGGTACTGATACACATGAAAAGCGGAATACTCAGTAAAACTTTTTTCATACGGATACCTCCACTTCGCCGGAAGCAAATTTTTTACAATATTTGAATAGAATGCTTAAAACTGCAAAAAGCATCATCATCTGAATGAAATTCACCTGTTGTTTCATCACCCACTCCAGTGTGGATTGCAGATAAACAGCGCTTAAACCGCCCACAATACCCACCGGAATATAGAACAGTTCTGTTCTGCGTAATTGTTTGACCAGTTTGCACGCCGCAACATAGTAATATCCAAGCCAAGCCAGAAATGCCGCCAGTGCAAAAAATCCACATTCTGCCCCTACAAGCAAATAGCTGGTTTCCACGATACCCTCTTTGAAGTCTTTTGCAATCCGTTTATTGTTGTATCGGTATTCGCAATAGGGATACGGGGGATTGATCTTGATCCCCCAGTTATTCAATCCGACTCCGATAAATGGCTTATCACACATCATATTCCATGCGGATGCGGCAAGGTACTGGCGGGTCATCAGTGATTCTTTAGGGGCATTTTCAAAGCGTTTGATGATGTTCGGCAGCAGGAGGAGTGCTCCGAAGAAACAGAGAAGAGCGATCGGCAGCAGGATTTGGATTTTCCGCATGTGAAACTGATACCGCAGAGAGAGAATCGCCGTAATCATGCAGCCGAAGGGCAGGCAGACCATTGCCCCGCGGGAATAGGTTCTCATACATGCTGCCGATGCCGCCAGAAAGAATCCAACAAACAAAAAGCGTTTCCAGCCTTTATTCCGATTGAAGTAGTAGGCAAAGAAGACCGGTGCTATCATGCACATATACATACCCATGCTGTTCTGATGGGGAAAGAATCCGGTTGCCTGATGGATCCCTTTGATATGCTGCAATACCACTGAAAGAAAAGTAACTGCTGCTACAATGCCGAAGCCGATCATTACCGTATTGAAATCCCTTGTGTAATACAGATAGTAGTAACTGCAAAGAAAAACAAGGTACATCATAATCATTTTCCACAATTCAAACCAACCGTAAAGTACATTGTCTGCATTGAACAGTGAAGGAATGCACAACAGAAAGTAAATCAGATACAATTTGCTGCCCATATCCGGAAAAAGAGGCTTTTTGCGGTGCAGAATCCACATTCCGATCAGCATTGCAACGGCAATCAGATAGACCAGCGAGACTTCCATTCCCCGGGAAGTTCCCCGGTAGGTTTCATGAGAAAAGAAATTGATCGATACCTGATTGAATGCCATTACGGGCAGAAGTACTGCCAGAAACGCATAGCGCATATACTTACGGTTCAGTGTAAGTATATATCCCAGGGGCAGTACGCCAAAAAATGCGATGAGAAAAATCAGGTATTTCATTACCAGCCCTGTTATTGGATGAAGTTCAACGCCGGGAATGTGAATGTACTCAGGAATTGAGCAGTCGGCAACAGTTTGCGGATAAAGACATTGTATTCCGAAATGTTATCATGCGGCACATAAACCACATCCCCCGGCTGCAATCGGACATTGGCACAGCGCCCCTGCAGGATGCCATCGATATCCACCCGGTAGAATCGCGGATCTGCCATGCCGCCGCGGATGATTACGCCATACTGCCAGTGTTCTTCTTTCAAACCCAAACCGGAGGATATGAGTTCAAGAATACCAAGATTCTGATCCCAGAGCCGTTTGTGCGGGCGGTGAATGCTGCCGATGATGCTGACCATGGCTTCCGAGCGGACTGCAATATAAATGTAGTCACCTTTTTTCAGCTTCACATTGTGCCAACGGTCGCCTTTTTCAATGGCAAGAGAAAAATTCACCGGCAGGATCTCGCCGTTTCTGACAATGATACTGTTCTGGTAATCTGCCGCATCCAGCATCTGGTCATCAAAGTCACGCACGGCAGAACCGCCCGCCTTGGCAAAGAGATCTGCAAGGCGCATCCCGTTGGAAATGACAAACATACCGGGGTTATTCACCGCACCGGCAATGGTGGCTGTCTGGCTCCTGACATCAATGGCAAATACGCCGAGTTCAGGATTTTTGATATATTGTCCATAAATCTTTTTGATCTTTTCGCTTGCTTCCTCCAGCGTAAGTCCCGCCACCTGAACCTGACCGGCAAACATCACGCCGATCGCGCCATCCGGCGTGACCAGTGATTCCATGATCAGATCCGGATGATTGTAAACCCGGATGCTGATCTTATCGCCCGCATTGATCCGGTAAACCGGTTCCTGCTGGGCATCAAGAGCTTTCAAATATTCCACCTGACGGCGTTTGTCTACATCGGTCAAGCCTGACTGATCAACGACTCCGCTGGGAAGATTATTGATGTCCGGGAACTGGTCAAAGTTGCCGGTAAAACGATCATAGCAACCGGTAAGAATGTTAACCGCAGAGAACAGCACGAGCAAAAGTATTGTTTTTTTCATCAGATGTAATCTCCAGAAATAATTTTTTCAACGTCAGTGACTCCGGTCAGAACTGCATAAATCTTGTGTTCCTCATCGTGCAGCTGCAAAACACGCCGCAATACGGCACGAGGCGTTTGTTTTTTACCGACGTAAAGCAGTGTAGCATCGCAAATATCATGCAGCTGACGCATCAGCAGACAGGTGGCGTCAAAGGGTTTTTCTCTGGAAATACGGATTAATTGATAATGCTTTTTCAATTCACGCATAACATTATACAGCGAACTGATTTCGTCCGGCTCCAACACGGAAAGATTGCGTACCGGGAAAAATGCAAAGCCGTATCCATAGCCATAA
>JAZSGI010000219.1:0-2018 GCA_045532655.1 Victivallaceae bacterium
TACTTTCCCCGCTGGTGATGATGAAACTCATCGGTTATGTCATCGGTATATGGATAATACTCTCTGCGATTGATCAGATCATATCGGCAACAGCGGCACCGGCTGGAGCAATGGGCAAAATGTCCCTTGCTGTTTCCGGTATCCTTTCTCTCGTTTTCGGAATCGTTGTAATAATAATGCCGGATATCACAGTCCAGCTTTTCGGTATATATATGCTTTGCAACGGTATCTTTGCCATTGCAAGTGCAAATGCTCTGCGGGCGGCTGTTATTGCCAGAGAAAATCAATAAAAATACCGTATTTTTGCACTATTTCATTTGCAAATTCCCGGATTTATGTTATATTGATATAACCATTACGCCAGTTGTCGACGTTTAACCCTTGAGGTATCTACAAGAAATGAAAACAGACATCCATTCCATATATGGTGATGCCACTGTTACATGCGCCTGCGGCGAAGTCTGGCACATCAAGAGTACCCGTCCCGAATTCAAAGTTGGTATTTGCGCCAAGTGCCACCCCTTCTTTACCGGACGTCAGAAATTTGTTGATACCGCTGGTCGTATCGATAAGTTCAATAAGCGTTACGCAAAGTAATTTGCCTGTTGCAGTCTCTGTGCTGTAATAATAAGACCCGGTTGCAACCGGGTTTTTTTGTTTATATAAACTATGCAGCCGCAAGATATTGAAGAGTATATAAATTCCCTGCGGGAACAGCTTGAAGTTCTGTCATCCCGCCTGCTCGATCCTGCCGTTTATTCAAATCCGGCAGAGATGAAAAAAATCTCACGGGAACACAGAAAACTTGAGCAATTGTTCAGTGATTTTTCCCGTTGGAAGAAATCTCTTGCGGAGCTTGCCGGTGCGGAAAAAATGGCAATTTCAGAGACAGATGCAGATTTGCGTCTGCTGGCAGATGAAGAGGTACAGCTGCTCAATACAAGCTGTATTGAGCTTGAACAGAAACTTCAACTTGCCCTGATACCTCCTGACCCCAATGACGATAAAAATATCATTGTGGAGATCCATCCGGCAGCAGGAGGCGATGAAGCCGCACTTTTTGCAGGTGACCTTTTCCGACTTTACAGCAGATATGCCGAAAAATGCGGTTGGAAACAGGAAGTGCTTGAGCTGACTAACTCCGATCTGGGAGGAATAAAATTTGCAGCCTTCAGTCTTTCCGGGGATGATGTATATTCAGGTATGAAATTTGAAGCCGGGGTCCACAGGGTACAGCGTGTACCGGCGACAGAGGCCTCCGGTCGCATACATACCTCAACAGTTACAGTTGCAGTAATGCCGGAAGCTGATGAAGTGGAAATAAATGTCCGCCAGGAAGATCTCCGTTTTGATGTATTCCGCAGTTCCGGTCCAGGTGGACAATGTGTCAATACTACCGACAGTGCTGTCCGGGTGACCCATATTCCCACCGGACTCTCTGTTGCAAGCCAGCAGGAAAAATCACAGCACAGAAATAAAGAAATCGCTTTGAGGATACTTTATGCCCGCCTGCTGGAAATAAAACAGGCGGAACAAAATGCTTCTCTGGCGGCAGATAAGCGTTCACAGGTGGGAACCGGTGATCGTTCAGAACGGATACGCACATACAATTTTCCTCAAAACCGGGTTACCGATCACCGGTTCAACATCAGCAGTTTTGATCTTACCAAAATACTGGAAGGTGAACTCGACCTCATACTTGCCCCGGTCAAGCTCATTGTCTGTGAACAGGCTCTGGCAAACCTCAACAAATAATTTTCCCTGCAGTCTTGATCTCTTCTGGAGTAAGATGACGCCATTTGCCTGATGGCAGGTTCCCGAGTAAAATATTTCCGTGCCGTACCCGGGTGAGAGTAACCACCCCTGCCCCGGCAGCAGCGATCATACGGCGGATATGTCTCTTTTTGCCTTCACCAAGTACAAATGAATATTTTTTTGTCCCGATACGTTTTACTTCAAGAGCTTTCAGAATTTCCCCATCATCGTTTATACCCTGCTGAAAAAGTTCAAGATATTTA
>JAZSGI010000015.1:0-14552 GCA_045532655.1 Victivallaceae bacterium
TTTGTCTGTAATAATCGACATTGCCTGCTTTCATCATATCTGTCAGCATATTGAGCATCCATTCCCTTGCATCCTGTCTGGCAAGGTTGATCCAGTGGGCGAATAGAGCGGGAATGAAATATTCCGGGTGTTCCTGCAATATTTTTGAGCCTTCATATGCCCGTTCCGGTTCGAACCACAGCAGGAACTTTTTCCCGAGAGCATGTACGGCATCGCCGACAACTCCCATGCCGTCAGGGTAAAGCCATGGATTGACAAACCATGAACCAACGTTTTTGACCCAATATTCGGAGTAATCTCCTTCGTTGGCCTGTTGGCCGTCGCCGTACCACCCGGCATCTATCCAATAACAGTCAAAATCAGCATTTGTTTCTTTTATGCTTTTCAGCATTTCCAAATGAGCTGAAGCGGGCTTGCCGCCCCAGGCGGAAAAACATACAGGCAGCTGTCGCATTTCTTGCGGCAGCCATTCATTGTAAAGGAAGCGGCGGAGGATGTTGTGCCCGGTAATGGGATCTTCGCCGCAATAATCCAGACGCATGACTGACGGCTGAGTGATTTCTTCGCCAGGGAAAAGTATTGTTTCCAGATCTTCCATACCACCCTTTACGGAAAACCAGTCACGGTAGAAACGGCAGCAGTCCATTATCCATTGACCCGTCCAGCCCAGAGCGATTATGACACCGCCTTCTTTGTTGGAGAAACGGGCAAAGGGCATCCATTCGGCACTGGAACGTCCTGTGCCGGCAGTGATACGCACAGTTTCGCCTTCTTTATCAAAAGTATGCAGGCGGAAATTGTCTGCAAATGCTTTGGCTGTCGGGCCGATTTTTTCCCGGATATCAAAAGCTCCTCTTGCTGAAGTGAAAGTGGTGGCATTGAAATTATCGTCCAGGACTTTGACATTGCTCAATACTCCGGAATTTGTATCACCTCTGTTGGCAAAACCTACTCTGTAATAACTGACCGGATAATCTTTCCAGCTGTCAAGGACAAAAGAACATTCAAATTTATCTTCAGGATTGGAGAATATAATGGTTTTACGTACAAAATCCCCCATATCTTCGTCTGTAACCTGACGATTCCACTGCGAAAGAAATTCATAAGAACTCGCACCATTGTATTCAAAAGAAAATGGTACAAAAGTCATGGTTTCATAAGCACAGCCCAAAGGCATGATCTTGCCGTTCCGGTCATATATCTCTATATCGCACCAGTTGGCGTGCCCCATAGCAATATTGCCGGTGGCAGAGAGTGCGGTCAAAGTGATTTCCCTGCATCCGGCTGGCAGATCAATGTCAATCGAAAAAGGTTCATCAGCTACGTACATGTCGTGGGATTGTGCCAGTATTCTGCCGCATGCGGTGATCCGGAAGATCATAGCATCCATTTTATTACTCCGTGTCAGCGCAGAGTCGTTGACTCCTGCAACCAATTTGATACGGCACATATCTTTTGGTGATTTTATCAATATGTCACTGTCGGTATGAGTACCGAGACCATGTTTGTATTCTTTGCCATTCAGAGTAAGTGGTCCGTTGCCTGTGCAGATGGTACGATTGAACTGCAATTCGCCCCAACCCTGCCGCAGACATACGACCTGAAGAATGCTGTCAGCTGACTTGGAATCGCTCAAAAGTCTTGCCCAATAGGAATCTTTCTGTATAATACTTTCGGTAAACATTTTTTATTCCTTTTTTTGTTTTAAGAAAGTTGTTTTTATCAGCATATATAGTATATTAATACCTGAAATAAAAAAAGACAATGAATAATTTTACTATTTCATGAATAAAATTACTGAAAAGCGCATTTTGCCCATACATGAGGTGTTTGTTAACGGGCATGAAGTTATGGCTATGCCGCTGCACTTTGAATTGATCTGCGGAGCTTTGTCGAAGGTTCCGGAAAAATATTCCACTCTGTGGCGCAAAATGCCTTTTCACATGGTCAGTTTAAGTCCTGATTTTCCTGATGCATCATCTGCGGTTATGCGGGTAAAGGGAGGGGAGGAGTTTGTTGCCGAGAGACAGTCGATACTTTTCATGCCTGCAAATATTCAACACAGGATAGATGATTACGGGAAAGGGCGAAACTCTTTATGGATACATTTCAGAATACTTGCCATGCAGAATTTTGACTTCATAAGTTACTGTAATATCAAACCTTTTGTGTGCATGTGCAGGGAGAAGGTTGCCGAAGTGGAGAAGCTGCTGTGGAAGATACTGAAAACAGCCGCACATCCTGAATCTGTGGCCGCGGCGGCATGGCTGCAGTTTTATGGTATGCATCTGGCTGCATTGCTTTTTGACCTTTCCGGAGTCTCGCCGGAAAATATTGAACGATTTGCCGTCGGCAATAAATCCAGACTGCTGCCGGCACTGCGGATCATGGAAAAAAGTCCTTTCAAACCCGATATCGAATCACTGGCTGCCGCCGTACATCTTTCTCCATCACGTTTTCTGGCAATCTTCCGTGAGGAAATCGGGTGTTCGCCGGGGAAATATTTCCGGCAGATACAAATCACCAGAGCATGCAAAATGCTCTCTGATCCGGCTGTTTCCATTGCTGAATGTTCTGACAGACTGGGATTTGCGGATGCTTTTCATTTCAGCAGGGAGTTTCACAAGTTTTCCGGGCTTTCACCCAGCGACTACCGCAAACAGCTGTATTAAAAAATCCGCAGGCAATTTTTTGCTGCGGATCTGTACTGACGGATCAGTTGCGCAAACTGTGTATCGGGGCCGGGATGTGACCGCCACGGGAAATAAATGCTTCTGCACTTGTATTTTTTACCGGCATTATCGGGGCATAGCCGAGAAGTCCGCCGAAATCCACACTGTCACCGGCTTTTTTCCCGATAACGGGGATCAGACGCACTGCCGTGGTTTTGCCGTTGATGACTCCAATGGATATTTCGTCGGCTATGATGGCTGAAACAGTCTCTGCCGGAGTATCCCCGGGAACGGCGATCATATCCAGACCGACTGAGCATACTGCTGTCATTGCTTCGAGTTTTTCCAGTGTCAGAATACCCTTTTCGGCTGCAGCGATCATACCGGCATCTTCTGATACCGGAATAAATGCCCCGGAAAGTCCGCCGACACGTGAGGAGGCCATTACCCCGCCCTTCTTCACCGCATCGTTGAGCATTGCCAGTGCCGCTGTTGTTCCGGGGCCGCCGCAGCAGCTTATGCCCATGCCTTCAATGATTCCTGCAACAGAGTCACCTATTGCCGGAGTGGGGGCAAGGGAAAGATCAACTATGCCGAAAGGCACACCCAGTTTGCGGGCGGCTTCGGTGGCAACAAGCTGTCCCACACGGGTGATTTTGAATGCTGTTTTTTTGATGATTTCGGCAAGTTCGGCAAAATCGCAGTGACCGGCACGGCGTACTGCAGAAGCAACCACTCCGGGACCGGAAACGCCTACATTTACCACAGCCTCGGCTTCGCCGTGACCGTGGAACGCTCCCGCCATAAAGGGATTGTCGCTTGGAGCATTGGAGAAAAAGACCAGCTTGGCACAGCCGATGGAGCCGTTGTCTGCAGTAAGTTCTGCCGCTTTGCGGACGACTCTGCCTGCTTCTGCAACGGCATCCATATTTATTCCGGCTTTGGTGGTTGCCACTTCAATGGAACTGCATACACGCTGAGTGGACGCCAGAGCTTCCGGAATGGCGTCAAAGACAGCTCTTGCGCCTTTGGTGAAGCCTTTGCAGACGGAACCGCCGAAACCGCCGATAAAGTTGATTCCCAGAGTTTCCGCCGCTTTATCCAGTGTCTGTGCATAACGTACAGCTTCATCCCTGCCGAAAGGTCCAAGCATTTCCGCCGCCGGAGTTACCGATACACGGGTATTGACTATGGGTATACCGTAGGTTTTTTCCAGTTCCCTGCCGATGGAAACAAGTTTTTCGCCTCTGGTAACGATCTTATCATAAACTTTTGTGAGAAGTCTCTCTGCATCATCGCTTACGCAGTCATAGAGATTGATACCGAGAGTGACGGTGCGTATGTCAAGACACTCCTCCCGGATCATGTTGATGGTTTCAAGAATATTATTGCGTTCAGACACTTTTGGCCTCCGGAAATTTTACAGGTATCAGATTTTGTGCATGGCGTTGAAGATGTCTTCGTGCATGGCACGGATCTCCAGATTGGAATCGGAACCGAGTTTTGCCATAGCATCCCCGAAATCGGTAAAGGGAACGGTAAGCCCGGATACATCGGTGATCATGATCATGGTAAAATATCCGTCAAGAACAGTTTGGGATATTTCAAGGATGTTTACCGAAAATTTGGCACACTCGGCACTGACTTTGGCAATGATACCAACAGAGTCTTTGCCAACAACTGAAATAACTGCTTTCATTTTGATCCCTTTCTGCAAAAATATTGTCAGGCGTTCACTACCAGTTGAAACTCAGTATTTCACGCCAATACAGGTAAACAAGAATCGCTATCAGAGCAAGAAAACTCGTGAGTATAAGCTGATAACGGTTGCGGATAAGAAAGAGCAGGAAACGATGGAAAACCCCGGCCTTTGCCGCTTTGGGGGCAAATCCGCTGGAAAATTGACGGATGTCTTCCAGAAGTTCCTCTACACTTTGATAACGGGTGTCCTTTTCCCTGCTCATTGCTTTCAGACAGATAGCTTCCAGAGTACCGGGGATCGCCATAACCGGATTTTCCACTTCAGTCGGTGAGTGCACAACACCTTTGATTGTAGCTTCTACTGCCGCTTCTCCCTTGAGTTTGCCCAGCGGGGATTCAAAGGTGAGCATGGTAAAAAGCAGACAGCCCAGAGCATAAATGTCGGTACGCTCGTCCTTTTCCCGATTTTTACCTGCCGCCTGTTCCGGCGCCATGAAGCCGGGGGTGCCTTTGGCAATACCGTCGATGGTTCTGCCGGAGAGAACTGCATCGAAATATTCCTGATTTTCCTTTGCGGCTGGATTGTCTGCAATATCGGCATCATGTTCCATGTCGCCATCCTCGATGAGTCTTGCCAGACCCCAGTCTATCACCTGCACGTCACCGTAGTCACCGATATGAACATTCTCCGGTTTAAGATCAAGGTGCATGACATTCTGGGAATGGGCAAAAGCAATGGCGTTGCAGACCCGCCGGAATATCTGTATCATTCTGCCGAGAGTATAATTTTGCAGATAATTCTCGTCTCCGCTGCGCAGACGGCTGATTATCTTTGCCAAAGTCGCCCCTTTCAGGTACCGCATGGTAAAATAAGGCGTACCGGAAACATCAAGACCGATATCATGTACAGCAACAATATTCGGGTGTTCAAGCCGTGCCGTTATACGGGCCTCCTGAATAAACCGTTTTATTTTGCCTGCCGAGGCGGAATCATTGGCGGGAAGCATTGCCATTGCCACATTGCGTCCGGTATCGTTGTCCCGCACAAGAAGTACGGTTTTCATGCCGCCGAAACCGATGGATCTTATGAACTTGTAACGGTCGCGCGGCTTTACCGGCAGGTCAGAAACAATATCCTTGATGGAGAGTTCCTTTTCCTCTTCAGTGATGGCAGCCGCATGGGGCAGAACAACTGTACGCTGGCATGAAGTATCGTCGGCACAGTCTGTATCTGCACCGGAGGCGGCAGGGACAAATTTCCCCTCGCCTTTGCGGACAGGAGAAATGGAGAGGATCTTCTCCATAATACTGTCATCAGAAAGTTCAGAATATTTTGTCAGATCATCGTCATTCATACAGAGAAACAGTGAATATCTTAGGCTTTGGCAGTCTTTTTGCGTTTCACGATTTTGCAGGGGGCTTCGCCGCGGACGGTTTCAGCAGTGATAAGACAGCTTTTGATGTTTTTATCATCAGGGACACTGTACATAACATCCAGCATCAATTCTTCCAGCAGAGAGCGGAGACCGCGCGCTCCGGTGCCGCGAAGCACAGCCAGAGAAGCCAGCTCCTCAAGAGCATCATCGCTGAATTGCAGATCGACCTTGTCATAATCAAGCAGTTTGCGGTATTGCTTGATCACTGCATTGCGAGGTTCTTTTAAGATACGTACAAGATCTTCTTTCTGCAGTTCTTCCAGCTGCACTACCAGTGGCATTCTGCCGATAAATTCCGGAATAAGACCGTATTTGACCAGATCTTCCGGCTCGGGATGCAATTTCCCGGCACTTGCTGCGGCTATGGCTCCAACTGTACTTTTCTGCTTTACAGAGTTTTTTTCTGCTTCAAAACCAAGACTCTGCTTGCCGATACGACGCTGTATTGTCTTGTCAAGACCGACAAAAGCTCCGCCGCAAATAAAGAGGATATTGCTTGTGTCCACCTGCAAATATTCCTGCTGCGGATGTTTGCGTCCTCCTTTTGGGGGGACATTGGAAACAGTTCCCTCCAGAATTTTGAGCAGAGCCTGTTGTACGCCTTCGCCGGAGACATCGCGGGTTATGGAAACGTTTTCGGTTTTGCGGGCTATCTTGTCGATTTCATCAATATAAATAATTCCGATTTGTGCCCGGGAAATATCATAATCAGCAGCCTGAACAAGACGGAGTATGATATTTTCCACATCTTCACCCACATAACCGGCTTCGGTTATAGTCGTGGCATCGCAGATACAGAAGGGGACATCAAGCATTTTTGCAAGTGTCTGGGCGAGCAGTGTTTTGCCGCAGCCGGTGGGGCCCATAAGCAGAACATTGCTTTTGGCGATATCAACACCATCAAATTCCGCTGAAGCCGAACCGTCCACCTGGGACTGCAGGCGTTTGTAATGGTTGTAAACTGCGACAGCAAGAGCTTTTTTGGCAAGATCCTGACCGATAACATAATCATCAAGCCGTGCTTTGATCTGCGACGGTGATGGTACATTAAGTGACCGGATGAACTCCTCTGTGGCCGGATCGAATTGGGGCTTCTGCCCGTGATCATGCTTGCTGTGGGGTTTGCCTTTGCCGCTGTTTTTGCTGCCGTAGATCATTTCGCAGCAGGTATCGAGGCAGGTCTGGCAGATACAGACCCCGTTGGGGGCACTGATCACGTTGCCGTTTGCGGGGGTTCCGCAAAAGCTGCACACCGGGGGATTATTGTCTTTTCCGTAAGCCATCTTTCACGCTCACTTCCCGGATTCGGAACTGTTGAGTACTTTGTCCACAAGATGATACTTAACTGCTTCTTCGGCAGACATGAAAAAGTCCCTGTCGGTATCTTTCTGCACCTTTTTGATATCCTGACCGCTGTGTTTGGCAATGATACCGTTCAGCATTGTTTTCAGTCTGAGTATCTCTTTTGCCTGAATGTCAATATCGCTGGCTGTGCCTTGGGCTCCGCCCCACGGTTGGTGGATCATTATACGGGAGTTGGGAAGCGCAAAACGCTTGCCATCGGCTCCTGCACAAAGAAGTACGGCACCCATACTTGCGCATTGTCCCATACAGTATGTTTTGACATCACAGCTGATGACTTGCATGGTGTCGTAGATGGCAAGACCGGCTGTTACTGAACCGCCGGGACTGTTGATGTAAAGAGAAATATCCTTTTTCGGGTCTTCGGCCTGCAGAAACAACAGTTGGGCGATTATCAGATTTGCCACATCATCGTCAATAGGGGTGCCCAGCAGAACGATACGGTCTTTGAGCAGGCGTGAATAAATGTCGTAACCGCGTTCCCCGTGACTGGTCTGTTCCACGACCATGGGGATGGAATAAGATTTTACACTCATGATATTTCTCCTCTTTTTATCTGCTTTTCAGCAAAAAGAGCCGCCGGGATAAAATCCTCAAGCGGCTTTTTTGTACAAAATAATATCTTGTTATTCAGATATTTCTGCCTTTTCCGCGAGGAAGTCCATGACCTTCTCGTTCAGCATATCAAGGCGCATGCTGTCGATTGCACCGTTGCGTTCCATAAGCTGGCGGAGTTCTTTGGCTTTCTTGCCGTAGTAGGCAGCCATGGCTTCGATACGTGCTTCCACAAGTTTTTCATCCACAGTGAGTTCTTCCTTTTCTGCGATCTTGCGGAGGATGAACATTCTGCGGAGGCTCTTCAGGGCAGCTTTTTCGGCTTCTGCCTTGTGGGTATCCATTTCTTCCTTGAACTTCTCTGCACCGGCTTCATCTTTGACGATACGTTCTGCGATCATGCGCAGTTCATTGTTGGTTTCGCCTTCCACCAGAGAAGCGGGGAATTCAAACTGGGCGACCTGTTCATCAAGTTTGGCATAGATTGCTTCGCGGATCTCGCCTTTGCGCTTGTTGTCTGCTTCGTCCTGAACCATTTTGGCAATGTCGGCGCGGAGGACATCGATGCTTTCGATGTTGAGCTTGGCTGCCAGTGCTGCGTCATCAAGTTCCTTGCGGCGCTGGATGGCGTTGACAGTGACATTGTACTTGACGCTCTTGCCGGCAAGTTCGGCGATGCGGAAATCTTCCGGGAAAACAGCAGTGAATTCACGTTTTTCACCCGCATTGACACCGGTCATTGCGGCGATGGAGCCGGGGATGGATTCGGGTTCAGCCAGCCAGATGTAGTTGTTGTCGCTCTTGACCATGCGGATGAGGGCGGGGGAGGCATCTTCTGCGACCTCAAAATCGCTTTCATAGGCGACTTTGAGCATGTCTTCAGCCTGTGCCGGAGTGTCGGCATCGACGAATTCGGCATACATTTTGCGGTACTGGGCAAGGCGTTCATCCACAACCTTGTCATCTGCTTTGGCTGCAGGGACATTGACTTGAATACCGGTGTAGGTGCCGATTTCAAATTCAGGGGCAATGCCGACGGTGAGGGAGAAATCCAGACCTTTTGCACGGTCAAATTCGCCATCTTCCGGACGACCCCAGGTGACGATGTCGAGTTTTTCGCTGTCAAGACGCTGGAATGCCGCCTGATAAGCATACCGGCGGATCTCGTCATTGATTTCTTTCTCAAAACGCTTCATCAGCATACCGGCGGGAGCTTTGCCGCGGCGGAAGCCGGGGATGTTGACACTGTTTGCAAGGTCAGCGACAACAGACTTGCAAATGCTGTCAATACCCTCTGCGTTAACAGAAAAGGTTATCTTTTTTTCGCAAACGCCATTATCGGTAATGGTCATTTCCAGTTGTTTTGCCAGATCAAGTTCCATTTTTCTCTTCCCATAAGTTGAGTTAATACATTTTGTCAATCACATAATATAGCACAAATTTTCTTTATTACAAGAGTATGTGGTTTCAAAAGTACAGTAAAATTGTTACCGGAGATACTTTCAGGGGGGATCTTTTTGGATTGTCCGGAAGAGTTTTCCCGCCAGTGAGTCATGATCGTACTCCATGGGAGCCGGACCGTCGGGGAAATACATGATCATTCTGACTGCGTAAAGTAACAGCAGCATGACAAGCATGGCGATGAAGAACCATTTGAAGCGGATAAGAAAATTTTTGCCTGTGAGCCTGTCTGCAAGTACGGCAAGGAGCGTTAATACAACTGGCAGTAAAAGCGGGTGCATGCGGAAAGATCCGGCAAAATCACCTTTTATCATGGCGATTGCGGCACGGGTCAGCCCGCAGCCGGGACACGGCACCCCGGTAAAGAGGCGGGGCAGACATAAATGTATTTTGCCGATCCACAGCCAGTAAAGTGCCATTACAGCAAAAAAGGCAAAACCTGTACATAGTATTTTGATGTAAAGGTTTTGCCGTAAATTCATTACTGAATATCAGAGTTTGTTAAGCTGATCCTGAATGATAAGCGGTGTGATCCAGCCCAGGCCGAAGATGGTCAGAACGATACAGAGCACGCCATTATTGGTGACGGGTCTGCCGGTTGCTGCCTGAAATTGTGCAATGTCATCACATGCCTTGTAAACCCAGAAATATTAATAGGGGAAACAAAGCAGACACAGCAGGATTTCCAGTCCTGGATTGATGCTGTTATTGCCGGAGAAATTTTTGAATTCATCACGGGACATGTACATCCAGCAAAGGTTGTAAATTCCGCAGGTAATGAATCCCAGGAGGAACATGACAACGAGATTACGTTCTTTCATAAAAAAATCCTTTCTGTTTCGGCCTGTAGGTAATATAGACGTCTGAAATAAAAATACAAGAGGGAAATAACAAAATTTTACAAAATTTTTCACTTCCCGATCCCTGCTGTAAGTGTGCCGCTGATATTGTACAGCACAGCACACGGCCCGAAAATACTTTTTTCTGTTGAGTATTCAAGACGGGGAGCCCGGAACCAGAACCAGCTGCTGTCGTTGATCACTTCCAGTTTATTCAGTCCATCCGGCGGGAGATAGATCCTGACATCGGCATTGTTGAGTCCGGTGATGGAAAACTTTTCGGCAATATCCGGCTCTCCGGCAAAATCAGTTTTATGGGAGATCACCCCCGGTCCGTCCTGTCTGACAAAGATCCGGCAGCGTTTGTGCATACATTTGCCGGGCCGCCACAGAGCGCATGCATCACTTATTTCAGTTTCCATTTCTTCAAGTACGGGTATGCCTGCCGGAGTGCTGAAACGGATCTCTGCAGTGGTATCACGGCAGAAAAACGAGAAATAAAAACCGTTTTTATGGCGGGATAACGTCAGACGTGGAAGCTGTGATTCAGGTGAAAAAGCTGAAAATTCAATATTCCATCCCCAATTTTTCACCACCGCCCGCATCAGGCTTTCCACGGGGAAAACTTCATTGGGAGCGGCGTGATCAAACCCTCCTGTTTCATAAAATTCCTTTCCTGAAGGCAGTATGGATCTGACAAAAGCACAGTTGCCTTTGCAGGAAGCAAGTATATGGCCGCCGGCAGCTGCCAGGACGTGACAGTCTGCAGCGGTTTCAGTCAGGGGCCCGTCATTGAAAATATCACGGCAAAGGAGCCGTGTGGATTGTGAACCGTGCCGGAAAGTATCGTATTGCGGAACATCACCGGTATTTAATTCACCGGAGATCCCTTCACTGATAACTGTGCCGAGCCTTTGCAGCAGAGCAGCAGGGGCATTGTGCAGGGAGCCGTAAAAAACAGCTTTCCCGCCTCTCTGCAAAAAATCTTCCACTTCACTGCCGTAAGCAGATACAGGGACTATGATTATCCTGTCTGCCGGGAGAAGCGGCAGCTTGTCCGGGGTGGCAACCGTGTTGAGCGGGAATCCGCTCTGGATGATTTCACCGGCGAAAAGATCTTCATTGAGAATTGCTGCCGGTTGCGGAGTCCCGCCGTGTATCATCCGGCAATATTTCCTGAAGGGATATATCCATACAAATGGTGCGGCCTCATCCGGGGCGGTGCGGAGAGCTTCCAGCAAATGGGGAATGACCTCCTGCGGCACTTGTTCCGGCATTCTGCCGAATGAATCATCGGCAGTAAGGATGTTTATACTGTCGGGCGTTTGAGCCTTGCCGTCACTGTTTATACGGCAGATGCTCAACGGCAGGTAAATATCCCATGGTTCCCTGCCGTAACGGTCAAGCCACGGCGAATTGAGGAACCATGGATCATGAGCATAAAATCTGTATGGAAAACCTTTGCCGGGCAATTCGGCGATATGGCTCATCCAGGCGGCAAGTTCCAGACCGCTGTTGAAGTTCAAAGCTGCCCATGGGGAATTTACGGGCGGGGTTATTTTGTAATCACGGTAAATTTCCAGAAGCGGTGCGCCGTCGCTTGCCAGTTCTACTCCTGCAGTAAAGTTGCTGCCCCTTGTCTGGATATTTATGCCGGGACAGGAGGTGGTGAGATCATGCCAGAACCCAAGCATTGACTTTCCGGCATTTGCTGCTTCGCCGGGAAAAAATTCCTTTTTGTTGAAGAGGAAACCGGTTATTCCCCATGTGTCCCTGCCGAAACCCATGCCATTTGAGAGCCACAGGGCATCAAAACCCATGTGTAAAGCGAAAATACGGAATTGGCTGCCGAGAAAACTCCCGAAGGATGTGCCTTCCGGGATACCGTCAGGATATGCCGCATATTTACAATTATCGCCATGCAGTACAGAATTGCAGACTACTGACTTGCCGCTGCCGAGGGTGCTGCCTCCGCAAATTTCCCTGTGCCGCCTGTATTTGAAGTCGGAAATTGCAAATTCCGGTCCATTGTCAAATGTTGCGATCAGGCGCAGTGGTTTGCCGTTCAGCTGCTGACACACTTCCCGCATTACTTCTATCATTCTCTTCAGCCAACTGTATTTGCGGGGAACAGCATCCTGACGGTATTTGCGGGGAATGAAATGAAAAGACCTTTTTTCCAGTTCTGTCAATTCTCTGCCGGGGGACATAGCTTCGGCACAGCCCTGCCAGTATCCCCATTCAAAAGTATCATCCTGATCCCCGGAATATTCAAGTATTTCACTGCCGTCACCGGTCCACAGCATAAGAGAGATCTCTGCAGCGTGATCTGTCAGCGGCTGCCATTGACGGAACAGATGCTCTGCAACTTCATACATCTTTTTTTCGCTGTCATCAGTGAAAGGTTTGCAGCTCAGTTCCAATGTAACATTTCGCAACATGATAATTCCCCCTTAAATTGTGATTGCTTCAATATCGAGACACGAAGCGATTTTCCGGAGCAATTCCGCCTGATGTCCCACTCCCAGCGCAAAATGATGTGTCGGCCCTGCCATGCACCATTCCCGCAAAAAATCCCTTATACTTCCGGAACAGCGGAAATGAGTGTTGGTATTGCCGGTGGGCGGGATGGCACCGGCAACAGATTCGCCCTCGGCAATTATGAATTTGAATTTGCCGTTGGAGTCCACGCCGATGGAAAGCAGTGTTACCGGACCGGTCTTGATATTGAATTCCACACTGGCTCCGCAGCCGGGTTTGCCGTGATATTTCTGCAAACTGCGTATGACCGGTTTGCGGTCGGCAATATTCAGGTGATGCGGTCCGTCATGACCGACGAGGACAGTGTTTTTCTCAAAGTCCACAGGATGGAACTCGGCAAAACTGCCTCCGGCTTCCAATCTGTCCATAATGAGCATGGCAATACAGGTTTTCAGGTCAAACTCCCCGCACATGGGAAATCCTGCGCTGGTGAGCAGTGAGTTGCCCACTATGAAGTTGGTGACCAGATGGCGCATGGTTGATTCCGGGGTGCTTTCGTAATAATACGCAAAACCATCCAGATCTTTCCGGACAATAAATTCTTCCAGGGCAACTGCTGTATGAGCCGCTGTATTCAGATCCTCCTCTGTAAGTCTGGTGGTCAGCGGGTCGGAAACAGGATCGGGAGTGTCGAAAAAGTCCAGAATACGCTTTTTCATCTCCTGTACAGCGGCAGCGTCCGGCAGAATATCGACGGCTTCTGCCATGATTTCATCGGGTTCACAGGGGACTATGTTGCAGCCGAAAGCCGCTGTTGCCGCTGTGGGATCTGTCTGCATATCCAGCATTGTGTCCAGTACATGTCCCATAAGACCGATATTTGCTTTTCGGAGATCGTGCAGCACATGGGCTATCCGGCACCAGTCGGCAATGGCGGCATCTGCTGCCGGATCATCATACAGTTTACCGATTATGATGTCGTTGACGGATTTTCCCATGCGTTCCGCCACTCCGGTAAATTCCGGAACAGAACAGATATCATCATTGCATAATTGCATAAAAGTTGTACCGCGTGCATAATCCATTGCCGGTAATGGCTGCAGGGCAACGAGTATTACCGGACATTTCACCTGCCTGATCACCGGTGCAAAGACACAACTGGGGGCGTAAGTCGTCATATCCACAAAAAGAATATCTGGATCAACTGCCGCTATTGCCGGAGCGGTCCGGCAGGCAGAAGCGGTATCATCCACCATGCCGAAATCAAAGAGATTTACGGAATGGGTTTTAAGTTTTCCGGCAAATATACTGCTTTTCTTCTGCATCTCCTCCAACAGGCCGGGGAATTGCTGCCAGTATGTTTTCAGTCCTACAGAAAACATGGCGATATTAGCAGTCAATGGTTTGCGTCTTGTTATTTGCATTTTTGCCTCCTTTGATGTTTTATGGCGTTAATATAACATGGAAGCTGGGCGGCTGCAAGGAGATTATTGATCTATCTTGATTGTTGTGATATATAAATCAATTTACGGCAATAGATTTGTATTTGCCGGGAGGAACGCCGAATTTTGCTGTAAAGGTACGGTAAAAGTGATTCAGATTGGAGAACCCGGCCTCTTCCCCGGCTTCTGCCGGGGTTCTGCCGTTGCGTAAAAGTTCTGCCGCCTTGTTCAGACGCAATTCAATTACTTCCTGCATGATACCTGTGCCGTAAAGGTTCCTGTAAATACGGCTCAGAGTTTCCGGTGTTATGCCAAGGGAAGCGGCAAGATCCTTCTGTAAAAAATGCGAAGAGTAGTTGTTGCGGATATAATCTCTGACGTACGCTGCGGTCCAGGCGGGATTGCGGAAACCTTTTTCGCCGCTGCGGCGGACAATAAGCAGCAGCAGTTCATAAAAGCGCAGTTTTATAAGTTCTTCCCGGTTGCGGTAATTATCATTGAATTCACGGTAAATGCTCCTGATGAGCATGACCATTTCCCGTGTGGCTGTAAGAAGGAATAGGGGAGATTCGTGTTCCGGGGAAGTCGGAGGCCAAGCGGTCT
>JAZSGI010000216.1:0-5156 GCA_045532655.1 Victivallaceae bacterium
CCTGGTTCGATATCACCGCGCTGGCCGCAAGTGGCCGCAGCGCCGGAAAGACTTACCGCGAAGCAGTTGGCGACCGCTGGGTCATGACCTCTCAGCTCCCCGAGAACATTGCAGCAATGACCGTTCTCGATGCAGACTCCGACGCAGAAAAATTTGTATCTATGGTTGACTTCACTTTCTGCGCCGTCAATATGGACAAAGCAGCCACCAAGGCTCTTGAGGAACGCTATGCAAAGCTCGAGTGCCCTGTTGTATCCAACAACAGCGCCAACCGCTGGACCGAGGACGTCCCCATGGTGGTTCTTTATCATTTTCTCCACAGCAAGCAGTCCCGGATTAAGCTCTCCGGAACGTTGAACTCTGCCGACTCCGATACCGCAATAACTTTTTCTGTTTTTCAATATCTCTGTAAGCACAGCAAAATCCGCACTCAACAGGGAGTCGCCTTTGAGTATGTCTATGATTCCGAGAGCGACCCTTGCCAGTTCTTCATCGGCTCTGACAAATGCTTCTGCGATCGGAGCGTCTGCGCTTATAACAGAGAACAGCAGATCATTGGGCAGAGCAACGACAGCATCTGCCATATCAGAAAGATCCCGCCAGTTATTTTCTGCGATACGCTGTTTTGCACTTCCTTCAAGAGAAAATGGCAGAGTAATAATAAATACAGCGGGTATTTGCAATCTTCTGGCTATTCCTGCCAGAGCTACGGCACCGGCTGTCCCTGTTCCGCCGCCGAACCCGGACAAAACAACGAGATAATCACTCCCGGTGACCATTTCTTCCAGCTTAGGTCTTTCGCGAGCCATGGAACGCTGTGCATTTGTAAAATTGCCACCTGTGCCCGTACCGCCCCGCCACTCATTATCAAGCAGATATTTGGCTGCTTCCGTGGCGGAAGCATGTTCCAATGAGTTTTTATCGGTATCGCAAAGACATATTGCTGTACTCCCCGGCATGATTTTTGCGAGCATATCAGCTGAACGCACTCCAGCCCGTCCCATGCCGATAACTGTAATATTGCGTTTGTTGTTTTCTGCAGTATTTTTTTCAAATTCAGACATGGTCATACCTTCATGGAGCGTTTCAGATTGGCAAATGTGTTCCAGATGCCGTCAACAAATTTTCCAAAGTTGCGTGAACAGTTGGATATAATACCGCCCGGAGCTTTTGCCGCTTCCTGCTGCAGCACCATGTTGCCGTAATTGAGAGCTCCCCATACAGTACTGTAACGTGGCGATCCAAGATCTGTCATAGCTCCGCCTCCCTGCAGCGGGACACCGATTCTGACCGGGAAATTGAATGTTTCACGGAAATTCTGCGCCGTACGTCCGAAAAGAGCCCCGCCGCCGGTAAGAACACCACCGCAGCCGAGAGACCGCAGGATATTGTCCGGTGAAACTCTTTCTTTTATCAATTCAAAAAGTTCCTGCAGACGCAGATCGATTATTTTTTCAAAACTGCTGATCGGTATGTGGGTGACAGACCCATTGGCATTTTTGACCTCGACCACCCCGGCACTTTCTGTAAAATACCTTGATATCGTACCGTCGGCAAGCATTTCCCGGCAGCGGCTGGTGGGTAATCCCAACCCCAGAGCCAAATCGTTTGCCACATGATCAAATCCGATGGTCAGGCTTCCGCTGGCCCGGACACCCATATCATAGACAACAACATAATCCGTTGTGCCGCTGCCGATATTTACCAGCAGAACCCCGTCAGTTTTTTCTTCTTCAGTCAAAACTCCGATGGCATCGGCCAGACCTGCTGAGATCCTCGTTATATTTTCGCCGAGACCAACATCGTGCAGCAAGGCGGAAAAATTGCCTATGCGGTTTGCATCGCCATAAACAATATGCATAAATGCTTCAAGTTTTGCACCGATCTGTCCCCTGGGCATACGCACACGGCGCACACCGTCAATAAGGAAGTAAGAATCAAAACTTACTATTTGCTCCTGTCCCCGGGGCAATGGGATTATCTGGGCATTTTTTATTGCTTCTTCAACATCTGCATCCGTAATGCACTGATCCGGATGCTTTATGAAAACTGTACCGTTACCCTGAAAGCTGCCAATGCCGCAAGCGGAAAGCGCAAGGACAAAAATATCACTGTCAGCCATGCGTTTGCTGCTGGATTGCTCGGCCTGGACAAGGGCGTCATTAAGCAGTTCATACGCCGCCTGCATTTCGGTGATCTCACTTTTCAGGACACAGCCCGCGCTTTCGGCCTCCCCCCTGCCGATAACCGTTACACCGTCTTCATTGGCGCTCCCTACAAGGACAACGATCTTGGAGGTCCCGATTTCGATGGCAGTAATTATATTGTTACTAGAAAACATCCTTCATCCGATCCAGAAAAAATTAACAACGATCCCTGTGCGCTGCCGCAACCGGGAGCAACTTCAATGTCATGTAGTATATTATACTTCATTTTAAAGGATTTTCCAGTCAGGAAACGCATTTTTAGAGATTTTTCATAATATTAAGTGGCAATAGCTCCTCTTCAGTGCTATATTACTGCGTGAACATCAAGTAAAATCAGCGGAAAACGAAATCACTATGAATATAAAATATACCATTCGCCTTGATAATGGCGTTCAGACAGAAGCGGCAGGACCAGATACAATCCAGCTCAACACCGGAGATTTTTGCGTTTTTCAGAAAGAATTCAATACTGAATACGGCGAAGTCATCCGCATACACGGGGAAATTTCCGGGGAAGAGGCAAAGACACTCCCGGCTCTTATCCGGCAGGCAACTGTACGCGATCAGGGTGCCGCCAACGAAAATCTCTCCAGAAACAGGGCGGCAGTGCGAACCGCCGCAAAATACGTTGAACAGCTTAATCTGGAAATGAATCTTTTGAATGCTCATTATACCTTTGACGGCAAAGGGGTAATGATCCAGTTTACCGCAGAGGGGCGTGTGGATTTCCGTGAATTGGTGAAGGAACTCTCGAAAGCTCTTGCGTGCCGTATTGAGCTGCGCCAGATAGGGGTGCGTGACGAAACTGCCATCTGTGGCGGTATCGGGATTTGCGGTCAGGTGTTGTGCTGCGCCCGTTTTCTTACTGATTTCTCCAGCGTTAATGTAAAAATGGCAAAAGAGCAGGATCTCTCCCTGACACCCAGCACTATTTCCGGTGCTTGCGGCAGACTCAAATGCTGTCTGCGTTATGAGCATGAAGGTTATCTTGAAATGGAGAAAACCATGCCCCACCGCGGGGAGTATTGTGAATGTCCCAAAGGGCGCGGCAAAGTAACAGACCGCAATCTGCTTACCCAAAAGGTCACTCTGCAGCTTGAGGACTCTGCTGTATGCTGTGTATGCGACCGTTCCGAAATCAAGATCATTTCACCGGAAAACCGGAAAAAAGAACAGAATAAAAATTCCGGCAATACCGATAAACATGCCGCCAACAATGAAAAACGCCGTAACGGAAATAAATGAGTCAACTCTATTCAGAATTATTCCAGCTGGTGAAATCACTGGCAGACGGTAACGAAAATGCCATGATGGAGCTTGACCGTCATGGATTATTCGCTGCGCCGGGGGAAGATTGCAAAACCTGTGCCTCAAGACTGCAAAAGTGGCTGGATGCCAATGCCGGACTTGTAAAAAACTTG
The DNA here is from genome assembly GCA_045532655.1 of Victivallaceae bacterium. Taxonomy (GTDB): domain Bacteria; phylum Verrucomicrobiota; class Lentisphaeria; order Victivallales; family Victivallaceae; genus JAVBQJ01. The sequence goes on from JAZSGI010000216.1 coordinate 3,629, forward strand.
AAAAACGGTCATTGCATAGAATTGGATGATGGCATAAAAACCGATAAAAATGATTTTGTGCCGGAGAAATTGAAAACTCCGGCAGCAGAGAAAACAGAAAATCTCTACGGATTTGCTGTTGATTGGGTTCCCGGATTCTTTCTGCGTTCCGGAGTCGGTTTGCTGTGGGGCGGCTGTGCATGGCACGATGACAGACAGGATATAACTGTTTTCGCTTTGCGTAACTCTTTCCGGACATCCCCGGATTATCTGGTTTACAACAGGGACGAACTTATTGCTCACGAGTCATGTCATGCGGCAAGAAGCCCCATGGGGAATGATTGGCAGCTGGAAGAGTTTTTTGCGTACCGCACAAGCAGCAGAAGTTTCCGCAGATATATGGGGAACTGTTTTATTTTAAAAAGCGATGCTCTGGTGTTCCTTGCTCCGGCATTTCTGGTGCTGCTGCAGCAAATACTCCGGACATTTTGTTTCCCCGGATTTCCCTTCTGGCCCGCCTGGACAGTGCTTGTGTTGTCAATAAGTTATTTACTGTGCAGAAATCAATTTGCCCGCAACAGATTTTTCCGGGCAAAAAAAAATATCATGAAGTTTTATTCTCTCTCCGGAACTGCGGCAGACAGTTTCCTTTTCCGGTGTACATGGCAGGAAATTTCTGCAATTGCAGGGGTATCCGGTAAAAATACCTGCAGCATTATGCTGAAAAATACAGAAACCTGCGACCTTAGACGCAGAACTGCGCTGAAGCGGTTTATACCTGAACTCATGGAGGTAAAAAATGCTTAATAAAGAAATACCGCTTAACGAAATTGTTGATTTCCTGGATACAAAACTGTGTGTCAGCAGTTTTCCAAAAGATCACTCGAACAACGGATTACAGGCAGAAGCCAGCCGAACGGTAAAAAAAATAGTTTGCGGTGTCGATGCCTGTCTGGAACTCTTTGTCAGAGCAGCTTCGCTGGGGGCTGATCTTGTTGTTGTTCATCATGGACTCAGCTGGGGAAGCGAACCGAAACGTCTTGCCGGAGTCGCCGGTGAACGTTTCAGTCTGCTTTTCCGCAAAAACATGAGTCTGTATGCCTGCCACCTTCCTCTTGATGCCCATCCGGAGATAGGAAACAATGCACTGTTATGCCAAAAACTCCCGCTGAAAAACCGGGAGGGATTCTTTTGGTATGATGGTTCGGAGATTGGTTTTTGCGGCGAACTGCAGAATCCGGCCGATGCTTCGGTGATCGCCGGAGCATTTGATATTGCCGGAAGTAAATTATACGGCAGAGGCGGTATAATACATAAAGCAGCAGTAGTCTCCGGCGGTGCCGGTATCGCTGCTTTGGAAGAAGCGGCAGCAAAGGGATGCCAGCTTCTTGTGACCGGCGAAATGGAACATGTTATGTACCATGCTGCCATGGATTATGGAGTAAACGTGCTTGCTCTCGGACATTATTCATCCGAAACGTTCGGTGTAAAAGCTGTTACAGCTGAAACGGCTGAAAAATTCGGACTTGAATATGAATTTATCGACATT
>JAZSGI010000097.1:0-3423 GCA_045532655.1 Victivallaceae bacterium
AGTTTTTTTGCTATTTTTCTTAAAAAAAGCATTTTTTATGTTTTTTTAATGGAGGTAATTTCAAAAGTCATTCAAAAAATGGCAAAGATGCCATTCGCAAAGAGCTGCAAAGGGTAGTTTGAGGTTGCTGCCTGTAAGGTAACAGCCGCTTGTCCCGCCGTAGCTTTATGCGAAGGCGGAAAAACGCTCCCTTTGTCAGATCGAAGCGAGGGCGCTTTGACAAATTTGAGGAGTTTTGAAATTGCCTCTTATGTTTTTTTAATGCTTTTTCAGTTAACGTTCATCACCAGCAATACTACCGCATTATTACAGAAATGCATTATTATACACGGGACAACGCTTTTGCCGGTGATCCGCAAAATTCCAAGCAATATTCCCAAAAACAGCAATGACAGAAAAGATATCAGAGAAACATGTATAAGGGCAAAAAATATACTTCCTGCAGCTGTTATAAACAATTTTTCAACCCCTGACCGTTTCACATCATCCGGCGGCATAAGGAAATCCAGCACCCATCCTCTCCATATTATTTCTTCAGCAAAAGGAGAAAACAAAAGTCCCGTAACACACAATACAGCAATATTTGCAATATTGACATCTCCCGGCAATGCCGTCTCCGGCTGAAGAGCGAAAATATTCAGCAGCCATTGCCATGCCTTCGTAATAAACAGACTGACAAAAGGAAAACAAATACCTGCGGCTGCACCACACAGACACATGCGCCACGTTGTCTTATGCAAACAGAAATTCCTGCGCCAGTCAGTACCGCAGCAAAGCCCAAGCACAGCACCTGCCGCCAATACCCCGCCAGCAATAACAACCTCTGCAATCAACACCCCGCACCATAACGGCAGATTCTGTACACAGCAGGCTGCAGCAAACTGTAATACGATCATTCCCGCCGCACATCTGCCTGCAATCATGGGAAAACGGTTACCGGTTGACCTCATAATTTTATTCAGACTTGAGCAGAACAGCATAATCGGCGGCAATAAAAACGGCTTCATCAAGCAAAGGATCATCTTTACCGTCCCCACCGTCGATTTGGGGCAAAAGCTTCTCCTGCTGTTCCGCAGCTGTTTTTTCCGACATATACTCTTCCCAACGTTCCTCTTCGTTCAGGCTAACCTGTTTTTTCTGCTGATAACGTTTATAGTTGGCGATCTCCTGCTCCATAAGCTGAAATTCCGGATCGGCGGCCCGCCGTTCTTTTGAAGCCTTTTCAAGCACAGATATTTTATCAGCAATAGCAGGATCCCACACTTCATACTTCCGGGCAGCTATACGTTCCCACGGCAGATGATTTGGACTGTAGCTTTCCCCGATGGGCATTTCATCAGTAAGTGAGGGCAAAACGATGTCGGCTTTGATACCAAGCTGCTGGTTGGAAGAACCGGAAACCCCGAAGAATATGGCGTTTTCATATTGCAGCGATCCGGCATTCAGGCGCAAATTGATACTGCGGAAAAGATCATCCAATTTAACAACATTCAATACAGTTCCTTTGCCGAAAGTATTATTGTCGCCAACTATTATCCCCCGCTGATAATCCCGCACAGTCCCGGTAAGGATCTCTGCCGCACTGGCAGTCATGGAACTGGCAAGTATCACCAGAGGACCATCATAAACGATCCCCGGATCGGCATCATTTTCCACCGCAACTTCCCCGTCAGCCCCCCTGATCTGCAACAACGGCCCATCTTTGATAAAGAATCCTGACATAGTCAAAGCCTCGGTCAGGCCTCCGCCGGTATTATAACGCAGATCAATAACGACCGCTTCCACATTTTCAGCCTTGAGTTTTTCCAACTCCCGGCGCATATCTCTGGCACATGATTTGAAATCAGGATCATGACGCATCATTGCCTCAAAGTCAACATAAAATTTATTGAACTCCACTACACCTATCTTCATGCTCTTTCCGGAACCGTCAGGAGCCGGAACTGTTTTTACCGTTCCGGTAACTTCGCTTTCTTTTAATTCAACGACACTCCGCTCCAGAGTGACACTCTGGGGAACAGCATTGCGCCCTTTGCGTCCCGGCAGATATGTTAAAGTAACCCTGCTTCCCTCCGGGCCGCGGATCATGGAAACTACCTTATCCAAAGCCATATCTATCACATCGACCGGAGCTTCACCCTCCTGAGCAACAGCAATTATTCTATCCTCCGGCTGCAGGGTTCCATCTTTTTCCGCCGGGCCGCCCGGTACAAGAGCAACGATCCGGGTAAAACCGTCAGCAGATGAAAGCGTAGCTCCGATGCCGGTCAAACTCAAACTCATATCGATATCAAAATCCTCGGCATTGCCAGGTGAATAATATGCCGAATGAGGCCCGTACACCTGCGCAAGGGCAGTCAAAAGGATTTCAAGAATTTCATCATCATCCGTCTGCTCTATAACATTGGAAATATCATGCAAACGGCGTTTAAGTTTTTCTTCGGGAGACGAAACCTCCCATAGTTTTTTTATTTTTTCACTCTCACTTGTCTCCACCTCCCCGGAATTCTCCTCTGTCATCGATCTTTGAAGCAGGCGGAAATAAAGAAGATCATTTTTGATTTTTTTGCGCCAAAAATCCCTCATTTCCTCATCTGTCGCAAAAGGTTCGGCTTTCTCCCGATCCAGCTCCACATATTCTTTCCGGGAAAAATCAATTCCGCTCTCCAAAAGTTCAAGAGCATAATTTCTGTATTCAGAAAAACGTCTCCTGTACATATTGTATATTTTTTTCCCTGAACTTACGTTACCATCCGCGATTTCTGCAGCAAGAGAACGTTTTTCCGCCTCAATAGCCTTCAGATCCTCTGCTGTAAAAAACATTTTATTGGGGTCAAGATTGTCAAGCAAACGGTCAAAAGCCATTTCAGAAGTAGCAGGATCAAGCAGTTCATGCTTGCTGTAATGGTTGTTTTCCAGAAAAACCGCCACCAGTTCCCCGATCATTGCTCTGCGGGTGCCATCACTCATAGCTTTCCTGTTACCGAAACTCTCCGGTACAAACAGCATCACAGCCAAAATAAGCAAACAGCATCCAACTGAAAATCTTCTCATAATAAAATCCCTGATCCTTTATATCTCCTTACAGCAGATGACCACCCGACAGTATAATATCACACCGGTTCTGCCGTCACGATATAATGTAATGTAAAAAACAGAAAATACAAATTACTACAGGCTTTCTTTTGACAAAAAAGAATATAAATGCTATATTACAAAAACAGGAAATATAAGAGGAATGATACACATAATGAAAAAAATCAACGACGAAAAAAATTTTCTGCTGCGTGGTGTTGTTTCAGGCGGATGGGAAGTCCGCTTTGTTTACTGTGGCTGCACCGGCGCAGTAAACGATATAATAAAAATACAGAAAGCAGACCCGGCGGCTGCAGAAATACTTAAATCGGGGGCCAAGCGGGCTTA
>JAZSGI010000185.1:0-24606 GCA_045532655.1 Victivallaceae bacterium
GCTTTGAGCAAGGCCCGTGCCGCTGCGCAGAGCATCAAGTGCGTTTCCAACGTTAAACAGATATGTCTTGGTGCCAATATCTATGCGGTGGATAATGACAGCTATTTGCCAGGTTGTGCCGGTTCTATGGTTTTTACAACCGCAGACGGATATCATAACTGGAGAAATTCCGATGGCGATGTTTACGGACCGCGTCCTCATTTGGATGACTTTCTCTCTCAGGTCATGAAATCCGGAATTGACAAAGCTGTTTTTGCCTGTCCCGCCAAGTCTATGAACATGTCATACGGCGATGTGAATTTCAAAGATACCGAATATCCGGCTGGTTATTCCACACCGTCACGCTTCTTCGGTCTTAATATTGGTGCTGCCAAACGTCCTTCAGAACAGGTCATGGTACTTGATTCTGATATTCAGCAGTCCTTTTACAGATGCGTTCCTGCTCCCGGATGGTCTGCTGGTGTGATAGATTTTGCCAACGTGTCGCTCCATGGTGACAAATGGAGTTTGGGATTCATCGATGGACATGCTGAAGCACAGAAAGGCAATACTCTCAGCAATACCGATTATAAAATGTTTTCCAACGAAAATATCTGATATAGCGACGTAACCTGCAATAATCACTTGTGCTAATAGATGCCTATTAGCACAAGTATTATAGCTAACTTACCGTTGCAGATTATTCGTTGGTGAACATATCTGCGCTGTTGGTGATGGTGCTGCCCTTTACGGATTCAGCATGACCATCTGCGAAACCCAGGTTGCAGCGGCTGCCGTGCTGATCCTTACCAACAAAGGCGAGACCAAAATCAGCAGGGGTCCAGCCGGGGGAGGGAACGCAGGCGTAATAGCTCATCTGTATGGCAGAGTCGAGAACCATGACCTGTTCACTGGCGCGCTTCAGACCGCCGAGAGGCTGACACCACATACGGGAAGGAGTTGTATAACCGACCATGTAATCTTTGTTGGCAAAGTTGGCGTCTCCTGTGGTGGTACCATCGGATTTGCCGGGGCAGCGGAATACAGATTTATCGATACCGGCTTTCCAAACGCCGTACATCCAGTTGTGGTGCAAGCCTTCTGCCCACCAAGCGTAGACGTCGCCTGAGGTAGGGTTCCATGCACCGGAAGTACTCCATGTGTTACCACCCTGCCAACCGCCGGGAAGATAGTCATCATTTTCGTTGGCGTAAATGAATGCGCCAAGGCACATCTGCTTGACGTTGCTGGTGCACTTGATATTCTGTGCAGCGGCACGGGCCTTGCTCAAAGCAGGCAGCAACATGGAGGCAAGGATCGCTATGATAGCGATGACTACAGACAGAACTCGTTAAAGGAGTTTTTTTAAAGGCTTTTCGCAAAACCGTTTCAGCAAACATAAACAATAATCAAGGAAAAGGATGTAACAGAATGATTTACAAGAAATTATCAAAATTTATCCCTGTTCTTGCCTGTATTGCCGTACCATTGGCATTGCCGGCAGCACCCAAAAAACTGCCCACCTTTCTGCGGCAGGAACCACCGAAAACTGTAACTCAGGCCCCCGTACCAAACTGCGGTTTTGAGGGTTCCGGCGGGTGGTACAGCATAACCGGCGGAGCTCCTGCCTATTCAAACGACAGCTACACAGGCAACCGTTCTGCCTCCCTCAACGCAGAATCCCCTTTCATCAAAACCGATCTGATCCCTCTCGCCCCCGGCGAAGATCTCCAGTTCACCCTCTGGGCGAAAACCGCCAAAGATCTGGTCACCATCACTGCTGAAATGGCTTTCTTTGATGCCAACCGCAACTGGCTCCGCCGCGGTTCCGGCCCCATCGCACGTTCCGAACAGTACGTCTGGAACCAGATGACCGGTCACTTCTTCAACAGCGATCCCGAAGTCCGGTACGTTGCTCTGCAATTCTACGGCGCAGGGGTCATTGACGACGTGGATATCAAAATCGTCAAAATGGAAGAAGACGACACCGATTACTACGCCGCAAGCGAAGATATCCCCCTCCCCGAAGAAACCACCGATGACATGGTATACCTCGCCAACGAAAACTACGGCGCATGGATATCCAAAGAAACCGGTATGATGACCAAATTTGTAAGCTATTCCCCCACTTACAAAGTTATTCAGCCCGCCGGTGTCAACTCCATGCAGCTTTACCTGAAAAGCGAAGCTGCCGGTATCGACGGCGATTTCGATATCGTCCTCAACGGCGAATTCCGTGACGACAATACCCTTGTCTGCCTCCTTACCAGTTCCGATCCCGCAACTGCTGCCATGGCAGATGCCGAAGTTGTATATACTCTTGACGGAGAAAAATTCACCGTCGACGGCAAAATCATTTTCAAAGCAGACGACGACAATCAGTACCAGTGCGGTATGCGCAACGTCTTTCGCCCCGACGACTGGCAGCGCAATATCTGCCTCACATACCCGGTTTCGGCAAAGACCCCCGATATACATTTCAGAAGCATTTCATTTTATGACACCAATGACACCACTGTTCAGACCATGTACCAGAATTACCCCTTCGTCATCCTCGAAGGCGATGACCGCTGGATGGTATGGGGCGATTTCGAAATCGGCAAATTCGTCATGCTCACACCCAATGATATCGCATGGCGTCTGCCGTCCCAGCAGAAAAACCCAGCAAGTGTCAAAAAAGGCATGGTACAGAGCTTCAACTCCAACTACATCATCCTCCCCAAATACAATAACGATCTCCCGCAGGTCATGCACACCGCCCTCAATCATGTCCACAGCGATCACCATCTGCTGAAGGGTCTTATCAAACGCCCCGACCTCACGGGCCGTTATTGCACCCCCGGTGCATTCGCATGGTATCACCCCGGTTCCGTGCCCCTTGGCGAAGACGGATGGCGACAGGAAATGCTTGACCGCCACGCCAACAACGTCTGGTATTCATGGTGGAGCACATGGCAGGAAACCAACGAAATCGAGGGTGACTGGTACACCTACGACTGCCGCCACCTCTCTGCCGAAGGCAACAAAAAAGAAATCGCATATATGAATGATATGGGACTGAACGTCTACCTCTATTTCCGTCAGTTCCTTGTGGAAGACGGAACCTACGAAGACAAGGCCCCGTACAAAGAATGGCTGGGCAGAAGTCCCGAAGGCAAACGCCAGCCATTTATCGACCACAAAGTACAGAATCCCGCTGTCCTCGGCGGTCTGGAATATGTCCGCTGGACATGTGCTGACTTCGGCAACAAAGATTTCCGAGAATGGTATCTGGACAAAACCAAAAAAGCCATCGCTTATTATGAACCCAAGGGTGTGGCATGGGATATGGGTTACGGCAGTCTTTACAGCCGTTCCGAACCCGAAACAGGTGCCGGTGTCGCCACCTTCTGGGTGCAGGTGCAGATCTACAACTGGCTCAAGGAAAATTATCCCCATATCCGTATCGCCACCAATGAATCCGTCACCAGCCCCACTGCTCTCTTCGGCGACTCCATCCTCATCGAAGGCGCCTGGGACGTGGTCAAAAAGAGCGAACTCGATTACCTTATCGCCAAAGGTTACGGCACTACTGTATTCAGTCTCCAGCTTGCCGATGACTATTCCATTCAGGGTGCCCCCCTGGTCGATATGAACAACTACTCTGCCATGAAAATCAAGGCTCGCGGCAAAAATCTTGCCAACGCTTACTTCGCCGCCGCAGATCTTATGAAAAACGGCTTCAAAGATGACGGTTCATGGCAGGAACTGGAAATCCCAGTTTCCGGCAAATTCCGGATCTACGGCGTCGTGGTCAGAGCAAACGACAACCCCAATGCTTATCTGGAAGTGGCAAACGCCGAACTTATCGGCAAAAACGGTGTCCATAATTACACCCTGCTGAACAGCGACACAAAAGTCCGCGACTATGTCTCTTTCGGCAAATGGAACCACAACTTCCCCACCACCGGCGATATTACCAAAACCGCCGACGGTATCAAATTCGCCGCTGATCAGGCACGGGGCAACAAAACATGGTCTTGTTTCACTCCCATCATGCCGCGTCTGATCCAGATCAATCTCAAGGTCCTCGGCCTCGGTGCGATCTGTTCCGACACACAAATCAACGCCCTCAAGGACCTGAATGAATTCTCCGCAGAACTGGCGGCAATGCACCATATTTCAGCCAAAAAGCTGATCTACAATGCACCCGACAATGTCTATGGCACTTTCTGGCACAGAGAGGGCAGAACCGCAGGATGCATATACAACGATTCGGCAGCAGATTGCCAGCTGGCTCTGCAGCTCGACCGTTCAGCCATGCCCGACAACGGTGATTCTCTGCTGCAGGACGGACTCAATATCCGTGTTGCAGATACAGATGCCGTGTTGAGCACCGGCAGCGACTTCACCATCTCCGGTGACGAAACTGCAATATACATCAACGGAACTCTCCCCGCAGGTAATCTGCTTGTGATCAGCAACTGGTAATCACTAATCAGGACGGGCGGCAGCAAACAAATAACTGCTGCCGCCCCCATTCATTGTCCAAAGGTACAAAAAGATGCAGCACCTCTCTCAATGGCTAACTCCTCCCCCATGCTACCGCGCCGAATTGCGGCTTGATCTGCCGCCGGAAGCCTCATTCGTCTACCGTTCAGCCAACAATATGCCACTGCTTGCAGCTGGCAGTCCCCTCTTTTCGCCAACGGCATTTGACGGCGAATACCCCAGCGAAGATGTTATTATCGCCGGTGATGCCGCAACTTCACGCTACATTCTTGCCGGAGCCATCACCGCCAAAAGGTCATTAAGTTATTTTTCGTTGATAAAAAACGGCAGATTCCACTCCATTACCGTCAGACAACCGGGAATATTCCCCGGCGAAGAACCGGAAAAATTACTGATCCTTGAAGGCTCCGACTGGCGGCAGCTGCTGCAGGCGTACGCCGCAAGAGCAGCAGAAGCCATGGGACAAAAAAAGTTGAAACCAACAGAAAATGTCACCGGTTACTGTTCGTGGTACTACTATTACGCCGGTGTCACCGAAAAAAATCTTAACGAAAATCTGGAGGCCCTCGCCGACCCCGCCAACCGCAAACTCTTCCCCGCAAAATACCTGCAGATAGATGACGGATATCAGACTTTTCAGGGGGACTGGCTGGATCAGGACGAAACATGGCCAACCCCGCTACCGGAAATCGCCGCAAAAATCAGAGCCGCAGGCATGATCCCGGGTATATGGACAATGCCTTTCCTCGCCTCCACTTCCAGCAGGATCTTCCGCAGCAATCCCGAATGGTTCGTCAAATCCCCTGACGGCACACCTCTCGTCTTCGCCGGATGGTCGCCGCCGCCGGATAATCACTGGGTGTGTCTGGATGCCACAAGGCAGGAGGTTCAGGAACATTTGCAGAAAATCTTCACAACTTTCCGTGACTGGGGATTCGGATATTTCAAACTCGACGGCATGGGATTCTCCCTGCCTTCAGGTATCAGATACGACCACAGGGCAACTGCAGTAAGTGCCTTCCGCACCGGATTGAAAACTATCAGAGAGGCTGTGCCGGATTGTATACTGCTGGGATGCGGCGCACCTTTCATGCCGTGTCTTGGACTGGTGGATCATATCAGAGTAAGCAACGATACCGGCAGGGAATGGCTGCCGGAAGGCGCACAGCTCAACTGCGATGCCAACAACGCCCTCCCCTGTGTTGCCAATGCCCTCCACGCCACTCTTGCCAACTGGTGGATGTATGACCGCTGGTTCCGTGCCGATCCCGATGCTCTTATGGCAAGACAAGACAACACTTCCTGTACTGAGGGCGAAGCCAGATTGTCGGTGCTTTCCGGTATCCTGACCGGTATCGCCATCACCAGCGACAATCTGAAAACTATCGCTCCGGAACGCCTTCAGCTCCTTGCAAAAGCCGCTAAATACCGACTGCACTCACCTGTACCGCAGTTGTGGCGGCCGGATACATGGCCGCAGGTCTTTACCGGTACATGGAACGGCGGCAAAGCCGCATGTATTTTCAACGATTCCGACCGGGAAATGACATGGCAGCTGAAAGACATCGGCTTCTCCGGTGCAGTTGAAGAACTCCTGCAGGATATGGGGACACTGTACACAAGTATAACACTGCCGCCCCATGACGGTGCATTTATCGCAGAAAAAGGTGATTAATATATGAAAATCCATTATTTCAACGCCACTCACTGGGACAGGGAATGGTATTATTCTAAAGAGGCATTCCGAACTTTTCTGGTGGAAATGACAGACAAAATGCTCAATCTGCTGGATGATCCGGAAACTCTCCCCCTTTTCATCTTTGACGGTCAAACTATTGTACTGGAAGATGTTCTGGAAATCCATCCCGAATGGCGCAAGCGGCTGGAAAAAGCCATCTCCTCCAAACGTCTCAAAGTGGGCCCGTGGTATGTCATGCCGGACGAATTCACCGTTTCCGGCGAGGCCCTTGTCCGCAACCTCCTGCTGGGACGGCGGATCGCAGAATCTTTCGGCAGTGCTCCGTGGAACGTGGGATATGTTTGCGACATCTTCGGCCATATCGCCCAGCTGCCGCAGATATTTCAGGGTTTCGGACTGCGGGGAGCGGTTTTGTGGCGGGGTGTCCCCTCTGAAACAGGGCCGTATTTTATCTGGGTATCCCCGGACGGCACAGAAATTCCCGCCATACACTTTGACAGCAAAACAGGTTACAGCGAATTTTCCCTCCGTGTCAGAGGAACCAAGGATGTTCCTTTGGATGAAGGTTTCAAACAGCGCCTTCTGGACTGGCTGCCGGGTGCAGAGAAATATTGGGGCGAAAATCTCCTCTGTTCCGATGCACAGGATCACGCCTACACGGCAAGCTGTATGAAAGAAATACGCAATATCCTTCAGGAGGTTCTGCCCGATGCAGAAATAATCCATACCGACCTGACGGAACTCTTTGATGCTGAATTCAAAGATACCGCAGCCCTCCCCCATTTCTCCGGCGAACTTATTCACCCATCCAAACTCTCCGGTGCCGGATATCAGATCTGTGCAACGATCAGTTCCAGATACGACATCAAAAATGCCAACGACCGCTGCCAGAATCTTCTTGAACTCCTGCTGGAACCCATGACTGCCGCAATCCTTGCACAGTGCGGCAAGTGCGATACGGCATTTCTCCGCTACGCATGGCGGCATCTGCTGCAGAATCACGCCCATGACTCCATCTGCGGATGTTCACCCGACAGTATCCACCGCCACATGCTGACCCGCTTTGAAGAGGTGGAAACTGTTGCAGAACAACAGATACTGGAATTCAAATATCAGGATTTCGAGGCAGTTACACAAGGCCAGCGCTGGAGTATCCTGCACTCCAACGGTCTGGACGAAAACAACAAAATCGATGCTCTCACCGATCCCGACGGCAACTATCTGCTGCGTATTTTCAACCCGTTGCCATACAACGTCAGCAAAGTGTCGGAAATCGAAATCGCTTTCCCGGCAGGCAAGCCATACCCCTCGGAATTCGCTGAACCTTTTACGACGGAAAAAATCAATCTCTTCCGGATTTATGACGAAGACGGCAAAGAAGTTCCATATTCCATCCGCTCCATCCGCCGCAAGCAGGATGTAGTCCTTTATCCCGGTTCAGAGGCATTTTTCGATATTTACACCGTCGTTATGCATACCGGATTGCGGGCATCCGGACAAACTTCTTTTACGATCAAAGCCGTTCCCGACCCCGTGCGCAACTTCAATACATTGCGTACAGGCAGGCGCAGCGCATCAAACGGCATAATTGCTTTGGAAATCGCAGATAACGGTACTTTTGCCGTAACTGATCTCCGCAGTCAGCGTACCTTTGCCGGACAAAACGATTACCGTATAGACCGGGAAATCGGCGACGGCTGGGGACACTGTTCACCGGCAGGAACCTCCACCACTGTCGGCGGGTACTGCCGCAGTATAAGTATCACCCACGACGGCCCCGAGCGTGTTGAATTTGAAATCGTCCGGGAATTTGAAACTGCAAAAGAAATGATTTTCGCAGGCGGCATCAACGCCAATTATGAAGGCGTGCGGGAAAGCCGGGAAAAGATCCCGCTCACCATCCGTACCCGGGTGGCTCTGGACAGAAACAGCGATGCTCTTTCCATCTCCACCGTGATCGACAACAACTTGCGGGATGCCCGCTTGCAGCTGATTATCCCCACCGGCATAAACGGCAAATATCAGGCAAATCAGGCATTCTGCTTCAATGAACGGGTTCCGGGCCTTATGCTTGGCAGAGAAACTGAAACATTCGCCGAAGCTGAATCCGCAGACAAGAATTTCAACGGTATCGTCGGCAAAAAGGATGAACGCGGAGGCTTTTACTTTATCGGCAGTGCCGGTTTGCACGAATGTGGTTCTTCCGCCGAAGCAGAGGGGGAACTCTCCGTTACGCTCTTCCGGGCATTCACCCGCACAGTGGGCAAAAACGGCGAAGTCGAAGGAGAACTCCAACGTACCCTCACATACCACTATCAGCTGAAATGTACCGGAGCAAACACCTCTGCCACAGAATTGGTAAAAGCACAGCAGATATTCCAGCTGCAGCAGTTCCCGGTTTCGGTGATCCCGGAATATCTGGTCAAAACAACACAAAGCCGGAGTTTCGCAGAACTCGCCGGAGATCTCGCTTTTACCGCCCTCAAACCGGCGGAATCCGGTGTTCCCGGCGAAATCGTATTGCGGACAGTGAATCTCACCGGTGAACGGCAGAGTGCAAAGATAACTTTTGCCGTGCCATTCTGCAAAGCGGAATTGTGCCGCATCGATGAATCTGTGCAGCAGGAAATCGCCCGGGATGCCTCCACACTGGAATTCAGTGCAAAACCGCAGGAGATCATCACTGTCAAATTCACTTTTGGTTGACAAACAGTACATCTATGCTATATTTATTCCTGTGAGGCCTTTTGAGATGCCTCCCGGATCAATAACGGCAGGATGCCTATGACCAACAGAGATAAATACAACGCTGTCATGCACTGCAGCCGCCCGGAGGGTGTGCCTGCAGTGCATTGCGGCTATTCAAGAGAACTCCTGAATAAATGGGCGGCGGCAGGATATATATCTGTGGCAGATGCACAAGGCTGGAAAAACAGCAATGATATTTGCTGCTGCCTCTCTGCCCGACTGGGATTCGATTACAATTTCAACACCTTTTATTCCCCCGTAAGCGGTCTTATGCCGGAATTTCAGGAAAGTGTCACGGCAGTTTTTGCCGACGGCAGCCGCCAGATGCGCAACAGATTCGGGCAGGTGATAAATGATTCACCGGGCACTGACAAGCCGCCGGAAATCGTCAGATACCTTCTTGACAGCAGAGAAGCCTGGAAGACACATTTCCTGCCGAAATTACAGTGGTCAATGGCAAGAATATCGCCATCTCTCGCATTCGATGCCGCAGTATTCAACGCCACAAGCACCCATCCACCCGCTCTGGGGCTTGGCAGTATTTTCGCTCTGCCGCTGGAAATCATGGGGGTGAAAAATGTCAAAGCCGCCGCAACAGATGATCCGCAACTGTTGCAGGAAATTTTTTCAACTTTTGCCGATGTTGTGCTGGAAAACACCCGTACACTCCTTGATGCCGGATTCCGACCCGATTGCGCTTTTTTAAAAGAAGAAATAACTCCGGCAAGTGCCTCTGTACTGACCCCGGAATTTTTTGCCGTATACATTGCACCGGCTTTCCGGAGGTTGCAGAAACTCCTTGCCCGCAACGGCTGCCCGATCACGGCTGTCAATTGCGGACAATACGGAGAAAACTCCATTCCTTTGTGGGCAGAATGTGGCGCAGAATTATTTTTCCCTGTTTCCGTGGAGCAAATGCTCCGATTGCGGCAGCAATACGGTTCCCGGTTGCGGGGCATCGGGGGCATTGATCCGGCAATATTCACAGCAGACAGAAAGACTGTTGATATTGCCGTGGCTGCACTTCAGCCATTACTTGGATCCGGTGGGTTCATTCCATGCCCCCGGGGAGAACTGCCTCCGGAAACAAAATGGGAACTTGTGCAATATTATACAGAACAAATAAAAAAATGTAGCTGAATGATTATCGGATAAAAAATTTGCGATATTTTTTACATTCTCATTTTACTTTTCGCAGAAACAATGATATATTAAGAAGATACAATTCGTTGTCAAGTATGGAAAGATATGATTATTTTGTAGAGAACACTTGTTTTCTGCACTGGTCCGGTAACTTGAAAGCTGAATCTGATACAAAATGTTCTGATTTTGTTTCTGGCAAAAGAGCAAGGGCGCATAATTTTGTAAGTCTGGCGGCGAGAGTATATTTTATTCAGGCGGGGAAATAAAACATCTCCATTTTGCCTTACACAAGATCAAACCAGTCTTGTAGTCCGGTGGAAAGTTTTTTGGGCGGGGGCCTGCAAAGTAAGATTTTGTTTGGACACCAAAGGTACGTTACAAAAAGCGGGTAATGTCATTAAAAAATTACTGCCGGATCAAGGGACTGGTTTCTCCCCCCGACAGACACAGTTTTACTTGTACCGGAGAATCTGCGGATACAGTACATTTTCTTTTTAATGATATATCACCAGCGCTGATGCGTATTCGCAGCCGGGGGCTAATTTTACCCGGTGAGGAAGTTGTGCCGCAAGGTAAACTGTCTCACCTTTTTTCATGCGGCGCACTGTTTCTGTACCTATTATATAATCTATTTCCCCATCCAGAAGCACAAAAAACTCCTGACTGTCGTGCTGGAGCAGTTCACGTTCCTTTTCGCTGGCACGGTACTCAATAAAAAACGGGTTCATGGTACGGTCGGTCTTCTCAAAAGCAAGGGCAAAGTAACTTATGCCGAAATCCTCTGCATGGTTGCGCTCGATCTTTTCCCCATCATTCAAATGCCCGAAAACATACTCCGGCGCAGCTGTTTCGTTCTTAAAGAGTTCGATCATTTCCACACCAAGTGCCGCCGCCACCAGATTCAATGCACGGATGGAGGCTCCCGTACGGAAATTTTCAAGCCGGGAAATATATCCCTTGCTCAAACCGCTGCGGGCGGCAAGCTGATCGATCGTCAACTGCTGTTTCAGGCGCAGTCTGCGAATTTTCTGTGCGACATTTACCAGTTCCATCTCTCTCCCTTATTTTTTACAGTCACAGCAATATATCACATTTATCCCGGTTCCGCCAATATTTTTCAATTCAAATGCCCCTTTGTCACCGGTTACGATTGCCAAAGTAAATGACCTCTTCAGATTTTCACCCAGATCGCCTGCAGTTCTCCGAGGTCACGAACCCGGAAGTGCGGTGCGAGTTCCGGCGGACAATCCGGTTCTTTTTCCGGGTCCGGAGTTATCCACGCTGTCAACGCTCCGGCATTGCGCCCCACAGCAATATCAGTAGCAAGACGGTCGCCAACCATAAGGACACTGGCAGGAGTAACTCCTTTCCGTGCCGCCCCTTCGATCAACATTCCGGGATCGGGTTTGCCCAGCACTTTCAGTTTTTTCCCCGCAGCAACTTCCAGACAGGCAGTCAATGCTCCGCAGTCAGGAAGCATCGTAGGCTCATTGGTAGGACAGCAAACATCGGGATGGGTGGCAAAAGCCGGAACTCCGAGGCTGATGAACCATGCAGCACGGCACAGCCGCTCATAGACAAGTGAACGGTCAAAAGCAACGATCACGGCATCCGGGGCTGTTTCATCGATAACGAAACCTGCGGCTTCAAACTGAGGTACGATACATGCCATACCAAGCAGAAATATCTTCCGTATTTCCGGGTGATTTCTCTTGAGGTAATCAATAGTATAATCTGTGGAAATATAAAAGTTTTCCGCCTTTGCCGGGATGCCCATTACCGCCAGCCGCTCAATGTATTCCTGTGTGCTGTAGCTTGAATTGTTGGAGAAGAACATGTAACCTATCCCTTTTGCCTCCAGAAAACGGAGAAAAGGAATCGTTGTCGGGAAAAGTTCTGTGCCGTGATATATGGTACCATCCATATCCAGAAAAACCTGACGTACGTTTGAAAGCTGCATAAAAAACCTCCGGAGGAATAAGTTTACTGAAATGTTTACTAAATATAAACCAAAGTTTCCTCTTTGTCAAATTTAAAGGATACTTTTCCGGTAAAAAAATACAAAAAAGAACTGCACTCTGAAATAAATCCCGCCTGTATCAGTGAGTTTTTTTCAGCCCGGCATTTGCCGTATTTACAGCTGATTATCTTTTCCGCCAATCACCGCTTTTGATAACAACAGATCCCGGCGGCAAAACATTCATTATATAGATCCATCCGGCAAGAGTTTCCCCGGATGGCAATTCTGCTTCAATAAGGCGGCGGTCGTATTCACGCGGATAATCCTCAAGCTCATCAATACTCTGCCAGCAATATTCCGGGATGGTAACAGCCTCTGCCGCCACAGGTTCATTACCGCCGGGAACAAATGCCGGATAGCCCAGCCCGGTATCATACAAAGTACCATAAACCGTACACGGCACGATCTCCAGAGCCTCCCGGCAATAAAAATGGTTGCACTCCCCCGCAAGCAAAGTCCCGTATACGATCAAAGTTACTGTTCCTGACATTTTTCATCCTCCGTAAATGTACCTGTTGCCAGAAAATTGAGAATATATCCGCCAGTATTTGCCGGATCACGCAATCCGGGATGGGTGCAATTCACTTCCAGGTATTCACATTCCATACCCTTTATGAGAGTCCGCCTGCAGGCAACCTTGCCGTCAAATTTACCTGCAATGACCCCAACCGGAACAGGCACAGGCGGGAAAGGTATATCCAATGCCTGACTGCCTGGAATCATGTCCTGCAAAGCCCTGTTCATATTTATCACCGGTTGTATTCTGCCGAAATATGCCCAACCTGACCCCTGATTTGGCGTACCAAGCATGACGGCACCGCCAATATTGCCGCATTCTTCCGCATCCATCCCGGCCAGAGCGTGCCGCAACACAAGTCCGCCCATGCTGTGTGTCACAAAAAATATCCGTCCGGAAATCTCTTCCCGGCGCAAAGCTGCAAGAAAATCGATACTGTGTCCCGCAATAGAATTCCGGGATGATGAATAATCGTAATTAAGTACATCATACCCCTCTGCATAGAGCATTTCTGCCATTTCTCCCATGGAAACAGCACGTACACCTATGCCGTGCAGCAAAACAACTGTTCCTTTGCCACTGCCGTCATCATGGATATAACGGGCAAATCTGCCGCCGCAATCAAAGTAATTGCACAACGCAGATACCGGACGGTCATTGAGAAAATCCTCCAGTTGTTTTTCTGCCGTGCCCCATGCCCTGCGGACATCGCCGGGATCAAGGATGCGCCAGTTGCCGAAAATAATATTGCGCTGGAGTTTCCAGCCGCCGCACTCAACAGTATCCCAGCAAACCCTGCCCCCGGCTGTGGGCATATCCATATTCAACGTTGAACGACTTTCACATAATCCGGCAATCTGCCCTTCCTGAACAAGCAGCGCAAAAAGCTCATTTATCTCCACTTCGCCTCCTGTACTGTACATCCCCCAAAACAGGCAAAACACACCCAAAACCATTCTGACAACTGAATTCCCCACACCTTATTCCTCCGCAGCAGAGTTTTCTGTGGCAGGGAAATCCATTTCCCACAACTGCAGATGAGTAAACACCGCCGTTCCGCCGCCCGCAGCAAACCCGAATCGGCCATTCAGTTTGCCGGGATACCCCGGATAATGAGCCGTATTGAAGGTAACAGCATGGCGGTCGTCAAGATAAACTTCAAACATATTCTTCCTGACCAGCAGACGGAAAGTATGTTCACGGGAAATTTCAATTCCTGCGGCAGAAGAATTCAACTGCGACACCTCATTTTCGCAGCAGAAAGTCAGTTCTTCCCCCATCCTGCGCCTGTATTCTCCTGTCACAGTGACCCCTGCTGCCGAAAAAAGTATGGCAGTACCACTCTCATCCCCTTCCTCCAGATAAAAGCCCGCAAATGGAGCCAATGCCGTCCAGGAAGGAGTTTCAAGCCGTATGCGCCCCTCAAGCACAAATCCTTTTTCCGGATCGGCAACAGCGGAAACAGGAGTCAGCACCATTCCCTGCCCAATGGATGCCCCATTGAAAACATTCTGTGCCACCGCTTTCAGCGTTACAGGTTCAAGTTCAGCAAATTCCTTTCCTTTGGCTGCATCGTTACCCTGCCAGTATGCCAGATAAATATGCTCATCTGTATCAGTCATCAGGCGTTTAAGCGGCGGCAGCCATGTTTCACCATTTTCATAACTGTACCCGGTATAGATGTAGCTGTTGGAAACAAGAAGACATTCCGGAGTGTCGCAGAAACGCCCCCAGAATGAAACCCAACGTCCTGAACCGCCATATAAACGGCAGCGGGCTCCGTCAGGACGGAACGGTCCGTAAGGCGAATCCGCCCGCATGACACAGGTTCCGTAACCGCTCATGCCCAAATGATTGAAACAACCGCCCAGCAGATACCAGTAATTGCCGATTTTGCGGCATCCGCCCACCTCAACATCACCATTACAGGCAGAGAGCGGAGGCAGAAACGGCCGCCAGTCAGTAACCACTTCGCCGAGACATTCCCAATGCCGGGCATCCGTCGAACGGAACAATCCGCATGTCCCGGTGGCAAAACCGTAATACACAGTCGCCCCATCTTCATTTACCGGTACAATATCCATACAGTCAAGTCTGCTGTCTGCCGGACAGAAACGGGTATCAGGACGCAAATCAAGTTCCGGCAGGCATCGCCAGTGTACAAGATCTTCTGATTCCCAGAAACGGATAACACTCTGACTGCCGTCCGGAGCAAATGTACCGTGATTCAAAAGGAATTTACCCTGCACAGTCACCACACTCATTGCCCAGATTTTGAAAGGAGCTTGAATGACCATCCCCACATCAGAGTAATGGACACCGTCACAACTGCATGCAAGCCAAACTGCTGTATAATCCTCTTCCCTGCCGGAGGGGGAATACATACTGAACATATAGTATATACCATTATGATACAAAGTATAACTGTCTTTGATCCGGCCTGACGGTGCAGTATAAAACATTTTACTATTCCTTTTTTCAGCAAAAAGTGGTTACACCCTGTAATATAATCTTCAAAGACCGGAATTTCAAACTCCGGAGATAAATATTTATTGACGATTGTAAAACTGAATGCACGCTTCTTTTGAGAGCAGCGTGCGTTTACTTTATCTATTCACCATTCTTTTTTCACTCCATTTGCCGCCGTCAACGGCATGACGTTCCCTAATACAGGCAAAACAGTAAGATTTCACAATAAAAAAACTTGTTTTTACAGTGAAATTTTCTTGCCTTTTCCCATTGTCAGCTGTAATGTTAATATGCAGGTTTAAATCAAAAATTACTTAGTAAAAGAGGTAATTTCAAAAACAAAAAAAGAAAGGTTATCATCATGAGTAATTCAACTCTTGCAATCGACGGCGGAGCCAAGACCTATACCGGCGCATGGCCGCAGTGGCCCACTTTCAACGAAAACACAATCGATAAAGTCACCGAAATCCTCAAGTCAGGCAAGGTCAATTACTGGACCGGCAAAGTCGGTATGGAATTTGAAGCCGCATGGGCAAAATGGCTTGGCGTAAAAAATGCAATCAGCGTTGCCAACGGAACTTGCGCCCTGCATACCGCACTGGCAAGTCTGAACATCGGCCCCGGTGACGAAGTCATTTGTACCTCTTACAGCTTCATCGCCTCCAGCTTCTGCGCTCTGCAGGCCGGCGCCCTGCCGGTTTTTGCCGATGTCACTACTGATCACACCCTTGATCCCAACGCCATCGAAGCATGCATCACTGAACGTACCAAAGCTATCGTTGTCGTCCACCTCTACGGTATCGTCGCAGATATGGACCCCATTATAGAAATAGCAAAAAAACACAATCTCTTTGTGGTAGAAGACTGCGCCCAGTGCTTCGGCGGTGTCTATAAAGGCAAAAAAGCCGGTACAATCGGTCATGTCGGCTGTTTCAGCTTCTGCCAGAGCAAACACTTCACCACTGGCGGCGAAGGCGGTATGGTCGTTACCAATGATGATGATCTGGCATGGGAATGCCGCTCTTTCCGTGACCACGGTTATGATGTACAGGCAAAACTGAATCTGCTGGAAATGGAGGGCAAACAGCTCTATATCCACAAACGTGTCGGTTTCAACTTCCGTATGACGGAAATGCAGTCAGCTATCGGTCTTGGAGAACTTGAACGCTTCGATGACTGGAACCTGAAAAACCGTATCCGTAACGGCAAAATGATCATTGCCGCCCTGAAAGATCACCCCCTCGTCCTCCACGTCCCCGTAGACACTGAAGAACGCCAGAATGCTTTCTGGTGGTGTCCCATCGTTATCGATCCATCCAAACTCAAAGATGGTATCGACACCAAAAAATTCATCGAAGCTGTCGCCGCAGAAGGTGTTGCTGTTTACAGCGTACTCTGGCCGGAAATGTACAAAGAACAGGCCTTTGCAGAACGCAACGGTTTCGGTTCAGCCAAATATCCCTTCAATGATCCCAAGGCCCGCCAGATCGATTACACCCAATTCAACTGCAAACAGGCAAACTGGATGACTGACCGTACAATCAGTTTCTTCACCCATCCCACATACGAAGTTGAACATATTCAGGCCTGTATCGATGCCTTCAAAAAGGTCGCCGCAGCTTATATGAGGTAAGTTAATGCAAAAGGTCAAATACGCACTTGTCGGCTTCGGGGGGATTGCCGAAAACAGGATCGCCAAAGAAGGCTTCGCCTGTGACACAGCCAGATTCTCTCCTCTCGCCAATGCCGTACTCTCCGGCGCAACGGATATGAATCCTGCCCGCCGCAGTGCAGCAAAGGCTCTGGGGCTCAAATGGTACGACACCCTTGATGCTGTACTGGCAGATACTGATATCGACGGTGTGTTTGTTGCAACAAACAATGCCAGTCACGCCGAAATAGCCATGAGGTGCATGAAGGCAGGCAAACACGTCATCGTGGAAAAACCTGCCGCAACAAACGTTGCAGATGCCGAGGCAATGACTGAACTTGCCGCAGCCGCAGGCCGTTCACTCTCCGTTGACCACATGATGGTAAATAACGCCTGGAATATCCGGGCCGCTGAATGTGTCGCCGGAAACATGCTCGGCACTGTCAATGATTCATGTTTCCACATGGAATTTGCCTATGGTTATGACCCGGCGGAGGCCGCCACATGGCGGTGCAGCAAGCTGGAGGAAATGGGTGGTCCCATCGGTGATGTGGCAAGCCATTGTTTCTATGTTGCTGAATTTGTTTTCGGCAAAAAGATCACATCACTGGCAGCTGTTTATTACCCCAAGATAATGGATATCAAAGCCGAAGACGGGGCTTATATCAAGTTCTTCTTCGAAGACGGTACCCAGGGCAGTGTCCGGGCTTCGTTCAGTGAATTCCGGGGCGGTCTGGGTGGAACCCTCACCAACCTCGGCTTTGAAATTTACGGAGACAAAGCCGTATTGCGCAGCTATGGCAGCATGTTCCAACTCTCCGGCCACGAGGGCGAACCCTGCCGTATCAGACTGGAACTTGATGAACTGGGCAAGGTCACTGCGATCCAGCCGGCTCCCATCAGAAACATTTACCAGACACTGATCGAAAATCATGCTGCAAGCATTATCAACGGTTGTCCGCTGAACGCAGAAGATGCTGTCCATAACCTGAAACTTTGCGCCGCATGTCACGAATCTGCACAAAACGGCGGAAAAATAATCAATATTTGCTGAACCAAGGAGTAAACCATGTTGAAAGTCGGCTATGCACAGGAAATCATGACTCCCCCTGTCGGAGTCGGTCTTGCTGGTTATTTCAATGAACGGCCCAACGAGGGCATGTATGACGACCTGTATGCAAAAGTCATTGTATTTGATGTTGACGGCAGCAAAGCACTGCTGGTGTCTCTGGAACTTTGCGGCATACCGGGAACCATGTTCGCTGCAATCAAAGCAAAAGTCGATGCTGAGTACGGTACCGGTCTTTATGAAAAGATGATCATCTGCGCCACCCATACGCACACCGGCCCGATGTTTGATGATGCCCCCACCCAGAAAGATGCTGCAACACAGTACGCATTTGACCTGATTGTTGATGCCGTTGTACGCGGTATCAAACGAGCCATGATGGGTCTCATGCCGGCAGAACTTGAAGCTGTCAAAGTATACAACAACCCCTATGGTTTTGTCCGCAGATTCTGGATGAAGGACGGCAATATCGTTACCAATCCCGGTCAATGCAATCCGGATATCGACAAACCGGAAAGCGACTTCGACCGCACGATCAACGTCATGGCAGTCAAACACAACGGCCGTCTGGCGGCTCTCGTCTGTAACATTGCCAATCACGGAGATACCATCGGCGGCAATCTGGTTTCAGCAGACTGGTACGGCAGATTTGTACAGGAAATACAGCATGAACTGAAAACAAGTCTGCCGGTAATGATACTTGATGATGCTTCAGGCAATATCAATCATTTCGATGTTCATCAAAAGACAGTTCAAACCGGTTATCACGAAGCAGTGCGTATCGGCAGAGGCTATGCCCGTATCGTACTGGATGCCCTGCCGGATCTTGAACCTGTTGCAGCAGAAAGCATCAAAGTCAACAGTACTGTTGCCGTCCTGCCCCACCGCCAGCTTACCGATGCAGAAGTTGCAGAGGCACAGCACATACTCGATACCGTGCCGGACATTCCCAAAGAAGGGGATTTTGAAAGTCAGGATCTTGCCAATAAAGTTCCAGCCGCCCTGCGCCACTTTGCCCAGCGGGCTCTTAATTGCCGGAAATACAGCACCCCGTCCCATAATGGGATATTTACAGCACTGTCGATCGGCAATGATCTGACTTTTATTGCATTGCCCGGCGAACCGTTCAACGGGATATCGGAAGCCATCCGGGCAAAAAGTCCTTTCAAATACACCTTCATTGCGGAACTTGCACAGAGTGCGCCACCCAGTTATGTTCCAATGAAGGAATGTTTCGCCCGTGGCGGCTACGAAGTTCAGCCGGATATCGACACCATGGCTCCTGAAGCAGGGGATATTTTCATTGAAAGTGCATTGAAATTACTCTGATCGCCAACAGGTAAAAAATTTGATGGGGTTGTTGCAAAACCTGATATTTTGCAGCAGCCTCATTGTTTGTACAGATGGGTACGGAGGGGTACGGATGTCAGCTTGGCTTTACCCCCCGATAAAACCGTCACCGGGAAGGTGACGGTGCGACAGGCAATCTTACCACGACGGGGGGAGTATCTGCAAAAACTCAATAAGCTCATCAAGAGATTTGATGTTGGTTGCAACAGTTTCGACATGGCCATCAGCCCAAAGCACGTTAACCTTTCCGGGATGGTTACCGGGAAAATCAAAAGCGATAGGACGACTGTCAAGCACACTACGATCACCGCCGACATAAACGTATGATTGGCCGGATTCATCACTGGGACAGCAGAATACATCCGAGGAAGAGACGTATTCCTGCACATCATCGAGAGAGGCAGGCAGATGATCATCATTATCATATGCATATATAGTGACCGCCAATCCGACCTGTTTCAGGTTATTAATACACGACGTGATCTCATGTGCTTTTTCGTGTGCTCTTGCGAATGCAGGTAAAAGTATCGCGGCAAAAATACAGATAGGTAGCACCAGCCCATGAAGAACCAGACCGATAATTCCGAGAATGGTTCCGGTTTTATAGTTCTTTTTGATACCTGAGATCAGAGCGATCAGAGAAAATATCCACCCTACACACCCGAAAACAAACACCAGACCGAGGATACCCAACACCAGCGAAACGGTATTTTTTTCAGCCTGTACCATAACCTGTGCATTGCAAAACTGACAAGCAACATTTTGTCCGCACAACGCACTGTCAACAGTCAGTACATTACGGCAATAAGGACACTGCATTGAAATTTCAGCCATAATAAACTCCTTATGTTAATTGTGTTAAGCAGCATAATATAACACTGACAATATCTTATGTCAAATAACTCAGGAATTTTTCATTGCAGTCCTGACATCCGGCGGTTATATTCCGGATCATTTTTCCAATTTTTTTAAATCCACAGGGGGTACGGAACTGCCGCGCAGCAGAGACCCCGGATCATTGGAAAGCTGGCGGACAAGCAGATCGAACCCATCGACAGCAGCATCAAACTGTTCAAGGGAATGGAGAAGCGGCCGCTGAGTTTCCTGCAATTTTTCCATAGCTTCCTGCAAAGCCTCTGAAACCTCTCCGACTCTGGCACTTTCCACCTCCGCAGTGATTTTTTCGCTGGCGCGGGAAAGATCATTCAGCAGTGCAGTCATTCCGCCGGTCATCCCGTTAATGGTCTCCTGAGTAAGAGCAACATTCAAAGTATTTGTAAATTCTGCCATATTTGCCGAAGTCTGCCGCAGATTATCCACTATGACCGGCACTCCCGGATCAGCAAGAAGTTTCTCCAGCTGTACAAGATTGGCATCAAGTGATTCGCCGATGCTGTTGAAATCTATTGAAGCGATATTTTCCAGCGAAGCATTGAGTGTGGTAAGCATATCAGATATTGCAGACGGAGTACTTGGCAGGTATCCGACTCCGGGGAAGGCACCGGCAAGCTGCGGTGGCGGCTCCTGTTCCCCGGAATGTTTGCCGGAAGCCATATAATCCATTTCGATGTACTTCATACCGGTTATTCCGCTGTACTCCAGATGACAGCGCAAACCTCCGGCGATACCGTTGCGTATAAATGCGGCAAAAAGTTCTTCGCCGTCCTTATTGTATTCTCCGCCGAAAGCCAGAGTATCGAGCTCAACTTCCATCAGCACCATAATGAGCTGGGCTTCCATATCAAGGGTGATTTTTTTCACCGCTCCGATAGGAACGCCTTTGTACTTGACAGGAGACCCCACATCCAACCCCTGTACTGATTCGGAAAAGCATGTTGCCAATTGAGCTTTCGGCCGCAGGAAAGATGCCACCCCGAAAGCAAAAACTGCAATAACCATCAAGGCAAACCCGCTTACCACGAATAATCCGAGATAAAAGTTTCTTTTTGCTGACATATTCATTCTCCCTCTGTCACTTTTATATCCTCAACAGCGGCACTGCGGTTCAGGAAATTGCGGACCCAGCTGTTACCGGAATGATCTTTCATATATTCCGGGGAACCGCAGTCGGCTATACCTTTCAGATCCCGGTTGAGCATTATTGCATTATCGACTGTTGTAAATATACTCGCCAACTCATGAGTAACAATAACTATGGTCGTACCGAGTTTATTTTTCAGCGAAAGTATAAGTTCGTCCAGAGCGACACTGGTTATGGGATCAAGCCCCGCAGAAGGCTCATCAAAAAAGAGGAGTTCCGGATCAAGAGCCATAGCCCTGGCGAGCCCTGCCCGCTTGCACATACCGCCGGAAAGTTCTGACGGCATTTTATTTACAGCATCCTGCAACCCCACAAGCTCAAGTTTTTCAGCAACTTTTTCCCTGATGCAGCGCCGTGATAGTGTCGTAAACTCTTCAAGGGGCAAAGCGACATTTTCCCCGACAGTCATGGAGCCGAAAAGAGCGCCGTTCTGATAAGTAACGCCGAATCTCCGCTGTAGAGTACGCCTGTCATTTTCCTGTATTCCCCCCAATTCCGTGCCGAACATTCTAACACTGCCGTATGTTACGGGATAAAGCCCGATCAAATGTTTGAGCAAAGTACTTTTGCCGCAACCTGACCCGCCGAGAATACCGAAAACTTCGCCTTTGCGGACAGTGAAATCCAAATCTTTGAGTATAACCGTTCTGCCGTATCCGACCCGGAGATTTTTCACTTCTATTATTTTTTCATTTTCCGTCATTTCACCACCCCGCAACCGTAAAAATAACAGTCATGACAGCATCGGAAATCACTATGGCGAAAACCCCGGCAATAACAGCTTCTGTAGCGGCACGCCCCACCCCCTGTGCATCTGCAGGAGCAGTCATTCCCTTCCAGCATCCGACAATGGCAATAAGTATGGCAAAAACAAAACTTTTCACCAATCCGAGCAGGAAAACCGCAGGCGTGATTTCGTCACATATACGTCCGGCAAAAACAGCCGCCGGAATATCGAGATAAAAATACCCCACCAGGCCGCCGCCGAACATTCCAGCAACATCACCGAATGCAGTAAGTACGGGCATGGCAAGAGCAAGGGCAAAAAGTTTCGGCACAACCAGAAACCTTCCCGGCCGGATCCCCATGGTATCAAGAGCGGCAATTTCATCATTGACCTTCATAGTACCCAACTCAGCCGCAAAAGCACTGCCGGCACGCCCTGTGGCGACAATCGCCACCAGCAAGGGACCGAGCTCTTTAAGTACAGAATAAGCAGTTGCCTCCGCCACCAGCAGTTCAAGACCGTAATCACGCATATAAAATCCGGCCTGAAATCCGACAACTATCCCCATAAGAGTACATATCCCGATAACGATAGGCAAAGTTCTTGCCCCGCAAAGATCAAGATAGTAAGCAAAGTCATTCCAGCGCATACGCCGCGGATGCAACAAAGTCACGAGAGTATCCCTGCTGATCTCCCCGATAAAGGCGATCAGTGATTGATAGCCGCCGCCCAGCCGCCAGGCAGAACTGCCGACATCAGAGATCATTCTGGTGATCCTGACCGGATATTTATCATTTTTTCTCATTTGAACAAATCTTTTCTGTACAACTTCAGGTACGGGATAATATACCCTTGAAAAAAAGATTTTGCAAATGCCGGAAAGAGCAGTTTCATCAAAATAAGTCAATTTTAAGCAGGCAGAGCATTTTGTCCGGGATTTGGATTACCCTTTGAGGCAAAATACGGGATATTTTGTAAAAATATATGTTTTTTCATTTGCCAAAAACGTAATTATGTGCTATTTTATAGGATTAGGGCACACGGTGTGCCTTTTTGTATCTTTTATAAAAGGGGAGTCCCTGATCCGCAGGAGCTCCGCAGAAGTCCAACAACCAACAACCAACCCCAAAAGCAGCAAATGACCAAAGAACCTGCAACCAGTGTTGTCTTCGACGGCGTCGATTTCGACAACATGCCCTCCATGGAAGATCTTCTTCAGGCCTCTTCCACCGCAAAGAGTGACTTTGTCCCCGGCAAGATCGTTACCGGCAGAGTCGTCAACAAAAGCCAGCAGTATATCCTCGTTGATATCGGCTACAAGTCCGAAGGCTTCGTTCCTGCCTCTGAATTCGCCAAGTATGACGAAGTCAATGTAGGCGACGAGATCCATGTCTATCTCGAAGAACTCGAGAACGACAACAACATGCCCGCCCTCAGCTATCAGAAGGCACAGCAGATCAAGGCATGGGATCGCATCACCAACGAATGCGGCGAAGGTTCCGTGGTCAAGGGTGCAATGAAGCACAAAGTCAAAGGCGGTCTGATCGTTGATATCGAAGGCGTCGAAGCATTTCTGCCCGGTTCCCAGATCGATATCGGTCCCGTCCGCAATCTCGATGAATACCTCGGCAAAGAATACGATGTCAAGATCCTCAAGATCAACACCGATCGCCGTAACATCGTCGTTTCCCGCCGTGAACTGCTGGAAGAATCCCTCCGCGACCGCCGTTCCGCCCTCCTCAAGGAAATGGAAGTCGGTCAGCTCCGCAACGGTATCGTCAAGAACATCACTGATTTCGGTGCATTCATCGATCTCGGCGGCGTTGACGGTCTGCTGCACATCACCGACATGAGCTGGGGCCGTATCGGTCATCCCAGCGAAATGCTTGAAGTCGGTCAGGAAATCGAAATCATCATTCTTGACATTGAATACACCAAGGAACGTGTCAGCCTGGGTCTGAAGCAGAAGACTGCCAACCCCTGGGATCTCGTGGAAAGCAAATATCCTGTCAGCTCCAAGGTTTCCGGCCGTGTTGTCAATATCATGCCCTATGGCGCATTTGTTGAAATTGAAAGCGGCGTAGAAGGTTTGATCCACGTCTCCGAAATGAGCTGGGTCAAGCGTATTACCAAGGCCAGCGATGTTGTCTCTGTTGGCGAAGAAGTTGAAGCCGTCGTCCTCGGCATCGACAAGCAGAACAAGAAGATCAGCCTCGGTCTGCGTCAGAAAGAACGCAATCCGTGGGAAGTTCTCGCCGAAAAATATCCTGTTGGCACCAAGATCACCGGCAAAGTCCGCAACATGACCAACTACGGTGCATTTGTTGAAATCGAAAACGATATCGATGGTATGATCCACGTTTCCGATATGAGCTGGACCCGCAAAATCAACAACCCCAACGAAGTTCTCAAACCCGGTGACGAAGTTGAAGTCGTCATTCTGGTCATCGATCCCGAACAGCAGCGCATCAGCCTCGGCCTCAAGCAGACCGAAGATGATCCCTGGAGCAAGATCAATGAACGTTATACCGTTGGCGATCTGGTTTCCGGCAAAGTCACCAAAATCACTGCTTTCGGCGCATTTGTTGAACTTACCAACAAGATCGACGGACTTATTCACATTTCCCAGCTCAGCAAGGAACATGTTGAAAAGGTCAAAGACGTTCTCCAGGTCGGCCAGGAAGTTGAAGCCCGTGTCATCA
>JAZSGI010000107.1:0-7355 GCA_045532655.1 Victivallaceae bacterium
TATGTCCGGCAGAGGGCAGGGCGTATGGAGCAGTTACACCGGACTCATTTGGTCCGTACGGTATAACAGCAGTCAGCTGCCAACCGCTGACTTCCCGCCATTCTCTTTTATCTGTATCAGGAGCAGTAAAAATAAAAGGAATGAGCATTAAGAATAATAATACAAGAGTTGTTATTTTATGTTTCCGGAATATCAGTATAATAATAAATGCCGGTCCGGAAAAGTTGAAGAGTTTTTCGATCAGAGTCTCTGTTGTATCCGGAGCAAAAAAACTTCTCAGTGCGGGGAAGCATATCCCGCCCTCCGGCGGCAGCCATATCCACGGGCGTGCATTGCTGAGAAATGGCGCAAAAACCGCAACTGCGGCAACTGCAAGGACGGCGGCACACCCTGCCGCCGCCATTTTGTTTGCAAAAAAATGTTTCCGGAAACCTGCAGGAAACATTGTTGTATCAGATCCCGGCAAGAGCCTGTTCAAAATCGGCAATAATATCACCGATGTTTTCAATTCCTACAGAGATCCTTATAAGATCAGGGCTTACTCCTGCGGCAACGAGAGCTTCTTCCGACAACTGCCTGTGTGTCATGCTGGCAGGGTGCAGAACTCCTGTACGCAGGTCGGCAACATGAACAACAATAGCGGCAAGTTTAAGTGAATTCATTAATTTTTCACCGGCAGCTTTTCCGCCTTTCACTCCGCAGGTTATAACCCCCGAACCTCCTTTGAGGTATTTTTTGGCCAGAGCATACTGACTGTCAGTTTCCAGGAAAGGATAATTTACCCATGAGATTTTCGGATGATTCTGCAGCCACTTTGCCAAAGCCAGGGCATTTTCGCTGTGACGTTCCATACGCAGGTGCAATGTCTCGCAACCCATGTTGGTCAGAAAGGCATTCATCGGTGACATGGGACACCCCATATCTCTGATCCATTGCGCCTTCATTTTTACAGAAAACGGAGCAGCGGGAAATGCTTCGGTATAGGTCAGACCGTGATAACTTTCGTCAGGTGTCGACATTTCCGGAAATTTGCCGTTGCACCAGTCAAAGCCGCCTTTTTCTATAATCACCCCGCCGACACTTGTTGCGTGACCGTCAAGATATTTGCTGGATGAGTGAGTTTCTATATCTGCACCGAAGTCGAATGTACGGCAAAGGAAGGGCGAGGGGAAGGTATTATCTACGATCAGCGGGACACCGAGAGTTTTGGCTGCCTTTGAAAATTCTTCCAGATCGCAAACTGTCAGTGCCGGATTTGCAAGCATTTCGGTAAAGATTGCACGGGTTTCCGGTTTTGCAAGAGCGAGGATCTCGTCACAATTTGCATCCGGTTTCACATAATCAACATCAACGGCACACTTTTTGAGGGTGTTGCTGAAAAGTGATGTGGTTCCGCCGTAAATTGCAGAACTTGAAATCACATGACGGGCATCACGGGAGAGAACATTGAGTATGGCAAGTGCATTTGCACTCTGTCCGGAACTTGTTGCTGTGGCGGCGACACCACCTGCCATTGCCGCCATTTTGCGTTCAAAACCGTCAACAGTGGGGTTGGAAAGACGGGTGTAGAAAAAACCTTCACGCTTGAGATCAAAAAGATCTGCCACGCTTTGGGCGTCATCATACTTATAGGTTGTACTCTGTACAATGGGGAGAACTCTGGCATCGCCGTTGCCGGGGGTATAACCGGCCTGGACTGCTATAGTTTCGCTTTTCCAATTATTTTCGCTCATGATTTTTCTCCTTTTCAATCTATTCCGGGGATAAAACTTTCATTGCCGGAGAGGTTTGCTATTGTTTCGGTCAATATCCGCACGCAATTATGTACATCACGCAAGTCACATATTTCCACCGGTGAGTGCATATAACGGTTGGGTATGCTTATAAGAGCCGTAGCGACTCCTGAACGGGTAAGCTGGATGGTGGCTGTATCAGTACCGCCGGAGGCTCTGTGAGCTGCGCTGCGCTGATGAGGTATGTTGTACTTTTCGGCAGTTGTCTGCAACATTCTGAAAAGCACCGGGTTGTTGTCTGCGGAACGGGTGAGGATTGGACCTCTGCCGAGGCGGATGTCCCCCATTTTCTTTTTGGGAATATCCGGAATATCAGTTGCAAAACCCACATCCATTGCAATGGCAATATCCGGATTTATATTATAGGCGCATGTTGTTGCCCCGCGCAGACCCAGTTCTTCCTGTACCGTACCAGCTCCGTAAACCCCGACATTGAGTTTGCGCCTGGAAAGTTCCCGCAGCGTTTCTGCCACTATGAACGCACCGACTTTGTCGTCCATACCTTTGCTCATTATACGGTTTTTGCCCATAAAAGTTACATTGGGGCGCATTGCAACCGGATCACCGACAGAAACAAGTGATTCAGCTTCTTCTTTTGATTCTGCGCCGATATCTATCCAAAGGTCATCAAGATCCGGCGGAGTTTCCCTTTCTTTGGGGGAGAGCAGATGTATCGGTTTTTTACCTATAACTCCATGCACTTTGCCGTGGGCAGTAATAATATCCACTTCACTTGAAGGTACATTGAGTTTATCGATGCCGCCGTTGGGACGGAAGTAGATCAAACCGTCATCGTTTATGTAGACGACTTGAAAACCTATTTCATCATAATGTCCGGCAAGCATAACCCGGAACTTTGCGTCTGGATTGAGAATACCGGTAGTGTTGCCCATTACATCGGTTTGCACCTGATGGCAAAATCCATTGAGGTAGTTTCTGAAAACAGCTGCCGTTGCCTCTTCATAACCGGAAGGTCCGCTGGCTGCCAGAAGATCTGTAAAAAATTTTAATGAATTTTCTTCAAACATTTTTTTCTCCTGTATATTGTTGATTATCTGAAACAGAAGGTTATTTCCCGGGAAAGATCTATTATCGCCGGAGCATCTTTGTGGCCGAACGGCGCATCCCCGGCAAAGGGTTTGCTGTGTTTTGCGGCAAAATCTGCCAGAAGACGGTAAACCGGTTCTTTTTCTCCGCACAGGTGAAAATCGCCTGCTGCTATACCCAGCGGTTGATCAAGGATTCCGGCAAGGGATAATTGAGTCATGTAACGGTCGAGTTTATAGAGAGGTTCATTTATATCTTCCAGCAACAGTATTCTGCCGGTCATATCAGGGAGCATACCGGTACCGCACATACCTGCCAGTACTGCCAGATTGGCGGCTGTTATGTACGCTTTTTGCGGGAAAACTCCATTGAACACATGCAGTGGATACGGATTAGTATTTCCGTTGGCAAGTGTTGCGGCAACTTCATGAACCGTTTTCGTTGTCAGCAGGGATGTCATAGCTGCCACAATCGGCCGTCCGGTATTTTCTTTGAGCATACGCATGTGTAAAGCTGTAATATCGCTGTAGCCGATAAGGGGCATTGACGGATTGTGTGCACGCAGTTTCTGCCAATCAGCAGCAGCTGCTACTGCCATTGCGCCATACCCGCCGCGGGCGCACCATATACAGTCGATACAGCTTTGCCAGGCGTCTTCCAGATCAGATACCCTGCAGGCGAGGGGGGCAGAGAGATATCCTGAAGCATCTCCTGCAAAAATATTCTTTCCGCTGCTTACAGTCATCCCCTGTGCAGAAAGGATGGCAGAGGCAGTTTCCACAGCTTCTTTCGATACAGCTCCGGCAGGGGCAATGAACGTTGTGGAAAAAAGACTGTTCACTTTAATGGATTCTCCAGTTTCTTTGTCTGGCTGCTTCGTACAGAAGCAGGGTTGCTGCAGTTGCCACATTGAGCGAATCGATTTTTCCCAGCATGGGGATCCTGATTTTTGTATCGGCAGCATCAAGCCAGGTATCGGTCAATCCCACCTGTTCTGTTCCGACGATCAATGCACAGCCGCGGCACATATCCACAGAACTGTGGAGCGTATCTGTATGTGGGGTGGACGAATAGATGGCAATATTGTTCTGCCGCAGAAAATCAATGGCTTCTGCAGATGAGCATACTGCAAGCGGTACTGAAAAAATCGCTCCGGTACTTGCTCTGATAACATTGGGATTGTATATATCAGTATCCGGGTCGCAGAGTATGAACCCATCTGCCCCGGCAGCATCTGCACTGCGGAGCATTGAACCGAGATTGCCCGGTTTTTCCACAGCCTCTGCCACTATAAAAAGAGGATTTTTATGTAAAGGCAGGGCCGATAACGGGTGTTGGCGCACTCTGGCTGTTGCGATCAATCCTTCCGGACGTTCCCGGTAAGCCAGCTTGGTAAGCAGAAAATCAGCAACCTGAAACATTTTGCAGCCGGATCGTGCAAGTTTTTCCAGAAGTGCAAATTCATTGCCCCCCAGAAACTGCTCCGGACAGAAAAAAACCTCCACGAGTTCCATGCCGTATTCATGGGCTCTGCTGAGTTCCCGGTATCCTTCGAGCATTGTCAGCCCGGCTTTATCCCTTGCTCTTTTTTCCCGCAGTTTGGCGGCGGCTTTGATTGTTGGATTCTGTGTACTTGTTATTTTTATAAAATCCATGGTCAGCCTTTTGCTCCTTTTTTATGGAGTTTCAATGCAGCTTTGGTTACTTTTTCCCACAGTGAACGGTCACATGACCCCGTAAAGCGGCTGTACAACAGTACAAAAAGTTTCCTGTCCCGGTCTGTCAGCCATTTGCAACCCATAGAGGAAAAATACAAACCGGCAAGATCTTTGATCCTGTAACGGGCAGGAACTTTGCTGCGGTGCTGGGCTCTGTGCAGATCTATGACCCTCAGTTTGAGTTCACTGCCGCTGCGGTCAATAAGGAAATGACATAAATAACAATCCCTGTGATTTATGCCCATAGCATGCATTTTTCCCGTATTGAAAGCAAGACACCGGATAAGTTGATGTTTTTCCTGTATTGATACCGGTGCGGACAACTTGGCATATTCTTCGCAGCTTGGCATGTCCGCAAGTTCATCGGTAATAATAAAAGACTCGATCTTTGCCGGATTACATCCCCTTTGAGCGAATGCCGCAACCGTCATTGTGGGAACGCCGCCTTTTGTCAGTTCACATACGGCATGATATTCATTGCCGGCCCCTGTCACCGGGAGCTTGAACTGCAGAAGGTTTTTGAATATTTCTTTCCAGCCGATCCCTGTGTGATGCTTGAGGAAGAAAAACTTACCATCCTGAGTTGAGAATCTGACGGTGCGTCTGCCTTCACGGTTGCGGTACTCATCACCGCGGATAAGTGCCGCTTCCGCAAAGACATCTCTGTCTGCCCACAATTTGTCGAAAGGAGCAGCAAGAAAAATATTCTCCGACATCAATTGTTCCGGTTCTGGTATTCCTGCAGGGATTTCGGCTCGTGACCGGAGACTTCTCTTGCCGCTTCGATACCATCAACACTTGCTCTTGCTGCAGCGATGGTAGTAACGTAGGGGATCCTGTACTGGATTGCCCACATGCGGATAAAGGAGTCATCGATCTTGCTCAAACGTCCTGCCGGGGTGTTGAAGATCAATTGGACGGAACGGTTCTTGATCAGATCCCCGATATTGGGACGGCCTTCGTTGAGTTTGTGAACCGTTTCGCAGGGGAGACCGAGGGAGTGGATATATTCACATGTTCCTTCGGTAGCGATCATTTTGAAACCGAGTTTGTCAAGTTTACGTACCACCGGCTCAAGATAACGGCGTTCACGTTCGGAAACAGAGAGCAGGGCGGAACCTTCCAGCGGCAGCTGGGAATTTGCCGCCTGCTGAGCCTTGTAATATGCCAGAGCAAAACTGTCGGCAATGCCCATTACTTCGCCGGTTGCCCGCATTTCCGGACCGAGAACGGGATCAACTTCCGGGAACATATTGAAGGGGAATACAGCCTCTTTGACACCGACGTGAGTGAATTTGTGATGTTCAAGCATTTCGGTGTATTCAGAAAGTTTGTGTCCCAGCATAAGTTCAGTAGCTATACGTGCCAGCGGAACTCCGGTAATTTTGGAGACGACCGGAACGGTACGTGAAGCACGGGGATTGGCTTCGATAATATAGATAGTGTTTTCGCAAACAGCAAACTGAACATTGAGGATACCGACGACCTTGAAGTCTCGGGCAATAGCTGCTGAATGTTCTTCGATCTTTGCCAGGATTTCCTTGGAAAGAGTCATGGGCGGGATAGAGCAGGCAGAGTCACCGGAGTGGATACCGGCAAGTTCAATATGTTCCATCACGCTTGCCACATAAGCCTCTTTGCCGTCGGAAATGGCATCGACTTCACATTCAATGGCGTTGTCCAGGAATCGGTCAATAAGCATGGGGTATTCAGGACTGACCTGAATGGCTTCAACAGCATACCGTGTAAGCATTTGTTCATCATAAATGATTTCCATGCCGCGGCCGCCGAGAACGAAGCTTGGACGAACCATGACAGGATAGCCGATCTTTCTGCCGAGGGCGATGGCTTCTTCAAGGCTGCGTGCTGTGCCGCTTTCCGGCTGGCGTATATTGAGTGCGATCATGCGTTCACGGAAATATTCCCGATCCTCAGCCAGGCGGATACCTTCCGGCTGGGTGCCGATAATATTGACTCCGTTGTCTTTCAGTTCCTGGGCAATATTCAGAGGAGTCTGTCCGCCGAACTGGACGATGACACCGTACGGTTTTTCTTTTTCATAGATGGTCAGCACATCCTCTACGGTGAGGGGTTCAAAGTAAAGTTTGTCGCTGGTGTCGTAGTCAGTGGAAACAGTTTCCGGATTGCAGTTGATGAGAACTGATTCATAACCTGCATCACGCAGGGCAAATGCCGCATGCACACAGGTATAGTCAAATTCGATACCCTGACCGATACGGTTGGGGCCGCCGCCGAGAACCATGATTTTTTTGCTGTTATCAGAGACTTTGACCTTATCCGGAGTGCCGGAATAGGTGGAATAGTAGTATTCGGCATTTTCAACGCCGGAAACGGGGATGGCATCGTAAGTGGCAATACAACCCAGTGCGATACGGCGTGAACGTACAAGTTTTTCCTGTACATTGAAGAGTTTTGCCAGGTATTTGTCGGAGAAACCGTCACGTTTGGCGGCGACAAGTTTATCATCCGGCAGGCTCATGAAATTGAATCCGGAAAGTTCCAGTTCAAATGCAGCAAGTTCTGCTATCTGTTGGAGGAAATAGGGAGTTATACGGGTTATCTTTGCAGCTTCTGCTACAGTCAGACCCTTTTTAAATGCTTCATAGAGCTGGAAGAAACGTTCACTGTTTGCGGTAGCGATCTTCTCTTTCAGTTCAGCAAGAGTCATTTTCTCAAATTTCGGCACAAGGCCCAGACCTGCTCTGCCGATTTCCAGTGAGCGGATGGCTTTCTGCATGGCTTCTTTGAAGTTTTTGCCGATGGACATGACTTCGCC
>JAZSGI010000151.1:0-7399 GCA_045532655.1 Victivallaceae bacterium
TCGTGGATGGTCGTGCCGGAAAAACCGGCAGACTGGTCAACTGTAAATATGAACGCTCTTACCGAACACGCCTTTGTAGTTTCCGGACTCCACTCCGGCAAATGGTTCAACGCATGGGGCGACAACCTGCTGATACAATAAAAAAATCAACTTCCCCCGGATTGCAGCAGACACTATTTCTGCTGCATTAATCCGGCAATCTCCTGTTTTCAGAAAGCTGCAAAAATGACTGTCAAAAATCTTATTCCAGCCGGGATGCCTGAACGGCTGAGCATTTCCTTCTGGATTTTTTACTATCTGTTCAGAAGCGAAAAAAGTGCTTACCATAATCTTGAACGCTGTTTTATTGAATTGAAAGAACGCGGATTCAATACTGTCCGTGTTGATTCCGGTGCCGGGTTGATACACGATGCCGCAGGCAATTTGCGTGGTTCTCTCAAGTTTCACAGTGCATTCCCCAATTGCCGTTCTCTCCGTCAAATAGCAAACCTGCCGGAAGGATATTGCTGCAATGTGCTGGAAAATATAATAGAATTATTTGAGCTTGCACAAAAATACGATGTCAGGATAATTCTTTCCAGCTGGTTTTATCTGCATACATTTTGGTATGTGGATCGGAAAATCAGGAATGAATTTTTTGCATTGCCCGTTTACGAGCGTTTTATGCGTTTTGCACGTGACCTGTCCCTGATACTGGATGAATTGAAAAAACGCGGACTGGCACAACAGGTGGCTTTTGCTGAAATATTCAACGAATTTGAAGTTATGCCGGCAAAATGGCGAATGTTCCCCACGGATGCAGATGCAAGTACACAACTCCATGTCATGCATTCGGCAAGAAGATGGCACGAAGAAGCACTTGATTTTTTGCGCAGCCGTCATCCTGATATACTTTTTGCAATAGACACATCGGCTGCAGAAATTCTCCGCCCTGAAATTTTGCCCCGCAATGCTCAAGTCTGGAACAGGCACTGCTACTTCGCATGGCCCGTTTACGGACGGGTTTTCGAAAGAGCAGTATTCGATCCGGACTTTGATTTTGCCTCCGCCGGAAAAGATGAAATGCTGGCTCCATTCCTGAAATCAACTCTGACTCCAATCGAAAAAATCCGGGAAGCATGCGGTTTTGACGAGGAATACGAACCCGGTTGGTATGCCCGTGTGTGGCTTTATCAGAACATGCGGGATGATATGCTCCCGGAACTGGAACGCCGCCTTACGGAGTCTTTTCACCAGGATGCACCGGAGTACCGCCGGGCACTGGAACGTTGTATTCTCAATTCCGGAGATATGCATGACTGGCTCCTGCCGCAAACATTGATGGTGGTGGGAGAAGGCATGACATATTGCCCGTTGCCAGAAATGCGGTGGGAGGAAAAAAGCAGTGATTACTGGGAACTGGTAAAACTTAATGCCAATCTGCTGGCAAAACAGGGATGCTGGGGAGCAATGCTCCGTACAAATTCCGGTCCGGAAGACCCCGTATGGCAGGAGTACCCGGAAAAACTCCATCAAGCCAACACTGCTTTTCTGCACGGATGATAAATAATTTCGTATCACAGGCAAAGAGCCTCTACTGTTATTAAGTTATACCCCAGGGAGATTTTTATGATTTCTGTTTTCAAGCAAGATTGTACTATAAATATCGATGATCCGTCAAAATACTTCAGTTGCGGTTCCACCCACGTAGTGGATGCTCCATGCGGACGTTACCGGGAAACCGAACCTGATCCGCTTAAGCGTTTTGGCTATCGTTTCAAGATCCGGGCAGGACGTCCCCATCGTTTGCTGGTACACTATCCCGATGACCGCCGCCGTTTTATGACAATTGGCGATGGGACTACATACGACATCAGCTGTGCACTGGTAACCGGACATGCGTGGCCTCTTTCCGGAACCATGCAGACTCTCGAACAGATTTTCTGGCCCCGTTTTGATGATATGAGTATCTGCTTTATGAGCTGGGGCTATGATGAACCGGCAGCAGTGGCAGATTTTGAAATATTTGAACTGGAAGCAGATGAACTGGCAGCTTTAGAGCTGGACAACACTGCAGGAGGCCGTGAATTCGGAATCCAATACGAAGACCCCTGTGGCACACAGGCAAGCGAAGGAGCAACAGATTTTGCCACCTGGAGAGAACATCTGTTCACATATCTCCGGCATACCGGACAGAATGTACTTGTATACCCGCTCTGCTGGTATCAGGGGCCATGGTTCCCCTGCACCCGTGAAAATGCACAGGCATTCAGTATAACTGTGGCAAAAGACAGGAAACAATATATAGCCTGGACAGACTCGCCGGCGGATTGGGTCGCTCCTTTGCTGGAAGACTGCGAAAAAAACGGTGTCGGGTTCACTGCTGAGTTCACACTTCTGCGTCTTCAGTCTCTTATGGACAGACTGCAAACAGATCAAATCCCGCCAACAGCAGAAACGCTGAACAATGTACTTTGTAATGATGTTGTTCAGACCGGAACAATGGATTGGACGGTATATTATCATTCAGATAACTACAGAAAAATGCTGACAAATCCCGGCCCGTTGAATCTGGATTCACTTGGCTGCCTGCCTTTCAATGAACAAACAGGGGTCAAAGGTTGTCTGCCCGGTCCGATTTTCAACATCCTTCAACCGGAAATCCAGAATGCAATCAAAGCATTTTTTCAGGATACATGCCGGGCATATCGTGATTATCCGGCATTCAAAGGCATTACGGTCACTATGTGGACGCCAACAATGCTCTGGTTCGGCTCAATGCGTGCCGGATATGATGATTTCACCATCGGATTGTTTGAAACAGAAAACAACATAAAAATCCCGGTGGAAGCCCATGATCAAAAACGTTTTTCAAAACGTTTCAAATGGCTTGAAGATAATTGCCGGGAAAAGTGGATCGACTGGCGTTGCCGCAAAATCGCCGCTTTTATTTGCGAATTACGGGATGTAATGCGTGCAGAACGTGATGATCTGCGCCTGTCGCTGACAATGTGGAACGAACCGTATATACAGTGCGTCTGCTGCATCAACACTCCGGAAAGTCAGATAACAACACGAAAATCAAATGCGGAGCTGTACAGGGAATCGGGGATTGATACAGAGCTTTTTGCAGGAGAAGCAAATATCGATTTCTGCTACCAGTCTGACGGCGGTAACCGTGACCGTTCTTCCGGAAATATCAAAGATGCTCCGCCGGAAACATATTACATGTTCCGTGACCATGACTATCTTGACCGCTCATTCTGGGATAAACTGAATATGATGGAACGTCCTGCGGTATTCGTTTTCAACTGCTGGCACGAAGCATGGGGCAAAAACAGTTGGTTCCCCATGGAGCCAGGCGACACCAATGCAGAGCAAACAGCTCATGTTTACGGGGGAGATGCGGAACTGCTCCGGCATAATTCTGAATATGAGCAGGATGGTTTCTGGTGGGATTCCCAGTTGCGTATAGCTCCGGCAACACCGCCTGCGCAGCATTATATGGAACACTTTGCCCATGCTGTCGCAGAAGCTGATGCTGTAAGAATCACTGCCGGGGGCTTGTATATGGACAAGGTGCATACCGGAGAATTCCGATCATTTGCAAAGGTATTCCGGCGTTTGCCCGGGCGGCGTTTTGACACAGTTCCCGGCAGTACAGATCCGGTTGCCGTAAGACAGTTGCGCGATGGCAATAAGCTGTACGTGTACTGCATCAATCGTGAACCGTATCCTGTCACTGTAAATTTGCAGTGGACCCAAACTCCTGTCGGGTACGCTCTTGCCGATGGCACGCCATTTAATGGCGGAGAAATAATTCTTGCGCCTTATCAATTGACGGCATGGTGCATTGCAGGAGACAACAAAGTTACCGGTTTTGCGGTACAAGTTCCGGAACCGGTGATTTCAGACTTGAGTAACAGAGCAGAAAAATTGCTTTCCTCATCCAGATTAAACAAAAAGGTACAACAGGAAATAGCAACAGCACTGCATAACAAATGTTGGGCACGGTTGCGTCATTGGTTGACAAGTTATCATGCCGCCGTCAATAATTGATCATAAAACCATGAGAAAAATAAAATAAAAATGAGAAAAGCAATCAACATCGGCACTGATCTTTTTTCTGTACAAGCAGAAGGAGCATTCTGGTGCGACACCGGCAAATTTACTCAATGGACAGAACTCCCCTGTTCTGCATTTGATACGCCAAAGTGCCCCGACAAAATGCTTGAATTCCGGACATTCATCGAATGGAACGGAAGTTCTCCTTTTGTTGTGCGTTTTTCAGCCGGGTGTCGATTCCGGCTTCTGGTCAACGGTATATTTGCAGACGACGGTCCGGTGGAAATCGGCGGTGATTATGGCAAAACCGATGCCCCGGACTGGTGGTTTTTTGATACCAGAGATCTCTCACGTTTTCTTGCAGCAGGTAGAAATGAAATACGTTTTGAATTGCTTCCTGCCGGGTTGACCCAAACAGATTACACCTTGGGCTTCGGATGGTTATGGTGTCAGAGACAGGAGGGAAACACTTGGCAAAACCTCGAAGCTGACTTGTGGGAATTCAGAGAAAATACAGCGTATATCAATCGCGGATATTTGGATTCCCGCTGGGAAAGCTGTGGTAAATGGACTCACTGCTGTGTTCCTGTTACCGTAAATGTGCCGATTTACAAACTTGACATTCCTCCATTGATCAATCGGAAAAATACCGAATTCCAGCTGCTTTTCCCCTTTGGGCGTGCTGACAATATAAAAACGAAGAGCAAAACAGTAAAAATTGCTCCCGGTAATCCGACTGTATTTTATCTGGCTTTTCCACAGGAAATTTGCGGACACTTGGAAATAAAATGTATAGGCGGCCACAGCATTGCAGTCAAAATGGAATTCGAGGAACAATACGGAGTACCGGCATATCCGGCAGAAACATGGGTTACCGGAAACACCGGTGGCGAGTTCCGTACTGTACAAATGTATGCGTTCCGTTATGTCCGCCTCACGGTGACACCATCTGATTTTCTTACGCCGGACAATGCAGAAAGCATTCAATTGCGCTTCTCTGCTTATGAACGCCATTTCCCTGTGGGGAAAATTTCGTCTCTGCCGCAAAAAAGCAGCAATTTGAGCAAAATTGATGACATTTGCATAAGAAATCTTATTCTCTGTATGCAACGCCTTCATCTAGACTCTCCCGTCCATCAGGAAGGACTCGGATGTATCGGCGATTACCGCATTGCGGCACTTATCGAATACGAGGTTTTCCGCGAAACGAGACTGGCAAAGGCTGACATAATCCGCATAGGTTTTCTGTTGCGCCAGCAGAAACGTCTGTTCCACACAGCATATGAACTTTGTTTTGTGTTGATGCTGCGGGAATATATGTCGTTCTCCGGTGATTACAAAACGGTACATGAGTTTTATGATGTCCTGCAAGTGATCTTCCACAGATTCAAGGGTTTTACCGGTACCACGGGTTTGCTTTCCGAAGCAGATAATTATCTTTTTATCGACTGGAAATGCGATGGCGGTTATACATATCATCATCCCTCTGCAAGCAGAGGGACCGGGGCACTCTCAGCATTATGGTACGGAGCACTCAATGCACTTGCAGACATTGCTGGAACTCTTGATCATGCGCCGGATGTTGAAATGTTCACACGGGAAGCGGAACAGGTGAGACAGGCATTCAACCATGAATTGTGGGATGCGGAATCCGAAGTTTATTTTGATGGCATCCCCGGACTTTCTCAACGGCAGCCCAATGGCTTACTGCCTGCAGATGACAATGTTTATTCTGCAGTATCACTTACATCAATCATGGCTCTCGCTTATGGGCTGCCGGAAATTGAACAACAACCGGTGAAACTGCTTGAACGGATCATCAGAGGCGAACTTCCCCTCAGACCATCGGTATATTACATGGAGTATCTCTTTGAAGCTGTCGACCGTTACGGTTTGTGGGATAAGTACGGCAAAAAACTCATCCTGCAATGGCAGGTTTTTGAAAAAACAGGTATCAGAGAAGGATGGCGGGCGGGAGATTATTCTCATGCATGGGGATCCTCTCCTGCATACTGGATGCGGCGTGCAGGCTGCAAGATCAGATAACAAAATTTTCCCTTTTCCTTAAGCAAATACAGGGATTCCGTTTCTGTCAGACGGAAATCCCTGTGTTTTGTTTTGAAAGAAATTCCAGGTTCATCGACGGTTTGTGACAAAAATATGCAGAAAAACAGAAAAAACAGAAAGACGGAATTGAAAAAGACCGGCATTGCCCCTATTGTTAAGTGACCAACAAAAACAGTAGGGGGTGGTCAATCTTTACTATACATAGAAAGTCCGTGGATTTCAACAAGAGAGTGTAAAATATTCCAAAGAAAGTGTAGAAATCCGTCTAAAACGCACCAAACACCAGTGTCCATATTGCGGTTCAACATCAGTAAGTGTTGAACCGATCCGTATTCGGCGGATTCGTGGCGAGCCTCTCGGCTGCTGCCGAAAAGTTGTACTTGAATTTACCATTCACCGGTTGTATTGTCACCATTGTCATTGCCGAGAAATGGAACATATCCCTTTCCTTTCCCATCCTAAAGCCAGATTGACCAAAGCTTTGGAAAGGACAATTCTGGAACTTCGCCCCCACATAATCATTCAAGCTCTTGCCAACTATTATGATTTGCGTTGGCATACCATTAAAGAATTGGAAAAGAAGCAGTTGAAAAAGAAATATTCCCGCATTCAAACAGCCCATATTAAAGCAATTGGCATTGATGAAATCCACATCGGTAAGGGTATGCAAAATCAACAATACTTGACTATTGTTCGCGATTTGCAGTCAGGGGCAGGTATTCACGTTGGAGAGGGCAAGGGCATTTCAGCCCTTTCCGGGGCTTTGAAAAAGTTGAAGAAAAGTAAATTGAGGATAGTTACAATGGATATGGCAAATGCTTATTACTCATGGATTTCAGAAAATTT
Organism: Victivallaceae bacterium; assembly: GCA_045532655.1. Taxonomy (GTDB): domain Bacteria; phylum Verrucomicrobiota; class Lentisphaeria; order Victivallales; family Victivallaceae; genus JAVBQJ01. The sequence goes on from JAZSGI010000151.1 coordinate 6,958, forward strand.
TCCCCAAGCAAATATCGTTTTTGATCACTTTCATGTGATAAAGCTGATGAATGACAAACTTGACTTGGTTCGGCGGAGGATAACTGCCAAGATGGATGACTCACAGCGAAAGCAGTTAAAGGGATTACGGTTTATTTTTCTGCGTAACAACGAGGATTTGCCAGAGGATGCCAGGACGATTTTAAAGAATATGCGTGGAGATTTTCAAGACTTGGGAGATGCTTATATGTTCAAAGAAGCATTACGCCGCATTTATCGGCAGGCAAAGGATTCATACCATGCCAGAATTGCTTTTCACAGATGGTGCAAACTGGCAGAAGAAACCGGAATCCCCGAATTAAAAACAATGGCAAGAACGATCCGGGATAAATTGGATGGAATTGTGACCTATTGGACTTTCAGGCATATCAGCAATGCAAAAATGGAAGGATTCAACAACAAG
>JAZSGI010000127.1:0-3301 GCA_045532655.1 Victivallaceae bacterium
CATTTCAGCATTATCAAGCACACCCATGCCGTAATGAGGCAGTATAAAAGTACGGTCACTGATGAATTCAGTATTGGGACAGTCAGGCTTGACATAGTCTTTTGTATCCATATTGAAAAGCAGGTGTCTGTAAACAGGACCGTATGTTGACGCCAAACCTACACCTTCAGCACCGAGAGCCTGGGCAATCCGCTCAAAAGAGTATTTCAGCCAGCGTTCTGATTCAAAAACTATACCGAGACCATAAAACCCCTGAGGAGATGCCAAACGCCCGCGCTGCTGCAAACGTACCCCTTCCACATTGGCAAGAGAATCAGCAAGAGTATCATAAAATTTGTTATAGGAATCGATCAGTGCCGGGAGCTCTTCCATTTGATCGATCAGAATCTGCGCCTGTATCGCCAAACCACGGTAATTGTGGCAGGTCAATCCCGGAGGCGGAGGAGTTCCGGCCTGCCCCTGCTTGTCGTAGCGGGAATAACCGATATGCTTGCAGCGGTAAAGTTTTTCAGCAAGTTCGGCTGAGTTGGTCAGAGTAATACCGCCTTCGCCGCAGGCAACAGTTTTGCTCTGCTGAAAACTGAAACTGCCGATATCTCCCCAGCTCCCGACCCCTCTGCCGTTCCATTTGCCGCCCTGCATGTGGGCGCAGTCTTCGATTACTGCGATGTTATGTTTTTTGGCAATGGCAATGATCTTATCCAAATCAGCCATGGAACCATAAAGGTGTACAGGAATAACAGCTTTGGTGTTGGGAGTGATCAAGTTTTCAAAGGATTCGGGGTCCATTGCAAAAGTTGCAGGATCAATATCTGCGAAAACGACTTTGGCACCGACATAATTTACTGCCATGGCAGTAGCGATCCATGTCAGAGCAGGCACAATAACTTCATCGCCGGCACCTACGCCGAGAGCTTCAAGGGCACATTCCAGAGTAACGGTGCCGTTGGCCATGAAAATACCATACTTGGCACCATGATATTCTGCATAAACTTTTTCAAATTCCTGCTCTTTTTCGCTGTTGAAGGACCATGCGCGGGAAAAATAGATCTCGCGGATCTTGTCTGTAGTCTTTTCATAAACAGGGGGCCAGGGGAGCAAAGTGAGATATTTCCCGTTGTTAACGGAATTTCCACCATTGATTGCAAGTTTTGACATAATATTTCCTTTCTGCTTAAAGTTCTCTCTAATATATTTGCAATTTTACCGTGCAGCAAGTATATTAACATGATATTTATTGACATTTATGAACATTGTATTGATTTAAGTGAATATGAATGACCTGAAAGAAAATCTGCGTCCTCTTCTTGACCGTACACCCTTCAAAATCCTTTATGCCCCCTGTTCTGCCGGTGACACAGCCGCTGCCCGCATACAGGCGGAACCGATACACATACAATGGCGCAAAACTCATTATCACAAACACTACTGCAGAGAAATACTTTTTGTTGTTTCTGGTTCTCTCATTACCTTTTCCGGCAATGATTTTTTTCATTGTCCACCCGGCACATTGCAATTTTTTCCCAACAACGAAGCCCATAACAGCTATTATTATCCCGGAGCGTGCGGTTTGAATATCTGGGCAAAGATTCAGAATACACGGCTGGTGTGTTTTGTGCATCAGATACATTCAAGTTATCCCGATGTAGAATATTCCATTGTTTACAGTTACAGCTTTACCGACACAGAAATACTTGAAAAAGTGAACAAAGCATGGGATGAACTTCCGCTTGCAAAACCGGAAACAATTGTGGAAATAGAAGCTCTTTTCCGGCTTGTTTTCACCTCCCTTTACCGCAGTATAGACAATACAGCAGACATCCGGCAGGAACTTATGATAACAATACGCAAAATGTTAAGCGATAATTGCGGCAGAGATATGGATCTTGATTATCTTGCACGTCTCGCAGGCTGTACAAAACAGCATTTCATGCGTAAATTCAAAGAAGTAAACGGCTGTACCACAGGGGAGGTCATAGAAAAAGCACGTCTCCGTGAACTTGACGAGATTCTTCCCGGCACCCGGACAAAAGAACTTGCCTATAAACTCGGTTTCGATTCAGCGGCGGCGTTCTGTCACTGGAAGAAAAAACATTCCGGAAAATTGTTCAGTAACGATGCTCACTGAAGTATAATGATTCCCGGGATCCATACTTACATTTACAATTTTTTGCTTTTTACAGTAATAATTCAATTTTTCATTTGCAAAATCCTGGATTTGTGGTATTTTACCATTAGATATTTTTTTATCAATATAAAAATACTCAACACAGAAAATGAGGCAAAAAAATGGCAGAAATGGCAAAAGCAGCAGTACTGACCGCTCCCGGAGTATTTGAATTCAGAGAATTCCCCATCCCGGAGATCAATGATGACGAAATGATTATAAAAGTTCAGGGTTGCGGCATTTGCGGTACTGACGGTCATGAATACAAACGTGATCCTTTCGGTCTCTGCCCGGTTGTACTCGGCCATGAAGGTTCAGGCGAAATCATCAAAATGGGTAAAAACATCACCTGCGACTCCGCCGGTGTCCCCCTTAAACTTGGCGACAGCATCGTTACATGTATCATTCCATGCGGAGAATGCAGCGCCTGCAAAAATACCCCTGCCCGCACCAACCTTTGCGAAAATTGCGGTGTCTACGGTCTCTTCCCCGATGACGACGTTCACCTGAACGGTTATTTCGCCACCCATATGAAGATCCGTAAAGGGTCAACATTCTTCAATGTTTCCGATATGACTCCAGATCAGCGGCTTCTGGTTGAACCGGCAGCTGTTGCCGTTCACTGTGTTGAACGGGCAAAAACCACGGGTCTTTTGAATTTCAACAGCAAAGTACTTGTTCAGGGTGCCGGTCCCATCGGTCTTCTGGTAATGTCTGTGCTGCGTACGCTCGGTATCGAAAACCTTATTGCAGTAGACGGCAATGACAATCGTCTTGAAATCGCCAAAACCCTCGGCGCATCGAAGGGGTTCAACTTCACCAAATATCCTGATTTTGATTCCATGTTGCAGGATATCAAGGCAGCAACAGATGGTCTCGGTGCCGACTTTGTCTTTCAGTGTACCGGTGTTGCTCAAGCCGGTGCCAATGCCTGGAAGATGATCCGCCGCGGCGGCGGTCTGTGCGAAGTTGGTTTCTTCATGGATGGCGGCAACTGCTCCATCAATCACCACTTTGACCTGTGCAACAAGGAAGTTACCGCTGTGGGCTCATGGGTATATACTCCCCAGGACTACCCCACAACCTTTGCCTTCCTCAAACGCGCGGCAGGTATCGGTCTTCCGGTCGAAAAAC
>JAZSGI010000180.1:0-20416 GCA_045532655.1 Victivallaceae bacterium
CCCAAATTGGGCAATTATCCCAATTCAAGTGCAGTTTTTGACCTTGATTCTGTAGGGCTGTGTGCCATGCAGAAACGTCTGAACCGCGGCGTTGATGCTGCCGGAATATCCATAAACAAAGGCACATGCGCCGTTATCGGAGTGGGTTTTGACCCCAATGCCATTGATCTTGACCGGGAGATGGCACATCTTTGCGCCAAAGCTGCCGCCGGTGCCGACTTTATTGTCACCCAGCCGGTTTTTGAAGCAGGGATGCTTCTTAAAGCCATGGCAAGGGAGGATTTTCCGAAACTTCCCGTTATCGCCGGAGTCTGGCCGCTTGCCAGTTTGCGTAATGCCGAATTCATGAAAAACGAAGTACCCGGAGTAGTTGTCCCCGATCAGGTAATCCACCGCATGCGGGCATGTTCCACCAAAGAGGAACAAAGTGCCTGCGGTATAGAAATGGCAATAGAGATCATCCGGGAAATACGTCCTTTTGTCGCCGGTGTCCAGGTAAGTGCCCCCATGGGGAATGTGCATAAAGCCATAGCGACAATAAAGGGTGCGGAAACTGCACGATAAAACATGATTGCTCCGGGCTTTGCGCCCTGCATCACTGCTTTCTGACACCGGTTCCGTCAAAAAGCGGGATGAATTCTTCATGGGCAGAACGGCGGCCCTGTACAAAGCCGTCCTCCATGCCGCAGGCAAACATCTCCTGCACAGCTCTTTCGTAGGCACGGGTGCTCACTTTGCTGTTCAGTTCAGGGAACTCTCCCTGCAGAACTCTGCCGCAGGGCAGATACTGCCGCATAAGGCTGAAAAGCACCTGTCCGGGTTTGAAAAGACGGGCAACCGTCCGTATGACCTGTAAGGTATCCTCCAGTCCGCCGGGAAGCATCAGGTGGCGGACGATCACGCCTTTTTTCATTATCCCGTTTTCATCTATTTCATAATCGCCGGTCTGACGGTACATCTCCTGCAATGCCGCAACAACGGCTTCCGGATAATCAGCCGCTCCGCTGTACTTCCCGGCACGTTCCGGCGATGCGTATTTGAAATCAGGCAGATATATCTGTATTTTCCCCTCAAAACGCCTTAAAGTATCAACTGCATCATAACCGTTGGAGTTGTACACCACCGGGATACCGCAGGGTTTTTCCAGCGAAGCCAGCACAGCCTCCGAATAATGGGTAGGCGTAACAAGATCTATATTATGCGCCCCCGCTTCGGCAAGCCGGCTGTACATCTCCTGCAAATCTCCGACACTTGCCCTCCAGCCTTTATGTCCGGTACTTATTTCATAATTCTGGCAATATACACAATGGAGATTACAACCGCTGAAAAATACCGTTCCGGCTCCTCTTGTCCCGCTGATGGGAGGTTCTTCCCAGAAATGCAGTCCGGCACGGGCAACCTCTGCCGTCCAGCCGCTGGCACATGCCCCTGCGGCAACCTTTCCTGCCCCTTCAAAGGGTCGCTGAACATTGCAGCGGTGTGGGCAAATCCGGCAAGTTTCCATAATCAATCCAGTAATGCCCTGTTACGCTTTTTGGGCGGGCGCAGAAGTTTAGATTTGCCTTTTTCCAGTTCAATACCCTCTCGGAAAAGGACACTGTCCATACTTCTGGAAGCTATGTTCAATGCCAGATGCAAACGGCTCTCCACCGTACATTGCTGCCTTGAGGCAACACGGGCAACCTTTACCCTGCCATCCGGCAATATATGCAGCAGTCCCCAACCGTCGGCAATATCCTCCGGCTGTACTTCACCGGCAGGCACAGCAATATAAAGATAATCGGCAACTCCGGCGGAACGCACATGCTCCAGGCGGCTGCCTTTGAAAAGAGCATGCTGCAGACGGGAGTGTTTACGCATAAGTTTACGGTATTCCTCATTACCGGAAGCACTGTAGTCAAAAGTCCGGAATTCCGGGAAAAGTTCACCATCCACAGCAAGCCACGGTTCTTTTTCCCTGATCTGCCGCTCCATTTCAAAGCGCAGCAGCCGCAGCGAACGCAGTTCACGTGCCAGCTCCGCCGCCTCGGCACATTCCGGCATACAGTCGTCACGGCTGGTAAAAATATCCACGGCGACAGTACGGATGACTCTGGCAAGCTGGTTTCTGCCGCGCCCGGAATATTCTGTCCAGAATGCAGCAACGTCTGCCCGGTATTTACTGATCCTTGCCGGTACATGCATGGCCAGCCCTGCCGGTCCCTGTTCTGCCAGAAAAGCCGCCACGGCCCTTCTCATAACACCTACCGGCAGGAAGTCTTCAGAGAAGAAAAAAAGCTCCGGTGTTTCCATCATTCCGGACTTTTTACCGCCTTCACTGCTCTTTTTTGTAATTTTTTTTGTCATAATCATAATAAAATACCACCTTTTAAGTGGATTGTCAAATCAATCGTTTGTAAAAATGCCAATCATGGTGTATTTTAAAGGATTGACAATTTGCTAATTTTATAACTCTCAAATGGAGGTCATTATGTCCGGACACAGTAAATGGGCAAACATCAAGCACAAAAAAGAAGCCGCAGACAAGAAAAAAGGTAAGGCTTTTTCAACCCTTGCCAAAGAAATCATGGTCGCAGCAAAAGTCGGCGGCGGTGATCCCACCACCAACCCCCGCCTCCGTGCAGCTCTCACTGCCGCTAAAGCCATCAACCTGCCCAACGCCAATATCGAACGGGCCATCAAAAAGGGTACCGGTGAACTCGGCGACGTGGTTTATGAAGAAATCGTTTATGAAGGCTACGCAGCAGGCGGCGTCGGTGTTATCATCGAATGTCTGACCGATAACCGCAACCGCTCTGCAAGCGATGTCCGTACAACTCTCGACCGCAACAACGGCAACCTGGCAAGCTCAGGTGCTGTCAGCCGTCTCTTTGACCGCCAGAGCCACTTTGTCATCGAAGGCGAAAACGCTGATGAAGATAAACTCATGGAAGTTGTCCTCGATGCCGGTGCTGAAGATATTGAAGTCGAAGACGGTATCGCCGACATCTGGGGTCCCACCGACTGTTTTGAAGCCATTGCCAAAAGCCTCGAAGCCGCCGGTATCGCCACCACCGAAGCCGGTGTCGTGCGCCGTCCCCTGACCACTGTTGAGCTGACCGATGCCAAGATCGCAAGCCAGGTACTCCGCCTTGTGGACAAACTGGAAGATCTTGACGACGTTCAGAGTGTCACAGCAAACTTCGAGATCTCTGACGAAATCGCCGACGAGATCGAAGAATAATCATCCGTTTCAGTAACGGAGGCAGCGCAAAGTGAGCAGTGAAGCAGAAGGAAAATTTCGCAGAACAGCCCTCTTTGCGCTGAAATTGTGTATAGCCGCTCTGCTGGTATGGTGGATCATATCCTGCAATTCAGAGGGTCTGCGGGAGGTTTTCCGGAACTTTGATTACCGTTTTCTCTTCCCGGCACTGGGCGGTTATATTGCGCACATGCTCATAAGTGCCTGGAGATGGTATGCACTGGCAAAGGCACTTGATTTCGCGCTGAGTCCATGGCAGGCACTTTCGCTGACTTTTCAGGGGTACTTTTTTACTCTCTTCATACCGGCGGGTGCAATAGGCGGGGACTTTGTCCGCATAGCATTTCTGGCACATTCATCACCGGCGGGAACCCGCCGTGACGGGGCGGTAACGGTGCTGGTGGACAGAATGGTGGGCATGGCATCGCTTTTTGTGCTTGCCATGGTGCTGATCATCGTAAATTTCAGGGAGATGATGGATTTGCCGCTGGATAAATATCCGTGGCTCACCGGAATCAGGCTCGGAGCAATAGCCGTACTTTTCCTCATCTGTCTGGCGGGCAATATGGCAATAGTGATTCTTTTCGCCCACAAATTTCTGAGGAAGCTCCCCGGCATGAACTGTGTTTTCAAAATCATCAACAGATTTTCCGGAAATTTTTTTGACCGGTTGACAGACGCTCTTGATACATACAGGACAAAATGGATGCTGCTCGTGAAAACCTTTATTGTCAGTGTTTTCGGTGTGCATCTCATGCTGGCGGCAGGTGTCTGGCTGATGACATTCGGTATAGAAAACGCCGCAATACCGCCCATGGCTGTCGCCAACGCAGTGACCATAGGCAATATCGCCGGTCTTCTGCCCTCTTTTTCCGGTATCGGATTCAGGGATGTGACCATAGAAGTTCTGCTTTCCGGCTGTTGTCAGCAGGCAATAGCTGCTGCAGTGCCCCTTTGTTTTACTGTGACACTGCTGTTGGGCAATCTTTCCGGCGGAATATTTTTTGTTGCCGATGCTTTCCGGCAAAGGGGGAAGGTAAAAAAATGAACGGTTTTCAGCTTGAAATGCAATTTTCGTCAGGCAGCAACAGGCTGCGTGAATGTCTGGAGAACGGACTTTTTTCGGTATGGATCGAACACTCACCACCGCCTGCCGGACAAAACCATGATTATATGCGGCGGACAGCAGAAGCCCTGGAACAGGCAGCGGCTTCTGTAACTCTGCTCCCGGCAGGATTGGCAATAACAGACAACAGCGGTGATCCGGCTGGTGCAGTAAGAAGCATAGAGTACGCCTCAATGCTTGATGCCAATACACGGAACAGGCATATCGTTTATATTTCAGGATGCAATACGACCCAAAACGAAGCCGCTGAATTGCTTGGCATGGCAGCCAACGCCGGTATTTCCAACATCGTTCCGGTAACAGGAAATGCTGCTGCCGGAAGTACCGTCAAAAAGCCGGGTATATATACAGAATCAACAAAAATGCTCGCAGGGCTTAACGGGGCAGATGAGTTTTTTGCCGGAACCACCGTAAACCCGTTCAAATATTCTCCGCTCCCTCTTGTGGGGCAATATGCCAAACTTATGCGCAAAATCAACAGCGGTGCGCAGTTTGTGGTCACACAGGCGGGATTTGATATGGCAAAACTTCACGAAGTACAACATTATCTTGCCATGCGCCAGTGTTATGTACCGATGGTGGCGAGATTGATTCTGCTGACTCCGGAAGTTATGGCAGATATACTGGCAGGGAAACATCCGGGAGTGGTGATAAGTCAGGAATCACAGGCACAGCTGCGCCGTGAACTGTGTTTTTCCAGCCAGCAATTTCAGGCGGCACAGTGGCGGCGGCTGGAACTGCAGGCTGCCGGATGCCGATTCCTGGGCTTTTCCGGGATACAGCTTGTGGGAGCAGACACTCCTGACAGGCTGAAAATCGCCTGTACCCGTATTGCCAATGCCCTGAATGAATTTTCCTCATTCCCGGACTGGCTCGCTGAATACGAAGCATGGGTCGGCAGGGCAGATCTCTCCAATCATACCAACGGATTCTATTTCTTCAACAATCTTCTGAGCAGTAACGACGATGATATCGCCGTACCCAAACCGGTGGATTTTGATTTTCCTGCCCCCTCCGGAGGCGAAAGGCTGTTGTTGGCGATACGGCAGAGTCTTTTCCCGGCGGATGCCGCATATTCCGGCGGAGAACGGACTTTTCTGAAGATGCTTTTTGCAGGATGTAAAGGCTGCAGCGACTGCAATCTGGCAAAAACTTTTTATGTATGCAGCCGCCACTGTCCCAAAAAACTTTCCGACGGGCCCTGCGGCGGAGCTGACGGCAACGGCAGCTGCGAATTCGGATCCCGTGCATGTATATTCAATCAAATCACCCGCCTTGCCGGGATCTCCGGTGGGGTGGATTCTCTCGAAACACCAGAAAATGGAGGAATTAAAAATGGCTGAAGGCACTATCGCCGGCAAGATCATCAATGCACACCTTGTCAAAGGTGAAGCAATTCCGGGAACTCCCGTGGAAATCCGTATCGACCAGACTCTTACCCAGGATGCCACAGGTACCATGGCATACCTTGAACTGGAAGCAATGAAAGTTCCTGCTGTTGCCACTGAACTCTCTGTATCCTACGTTGATCACAACATGATGCAGAACGGCCCGGAAAATCGTAACGACCACCTTTATCTCCGCAGTATCGCTTCTGCCAAAGGTGTCCGCTTCTCACCTCCCGGCAACGGTATCTGCCATCAGGTACACCTTGAACGTTTCGGCTGCCCCGGCAAGACACTTCTCGGCAGCGACAGCCATACACCCACCGGCGGCGGTATCGGCATGATCGCTATCGGGGCGGGCGGTCTGGATGTAGCTTGCGCCATGGCAGGGAGGCCCTTCCGCATGGCATACCCCAAAATCATCGGTGTAAAGCTGGAAAATACTCTCAATGACTGGTGCGCCGCCAAAGATGTCATCCTTAAACTCCTGAGTATTCTCACCACCAAAGGCAATGTCGGCAAAGTTGTTGAATATTTCGGTGACGGCGTTGCTTCACTGTCCGTCCCCCAGCGTGCCACGATCACCAACATGGGTGCCGAACTTGGCGTCACTACGAGTGTCTTCCCCTCTGACGAAGCAACACGGCAGTTCCTCAAGGCGCAGGGACGGGAAGCAGATTACACTCCCCTTGCAGCTGATGCCGATGCTGTATATGATGAAGTTATAACCATTGATCTTGCCGCCCTTGAACCCATGGCAGCCTGTCCCTCCAGCCCGGACAATGTCAAAAGCATAAGTTCCATAGCCGGTATTCAGGTAGGTCAGGTGATCGTGGGCAGCTGTACCAATTCAAGTTACAAAGATCTTGCAATGGTTGCCCGTGTCCTTGACGGCAGAAAGATCGCTCCCGGCGTCACTTTTGCCGTCGCCCCCGGCAGCCGTCAGGTACTGGAAATGCTTGCCGCCAACGGTGATCTTGCCAAAATGATCGCTGCCGGAGCCCGTATTCTGGAAACAGGCTGCGGTCCCTGTATCGGTCAGGGACAAAGTCCGGCAGACGGCACAGTTTCCCTGCGTACCTTCAACCGCAATTTTGCCGGACGTACCGGCACAAAAGGCGATCAGGCATACCTTGTCAGCTGCGAAACAGCAGTTGCCGCCGCTCTTACAGGGAAAATCACAGATCCTCGCACCCTTGATATTGCGTATCCGGTAATACCGGAAGTAGAAGCATTTACCATTAATGACAATATGATAGAAATGCCCTCTTCCGATCCGGCTTCTGTGGAAATCATCCGCAAGCCCACCATCGGCAATCCCCCTGAAACAGCTCCCGCACCGGAAAACCTTGATGCAGAAGTCATCATCAAAGTCGGCGATAAAATCACCACCGACCATATCATGCCTGCTGGTATTCACCTGAAACTCCGCAGCAATATTCCTGCTTACGCACAGGTGGTTTTTGAATGTTTCACCGAACCGGGCAGACCAAGCTTCGCCCAGCGTGCGGCAGGCGTCCGTGACAGCGGCAGATACGGAGTCATCGTCGGCGGTGAAAGCTACGGACAGGGTTCCAGCCGTGAACACGCTGCCATCTGTCCCGCATTTCTTGGCATAAAAGCTGTTGTGGCACGTTCCATTGAGCGTATCCACAGGGCAAACCTTGTCAACTTCGGTATTGCCCCGATGATTTTCGCAGATGCCGCAGATGCAGAGACAATCAAAGAAGGCGACAGCTTCGTTATTAAAAATTTCCGAGAACAGCTTAAAGCCGGCAGTGATATCATTTGTCTTGCCGGCGGCAGAGAGATCAAGCTCAAATGCGAACTCAATGCCCGTGATCTGGAAATCATTCTCGCCGGCGGTCTGCTGAATCTTTGAGGCTGTAGTATGGATATATGGCGTATGCTGCCCGCCCCATGGCGGGAGTTCCTCGGCGGGACACAGGCACAGGAATATCTGGAACAGACTGCAGAATTCCTCACAAGGGAGATCTGTCAGGCAACTGTGTACCCGCCCCGTGAAGAGTGGTTCACGGCTTTCCGGCTGACCCCGCCGGAGGAAGTGCGTGCTGTGATACTGGGTCAGGACCCCTATCATGAAGAAGGGCAGGCCCATGGTCTGGCATTTTCCGTTCCTGCCGGAGTTCAGGTGCCGCCTTCATTGCGGAACATCTTCAAGGAACTGGAAAGTGACACCGGCATACGCCGTCCTGCATCGGGCGACCTTACTGAATGGGCGAAAAACGGGGTGCTGCTGCTGAATACTGTATTGACTGTCAGGGCAGGAGAAGCCGGGTCACATGCCGGAAGGGGATGGGAAAATTTCACTGATACTGTAATAAAAGCCCTTTCAGCCTCCGCTTCCCGGAGAGTATTTATTTTCTGGGGGGCATGGGCAGGTAAAAAATCAGATCTGGTGGAAACTCCCCGTAATATGATAATTTCCTCACCGCATCCCTCGCCGTTGAGCGCATCAAGAGGCTTTTTCGGCAGTTGCCCTTTCAGCAAATGCAACGGGTTTCTGACCTCCTGCGGTCTCCCGGAAATCCCATGGGGTTCTCTGCCGATACAAACTGAACAAATGGAATTGGAAATATTATGATAAAAATCAGTATTGCTCAACTGGAACATCAGAGAAGGCTTTCACTGCAGGGAGAGGAAAAACCGGAATTCCTTCAGCTTGCCGACGGAGATATATTCACTGCGGAACAGCCTGTAAAATATTCACTGGATGTGGAAAGAGTCTCCGGCGGTGTGCATGTTGCCGGTTCAGTTTCTTCTTACCTCTCCGGCAGCTGCGCCAGATGCCTGCAGCAGACAGAAGTACTGGTGCAAAATAACGAAATAGAGCTTTTCTTCCCGGTCGGCGATGAAGAAATGCTGGATATTTCCGGAGATATCAGGGAGGAACTCCTTCTTAATCTGCCTATGAATATTTTGTGCAAAGATGATTGTGCCGGACTTTGTCCCGTATGCGGATGCAATAATAATACAACTCCATGCAGCTGCAGCCGGGAAAAAACAGAAGAGATCCCGGCAGATACTGATGATTCCCCAAGTCCGTGGGATGTACTCGATACACTTGTTGACAAATGAAATACCGCCATATTTTCGGCCCCATAAACTCCCGCCGTCTGGGGAAATCACTGGGCATAAATCTGACTGAACGTAAAATATGTTCAATGGATTGCATATATTGTGAAGCAGGTGCAACCACTGAACTTACCGGTATCCGAAGGGAATTTTTCCCGGTTACAGAGGTATTTGCGGAGCTTGATTCATACATGAGCGGGCGGCCTGAAGTGGATTTCCTGACTTATTCCGGCACCGGAGAACCATTGCTGTACTCCGGGTTCGGGGAAGTTGCCGGATATATAGCATCTCATTTCCCCGGATACAGGCAGTGCCTTATAACCAATTCTCTTGCGCTTGCCGATCCGGCTTGTGCCGCAGAAGCAGCGGAAGTTGACCTGATAATCCCCTCCCTTGACGGTTCCGATGATAATGAATTTGCAGCAGTGAACCGTCCGGTAAAGGGTGCAGGTGCAGAAGCAACAGTTGCCGCCCTTGCGGGATTCCGCCAAAAATATCCGGATGTGGAAATGTGGTTGGAAATATTTATTGTTCCGGGGATAAATGATTCTCCTGATTCGATTTCACGTTTTATGAAACATATTGCCCGGATAGAGCCTGACAAAGTACAGCTGAATACCCTTGACCGCAAGGGAACTGTGGATTGGATAAAAGTGCCTCCGGCTGAAATTCTGATGGCAATGGCTGAAAAATTCAATTCCGTGGCCCCAACGGAAATCATCGGTAAAAATATCAAATAACTTTACTGCAGGAGTTCCCGATGACTGTAAAAAGATTTCTGACAATACCAATTGCCGCATTTATCTTTTCCGTACTGCTTGTCTTCGGAGTACGCAGTACCGTGTGTATACGGGAAAACGCCCGTCTGAAAGAACACATACAAGCCGATTTCGCCCCATTCCAGGTAGAATCCGCTATAGCGTGGGCGCAGGCAAATCTGCGGGCAGAGGGCAAAGATCCCGGCACCATACTCGCCAATAACAGTGAAGTGGATGTGGATTCACAGCTGGCAGGCGGCATAGAGCATTTCGTCTCTTTTTGTATAAAATTAAGGCGGCTCTTTACAACAGATACCCCGACAGCATGGGAGAATAATCCCGGCGAAGCAGCGTTCGTGCAACTGATGCTTGCCTTGTGGATAGCCCTCGGCGGGGGAATAATATGGCTGTGGCTGCGTTGGGAAGGATTTCATGCCGGATGGTGTTATTTCGGAGCGGTACTTTATGCAGTGATACCTTCAGCTCTTATGCGCTACACGGGACAGGATCTGCTGAAAGGGGCATTTGCACTCAACTTTATACTGCTTGTAATGGCGCTTGGAGCAAAGCAGCGGAGCAATGAAGGGAAAGAACCGGCAGTAACATCATTAACATTCCTTGCAGCTCTGGCCGCCGGATGTTTCTGGGATATGTCACAGGTTCTTTTCGGGTCATGGGCAATGTGCAAGGGGGTTTCCATGCTTTTAAGCAGGGAGGATCAACGCAGTAATACAGGTTTTTTTCTGCAGTTATGGTTCGCTCTCATACTTGCGGCAGTTATCACACCATACGGCAGAGCGCATGGTTCACTCTTTTCGCCCGTATTGACCGTATTGCTGCCGTGGGCGGTGCTTTGTTCAAGAAATCTGAAAAAGTCCGCCATGGCTGCATTGCTGCTGTTTTCGGGTATATGGCTGGGCATCATGCACCTGAACTGGCTGGGATTCGCCGGAAACTACAGCCATTTTGCGGAACTGCTGGCGGCAAAGATCAAATTTATGAATATTAAACCATCTGATGCCGGAGCGTTGACCTTCAACCAGCGTATTCTGTGGACACCGGAACTGCATTCTGCAGACTGGTACCTTCTGAAAACATTTTTCCCGGCAGCACTTCCCGCCGCATTTTTATCCACCCTCTGGCTCATGCGGAAGCACTGGAAAGGCGCAAACAGGATATTTGCCGATTATGCTGCTGTTACAATGCTCTTCTTTGCAACATTTATATTCATGGTGCGTTTTCATGAACTTGCTGCAGTCTTTCTGGTGCCGTGGTGCGTTTACTGTGCTGCCGGCGGCTGCAGAAAAATCAGAAGCAGATTTTGGAAGTATGCGTGGCTGGGATTGTGGATAATCGTTGTTCCCACGGCGGAAGCAGTACAGAGTTTCGGGAACAGACATTATTCTCCGGGACTGCCGGCACTGGCGGAAACAGTTGCAGCGGCACGGGAAGCACATATTGAAAATGCAACCATCCTTGCAGATTTTGAGCTTGGCAGCCTGCTTACCGGATATGCCGGTACAAAAATCGCAATTCAACCGAAATTTGAACTGCGCCGGGTCAGGGAAACAACTCAAAAGTATATTGAACTGCTTTATATGGGCAATATAGCTGATTTCGCCGGATTCTGCAACGGGGTGCAGGCTGATTATGTTTTTCTCCGCACCGGACAATCTGCTGATCCGTGGCATATTTACAGTTACCGCTATATGGCAAATGCCGTGAATATAGCTGCTGATGCGCCGGTAAGCCTGCTGGAACGGGTACAGGACAGAGAATATTCCACATTGTGTTTCCGGCGGGTTCTTTTCCCGGATAACTACCGGAAAGCTGCGGGCGGTGTACAGGTATTCCGCTTTTCCACAACAGCCGCCAACAACAAGGCATGGGAATATCTTATGAAAACTGCAGAGTATTACTCACTGGGCGACCGGAAAGAGGCAATACTTATGGCAAGAGAGGCGTACCGTACCGACCCGGTTGAACCGGAAACACAGGAAACCATGGAGGCTCTTACCGGGATGAAGTGGGACAAACTGCTCTTTATCGACCTCTGACACCAAAGGGATGCTGTGCCAGCGCTGCATTGGAGTAAGAATCATCCCCTGTGATCTCCACGGCGGCCCATTCAGGAATGGCAACTGCTGCAGCGGCATCTTCCAATTCGACTTCTGCTATCCGCAAAGGAGCGTTCTCTCCTTCAAAAATATCTACGACCCATTCCCTGCCGCCATACATTTCAAAATAACGGGTTTTGCAGACAACGCTTCCCTGCAAAGGGAAGTGTTCCATAATATACAAAGCATCCTCAACAGGAATGGGGTACTCGAATTCAGTACGCTCAACAGCCGAATTACGCTGTTTAAGGGTTATTACAGCGGTTTCGCCCTCAAGTCTGACACGGATGGTCATCCCGGACTCTGCGTGCAGATAACAGGCCCGCATGACCACTGCAGCGGCAGATGAAGTTGGAACATAATCATTGCTTACAAGGAACCGCCGTTCGATTTCAAGTGCCATTATAACCCCTCCGGGAAGATGATTTTCAATTCATTGACAAGGTTTGGGGTAAAGGTTTTCTGCAATTCCGGGTCAAGGAGTTCCTGCGGGGAGAAAAAACGCAGCTCATCTATCTCTTCCTGCTGGCAGAAAAAAGGTCCGCCGCAGACGGTACGGAAAACCCTGACATCCTCAGACTCGATCTCATTGCGTATGGCAATGTCAAAAAAGTGTTCCAGTTTGAGTTTATCTGCGTCGGCAATACCAAGTTCTTCACTCATTTCCCGGATGGCAGCAGCAGGATAATCTTCGCCGCAAGCCAGATGTCCGCCTACAGAAGTATCCCAACGTCCAGGCTGAATATCTTTGGCAGCAGAACGCTTCTGCAGCAGGATACGGCCGTCAGGGGAAAAAACAAAAATCTGGACGGATCTGTGTATAAGAGATGGATTGCCATGACATTCACAACGCCGTGCAGTGCCGGTATGTTTACCATCGGGAGAATAAATATCAAATAATTCATCAGGAACACTCATAATAACACCTCATTCATACTCCATCTGTCAACAAAAACGATTCCGCACACAAAGCAAGCCTCACCACTACAAAAAGAAAGCCTCGCCACTACAAAAAGAGAGCCTCACACAAAAAAGCCAGCCCCCCTGAGAAGGAAGACCGGCGGGATAAGACACGGGAAAAGGTCTTACTTTTTCTTTGCCTTGGTAATCTCACGAACTTTTGCTTTGCAGCGTTCGAGATAATTCTTGCGGCGGATGCGCTTTGCGACTTTGCGATGTTGCTGACCCATTTCGGCCTCCATTAGTTTTTTTGCTTTGTTTTAATAAACTGCTTATTTAAAATACATTCTAAACGGGGAAAATGCAAATGTAAAGGCGAAAAATGCTTATGGAAATACCAATTTTGCCCCTTCACCGATATCACAAAGAATAGTTTCCGCCTTGACATTGTATTTGAGAGCAAAGGCTTCAGCAATGCGGGCGGCATATTCTTCTGCATCTTGTGACTTGACCAGATGAATGGTTATACCGCCGAAACCGCCGCCGGAAAGACGGGCGCCCAAAGCACCGGGAATTGAGTGGGCAAGTTCGACAATATAATCAAGCTCCGGCGTGGAGTTTTCAAAAGCGGTACGGCTGCTTTCATGAGATTCAAAAAGCAGTTTACCGAAAGCCTCCACATCACCGGCTTCAAGAGCGGCAACACCCTCTGCAACACGGCGGCATTCGCCGATAACGTGACTTGCACGCAGGTATTCCCGACGGGATATCTGCTCCTTGATGCTGTCAAGATCAGCTTCTGTCGCATCCCGGAGAGTTTTAATGCGTGGGAAATTACGGTTAAGTACCGCAGCAGTACTTTCGCAGTCCTGACGGCGGGTATTGTACTCGGAATCAACAAGGTTGTGCTTTACCATGGAGTTGACCACGACAAGACGGTATCCGGGCGGCAGAGGCACAGTTTTCAAAACTTCAACGGAACGGAAATCGGAAAGGATAAGTGAATCTTTCTGACCGAAAATGGAACTGAACTGATCCAGCAGTCCGGTTTTAAGTCCGAGATAATCATTTTCAACCCCCTGTCCCAATCGTGCCCAGGCAGCTTTGTCAAGCTCAATACCGTAAGCATGGGCAAAGGCAAAACCGACAGAGGTTTCAAAGGCTGCTGAACTTGACATTCCGGCAGAGAGAGGAACCTCACTGAAAAGAGCGGCATCAAATGCAGAGATGGAAAAACCTTTTTTCCACAATCCGACGATCACGCCTTTAATATAATTGCTCCAATCTCTGGGAGCAGGAGTATCGATTTTATCAAGATCAAAAGAAGCAGTTGAACCGGAACGGAAATCAACGATCCGGCATTCATTACCGCTTTTTTTACGCAAAGCGAAAAAAGTCCGCTGCCCGACTGCGCAGCTGAGAACAAATCCCTCATTGTAATCAGTATGATTACCCAGGATCTCAAGTCTGCCTGGAGCGGCGGCAACTGCTTCCGGTGCGACACCGTAATATTCTTTGAATTTTTCGTAAATATTCATTTGTTTTCCTCATTGAAATGCAAACCCCGAAGCAGTTCCATCTGCCCCGGGGCGAAAGTTCCTTCAACGGAACATTATTGGATCATCGGGAACGATGCCATGCCGTTAACAGGCTGGGTGTACATGGGTGCGCCATCCGGTCCCACAAGACGGCAGGTCACAAAGACCAACAGGCTCATCTTGGTGGAGTCCCTGTTCTCATTGCGAAACAGACGGCCGAGGAGCGGAATGTCACCGAGGATCGGCACCTTGGAGTGGTTGATGGTGGTTTCATCAGTGATGATACCGCCGAGGACGATGGTCTCGCCGTCACGAACAACAACATTGGTGAGGATCTCACGGCGTGTAGTGATGGGCTTGTAGATAACATCATCGGGGAGTTCTTCGATCAGTGCAGATTCGTTTTCAGTAACATATGAGTCCCAACCTACAAGAGCGGTCACCACAGGATTCATATTCAGCTCAATACGGCGTGTTTTGAGATCAACGATGGGGGTGACGTTAAGGGTGATACCATAAGCCTCGTAATTGAAGCTGGGCTGACCGGAATCCCACTCATAGATGGTGGGCTGGTTATCGCCGCCGGTATTGGTGTTGGAGTTGGAGCTGGAGCTGTCATCATCCTCATCTTCATCATCTTCATCATCTTCGCCCCAGTCCGGCACAGGAGTGTCGCGGAGGAAGCTGATAGAAGCAGGGGTGTTGTGCAAAGTAAGGATTCTGGGAGCAGAGAGGATATCTTTGCCGTCCAGCTGATCCAGAGCATTGACGTTGGCAGAGAATGAATAGTCGCCGATAAGGACTTTGGCACCGTTCTCATCTTTATCGTAATCACGATGACTGCCGTTTACAGAGAAAATAGTATCCATGATCTCATCATCTTCATCATGGAGTGTGGTGAGGATGCTGGAGGTATCAAAGGAATCAAACTCCAAACGGCCACGGTGATTACCGTTGGTAACGTTACGGCTGATGTTGTAATTGAAGCCAAGTTCCTTAAGAACGTTTTCACGAACTTCCACAAAGCGGACGTTGATCATCACCTGCGGGACTTCCGGACGGCTCTTGTCGACGATAGCCATGATTTTGGCAAGCTGTTTGGGAGTGTTGGTGACAGAGAGCAGACGGAGAGATGAGTCATAGGTGACTTTGGCATCGCCAACAAACTCGCAGCCGGAACGTTCAAGATACTGCTTGATACGGGCAGAGTTGCCGCCGAGTTCCTGCAAAGTACTCTGATCAATAGGTACGTGAGCGGTTTCCAGCTCAACGTCATCGAAATTCTTGGCAGCAAAGATAACAGTGTTGTTATCAATGATGGGTTCGTGAATGTCGAGGGCTTCGCAAATCTTTTCGGCGATATAGCTCAAATCACCGTTGGTGACTTCAAAGTTACTGGGCAGAACCAGTTCACCGATAAGTTTGGCAGGTTCAGCACCGAAACTTCCGGCGTAAAGACCATCCTGCAAACCCATGGGATCGATTGCACCAGGCATCATCATATTGGGATTGTTGACGGCTGCTGCACCGAATGGGAGATTGCGGTTGACTGCACCGGGCATGGCAGGCATAGCACCGGGCATAGCACCGGGCATTGCGCCGGGTACAGCACCGGGAGCAGCAGCATTACGGTTGGCTGCGCCGGAACCGCCTGCAGCATTACGGTTGGCTGCACCGAAACCACCTGCAGCATTGCGGTTGGCTGCGCCGAAACCACCGGCAGCATTGCCACGGTTGGCTGCGCCGAAACCGCCGGGAACATTGGCACGGGTTGAAGCGCCGGGAAGACCGCCGAGTCCGGCAGGACCATTCATGGCAGCATTGCTGAATTGATCGACCCTGTCAGGACGAACAAGGAAGTTTACACCCTTCCCGGAGGGATCATACTTTTCTGCATAGTTGCGGAGAAGTTTGACGGCCTGATCAAGGGTAAGTTCGCTCAAGTCAGCTTTGGGGATGATAATATCCTGCATTTTGTCCATAAGCGCAGCACCCTGAGGCTGGCTGCCGGTCATTGCAGTGGTATTTTTGAGGATGTTGTTGCGTGCGGCTTCACGATCCTGCACGATATCAAGGACGCCGGTCCAGGAGACACGGGCCATGTAACCGGCATGGTCGGCTTCAAATCTCTTTTCCGCTGCCTTTTCAATGCGGCGGTTGATCACGTTGAGACGCTGGTTGGCAACAACATTGTAGGGATCAAGCAGGAGAACAGATTCAAAATTCTTGCGGGCACCGTCGATATCTCCGGCTTCAAGGAGACGGGTACCTCTCTCCATAGAGATTTCGATACTGCGCTTCTTTTCTGCCGCATCGGGGATCAGATTGGCGATCTCCTGCACACGGGCATCAGTAGCGGCTACACGTTTGTAGTATTCGATTTCTTCGGCGAGACGTTCCTGATAGGGAGGATAAACCTCCATGGCATTCTGCAGAAGTTTGATTGCCGCATTATAGTCGGTCTGATGAGCCTTTTCATCGGCTTCAGACATAAGATCTATAGCACGGTATTCATAGCACTTGGCAATGAGTTCCTGACATGCGGTGACCTTCGGACCGAAAACTTCGGGTCCGTTGATTTCGAGCTTCTTGAGAAGTTCCAGAGCCTGCAGATAGACTTTGGCAGCTTCCTCGTATCTGCGCTGTACAAGGAAATCATTTGCACTGCGCATAAGCACATCGGCATCATTTTCAAGCACCTCATAATCGGCCTCAATGGCAACGATGGAACGAGACACACTGTCAGCGGCAGCCTTTACAGCATCCTGGGCCAGAAGCTCGCCGGCTGTCACCCCGACCATTCCCGCCAGCATCAGACGGAAGGTCCTTTCAGATATATTGATATACATTAATGTTCCTCCTGTCAGTTCTTAAAGGTCGGGACACCGCGGAGAGTGCGCTCATTGCGGAGCGGCACACCGTCATCGTTGACCAGACGGGTTGTGATGAAAACAAGCATATTACCCTTGATGGCACGGTCATTCTGCTGACGGAAAAGACGACCGAGAAGCGGAATGTCACCGAGGATGGGCCACTTGTCGCTGTAGTTTTCGGTGGAACTGTCGATCATGCCGCCGATGACGATGGTTTCGCCGTCATAGACACGCACCTTGGCACTGAGTGAACGCTCTGCATAAACGGGCATCCAGATATCAGTGACCATACGCTGGATCAGAGTTGCCTCAGGGGTACCGGTGGGACCGTTTTCGATCTGATAGACACGCTGGTCATAACCGCCGGGATAATGCCATTTTTCAGCAAGACTCTTGGTAGAGATATTGAGCGAAAGGGTAATGGTCGCCATATCGCTGTCGATCTGCGGAAGGGCGCGGAACTCAATCCCCAGATCAGTACCGCCGTCATCAAACTGGGGTTCAGGAGCTTTGAGTTCAGTATCCTCACCGTTGCCCCAGCTGTTGTTGGAATCGCTGTCTTCACTGTCCTCGTCATCATCATATTCCCAGTCTGTGGGGTAATATCTGGTTTCGGTGACGTTGATAACAGCTTCGGTATTGTTGGTGGTAACGAGACGGGGAGCGTTGATAACCTCCACGTTCTTATTCTGGCTGACTGCGTTGATGGAGAGTGAAAGGTCAACATCGTAATCATCGCCGAAAAGGGATTCACCGAAGTTGGGGAATATCTTCAGACCATCCAGCAGAGTGTAGGAATCATTGTTGCGGATGGGATTATCGGGCTGTGAATAATCAATGTTGGTATCACCATCATAGTTACGCTGAGAGATTTCAAGGAACCAGTTGAAGCCCAGCTGTTCCACGTCGACTTCAGAGAGTTCAAGGATCTTGGCTTCGATCAACACCATGGGTTCCTGGGCATTGAGGACATTGAGAAGTTTTGCCATCTTGCTCAGGTTGGCAGAGGTGTTGCGGGCAGTAATGGTATTGGAAATGGGGTTATATACAATAGTTGTATTTTTGCCGTCGAAAGGAATACCATGGTTGGTGAAGAATTCTTCGAGCTCAGCGAAATCAATGGTTTCTTCTTCCTGTGCCAGTTCAACGGAACCGCGCTGCAGGGATGAAATATCATTCTGCTGATTGGAGAGAGCTCCACTTGCGGAATTGCCCGTACCGGCAACTCCGCCGATGCCACCTGCGCCGCCAATGCCATTGTTGCGGCTGCCGAATCCGGAACCGCCCATGCCGTTGTTACGGCTGCTGCTGCGGCTGCTGCTGTCACTGTCTTTCTTGGCACCGACACCGGGGGTTCTGCCGGTAAGACCGGAAGAAACTGCATCTGCATCTTCATAACGGAAGGTATTACCGCCGAAATTGTTTCCGAAACCGGGAGCTGCATTGCCGACACCGCCGGCTCCGCTCAAAGCACCTGCAGCACCGAAGGGAAGCTGACCGGACTCGGAAACAGAACCGTCATTTATACCGGCTGCGGCAGGATTGAACGGAGTCAAACCAGTGCCGGGCATTCCCTCACCTGCCATACCGGGCATACCGGGCATTCCGGGCATTCCGGGGACACCATCCTGAGGACGGATCTTGCCGCGGGAGATACGGGTGACAACAGAACTGCGGATGGTGAATTCCTCCTCTTCCATTTCACCGGCAAAGTTGATATTGATACGACCGGATTTATCAACGAAAAACTTGGTATCTGTAAGCATACAGATATATTTGAGAATTTCGCTGGCAGGAATGTTGTGCAAATCAAGAGTGATCTTGGGAAGCGCTTCGATATCTTCCTTGGACAGAGTGGTCAGGAACTCAACACCGGTTCCCTGCTTGTCATAACTCTTGACCAGCTTATCCAAAGTTTTGAGAGCATTGGAGATCGTCATATCTTCAACCTGGAAGTTGTCGATGACGATATGATCAAGTTTGCTCATCACGCCGGTAGCGGAAGCAGATTCCATGGGCAGTGTGGCAAGAACAGAATCAGACTGGTCAGGGAATACAGGCATATCCCAGTTCCAGCTCATATAAGCAAACATGGAACGGAAATCAGTATTGCGTCTGGCACTGCCATAGGTGTAGAGACGTTCATAAACACGTTCAAGCAATTCTGCCGCCGGGGCGTAATAAGGATCAAGACGGAAAATTGCTTCGCAGGTTGCACGGGCTTCCTCAAGAGCGTTTGCTTCATAGAAACCGGCGGCACGGAGCATAAGTTCCTCGATCTTCTGCTGATTTTCAGCAAAAGTGGGAGCCATGACCTCGACAGAACTGACACTCTGACGGTATTCTTCGGCCTTTATTGCACTGTCGCAACGGCTCTTGAAATCATCAACTTCCTGCTGGCAGTTCAAATCAACCAGAATTGCCTGATCAGCAATATTCTTGGCTTTAGCATATTCCTTATTGTTGTAAAGCTCTCTAGCCTGGTTGAGAAAACTTCTGCCCCACTGAACCTTCAAGGCTCCGTGTTCGGCAACCATTTTCTTCAATTCTTCAGCAGCGGCATCACCGGGCGTAACAGTGAGTTCCCTGATAAGCTCATTATAAAGCCTGTCAGCTTCATTAAATCTCTGTTCGACAGCCAATGCTTTGGCCTGCTCCCCTTTACGGAGCAGTTCATTAAACTTGGCTTCGCGCTCGGTAAGCACTCCGACGGCAGCATTTCCGGTAGCAACTGCATCAGCAGCCATACCGTAAATGGGTGCGGCCAGAGCCAGACCCAACAGCCCTGCCTTGGCAGAAACAGCTGTCTTTCTTGTCTCTCTGATTCCTCGCATCTTTTTCATTCCAGTTCTGTTATTTTATTTGTTTATTATTTATATTCGACTTTAATTATGATGACAACTCTTACTATCAGTAGGTGCCGGGAAGCATACCACCGTAGTAACCGCCGTTCATATAATACTCATTTCCGTAATAGTTTTCCTGAACCAGCATTGATTCCGGAACCTGCGATCTCGGGCCGATCACAATATCAGGTCTGTTTTCCCGTATCTGTCCGTCAAGAGTAAGTTCGCGGAGAGTAATGCGACCGATGTCCTTTTCATAATCATCATCATATTCAACAACACTGCTGACCACAACATACTGCACCAGACCGATATAGTTGTTGCCCATAGTAATGCGGTCCCCTTCCTTTACTGCACGGCCGTCTTCCAGAGCAAGGCCATGGAGAGGTACACGCATTTCGGCAAAATAGGCAGGTGCCTTCTTGTAAATAACAATGGAGAAACTTTCACTTCCGTCTTCCGGAGTGAAAGTGATAGTGGCACGACGGTCTTTTTCAGCAACAATACCTTCTTCATTTTTATTTTTATCATTACCT
>JAZSGI010000005.1:0-7967 GCA_045532655.1 Victivallaceae bacterium
CTTCGCATAAAGCTGCGGCGGGACAAGCGGCTGTTACCTTACAGGCAGCAACTTCAAATTACCCTTTGCAGCTCTTTGCGAATGGCATCTTTGCCATTTTTTGAATGACTTTTGAAATTGCCTCATGCGGTGTTTACGTAACGCAATTTCTTACTTTTGCAATCGTCACTTCTGAAATTATTTCATAAAAAACATTTTCCCCACTTGACATTGTTGAATCTTATGATATATTATTCTTGTTGTGAATTAGCGATAATTCACATGGTCAGGCATGATTTTGAAATGATATTGCCGGATCAGTAAAGGTCAGTATCAGAAAGGAGGGATACTGTACAATAAAAGTTTTGCGTTTTTGTATTAAAAAGGATTTTGTTGAAAGGGAAAAAATGAAAAAGATTTTTACACTCATTGAATTGCTGGTTGTTATCGCAATCATCGCAATTCTCGCCTCCATGTTGTTGCCTGCTTTAAGTAAGGCCCGTGCCGCCGCCCAGCAGATAAAATGCAAAGGGAACCTCAAAACCTGGGGACTTACTCTTATGCTGTATGCCAATGATAATGAGGATCAGGTGATCATGTTCCGCGGTGCCACTTATCCTGAATTAAGTTATAAAACAGCATGGTGTTATTATTTTGACTCGTGGGGGTATTTGCCCGGTGCACAGGGGATATATAACACCTGTCCTGCCGGTTCACCCGGTATCTATACCAGTCATTTTGGCTTTTGTCTCGCACCTGAAACTTATTACAGGGCGCCAAAAACTTCAAACTATAATGGCGTTTCGGGACTTTGGGCGGCAATTGTTCCGATTACAACTATGAAAGCTACCGGTTATATTATTGCAGATGGCAGATATGACAATGCTTCTGATCCGGGCGGCTATGGTGATCACGAACTTTGGCGTCATAATAATAAATGTAACGGCATTTATGGTGATGGACACGTTCAGGATGTGAAAGATCCCAAGCCCGGCGCACGGGAAGGTGGAGATCGTGATCTCCTCACAAACTACTCGATCTGATGTAATTTCAGTTTTGGGGTAAATCTGCAATTACGCCCGTTTCTGATTGGATAACGATTGGGAACGGGCTTTTGTTATACAATCTTTGTTGGTTTTTAAGGGGGGAAATACTTGACTTTCAGCTCAACGAGTGTTATATTTCCCTGTATAAACGGAGAAATATTGCATAAAAAAGGTGATAATTTATGAATACAAAGTTTTTTTCTCTTCTGCTTTTGCTGCTTTGCTGTGTCTGTGTTTGCGCTGAACCTATGGTTAAAATCCCCCGCATAACAGCGGAGAAGGCAAATGAACTTGCCTCTGCAGAGTATTTCCTGCCGGAATACTGGAATGGCGCAGCTGTAATAACCACCTTTTCCAGCTGTACAGGGATGGGCAAAATTGCTGTTCCCACTGCTTTTTATCTTTTTCATGACGGAGAAAACCTCTGGGCTGCGGCATATTGTTATGAAAATGATTTTCCCAATGCCATGGCTTTTGATCGGGAAAGTCATGACGACCTGACGCTTGATGAATCTGTTCAGATCGTTTTCGGTCTGGATGGCAAATTCGGTACCAAATTTACCATGGGCGGCTATGACGGTGCATACGCCGAACTGGGTAAATGTGCACATACTTACGAAATGACAGTAAATTTCGCCGGAGCTTCCAACCGCCGCTACGATGAAACCCCTCTTGAAAACAGCAAATTTGATTACACAGTTGTACCGGCAGAAAATGGCTGGGCAGTTCTTTTCAGTATTCCTTTCAGTACTGTCGGATACGACTGGCGGAGCAATCCGCTGACTTATTTCAACCTCTTCCGTTTTTACCGGGGCGAACGCTACGGATGGCACCTGCCGAGTTTCGGAGGATACAGCCAGCTGCCAATGGCAAAAGCTGAATTCCTTGATTTTGAACAAAACAGCGAAGCAACCGTGGAGGAACTTACAGAGTATACTGCTCCCGCTGCCGCAAATACCGCGATCCCGCAAATCGGCCGTGCCGATATAGAATATTACCCGGCAACAGCAGAAATCGCCGCCGAATTCAAATCCGGATGGCAGGGCGCAGATATCGTGCTGACAGTAAACGGCAAAAACGTTTCTGATAAAGGTTCCCGCTATTGGCCCACCCGCCTTGTAATACCTGTTGATTCTCCTGCCGGTACGAAACTTTCTGCCGTTCTGACCTGTAACGGGCAGGTGGTACAGCGGAAGGAATTCGCAGCAAAAGCTCCCGCAACATGGAAAACAGGTACTGCAATAGAGTATCTGGACGACAAAGTTCCCTATCCATGGTCATCCCCGGTTTTTGAAAACGGCATTCTCAAACTTGAACACATGACGATCGATTACGGTAGTGGTATGCTGCCGCAGGCCGTTGAAAACTGCCGCGGACTGGAGGTACTTGCCGGACCGGTCACTCTTGAATTCGAAAAAGACGGTGAAATCCTGCCGGTAAATGATCGTGCCGATTGCAGTAATACGGTAACTGCCGTTGATATGTTTTCTGCCGCAGAAGCCGGAGTGGAAGTGAAAACTCATACCGAATACGATGGTTTCATGACTGTCCGTGCCCGTATCACTGGCGGATATGATACCGTTCCTGATACTCTCCGTTTGCGTATTCCCCTTGCCGAGGGCATGGCGCAGTATCTGACGACCGGCAGTGCGCAATCCCTTGTAAAAATCGGCGGCTGCGGTTACCGCGGCAATATGCGGGATGATTTCTGGGTGGGTAACCGTGACGGCGGTGTTATCTTTACCTTCGGACATTATCTTTTTTATTCTGCACCCAACGGGCGGCAGCTTGAAATCAATGGCGATGAGATCGTCGTCACCATCGTATCGGAGGACGGAGTGCGGCCGCCGCCGGACAATGTTTACGAATTCCACCTGCAGTTCACTCCTTTCCGCAACGATTACATCCCGCCGCTGAAAGCAGATCTCTGGTTTGAGGGATGGTCGGATTACCAGTCTTATCCTGACACGAAAAAAATCCCTGAAATCAAACAAAGAGCCAACAATGCCAAAGCTCAGGGGAAGGATCTTTATATCTATTTCGGGCAGGTAATGGCGGAAAATGCCCCTGAATTTGCTGAATATCCTGCCAACTTTACCGCTTATCCCCGCCGCCCGTGGTATCAGCGTGGCTACGACCCCGGCAAGGGTGTTCCCTGTTCAGTTATCTGTTTCCGGGAGGAAGTGGGGGAATTCATGCTGGGGAAAATCGAGCAGATCGTGGAGGAATCCGGTCTCGGTGGAGTTTATCTGGATGGGCCGTCAGTGCCTTTCTGGTGTCTTAATATGAATCATCCCTGTTCCATATTCCTGCCGGCACAATGGGACGGCAGCTGGCACGATGGAGCTGTTGCCGGGCAGCGGTCATATATGAAACGTTTGCGTGGGATTTTTGATTCCCGCGGCATCAGAAATCCCATCTGGCATCATACCGGGGGAGGATTCAGTCTGGTACACTTTTCCCATTGTGACTTCTTCCTTGAGGGGGAACAGCTCAGCCGTTACCGCAGCGGGTATCTGCTGCCGCCTGATGTCGCTTCGGTGGTTTATTCCGGATATCCTTTCGGGTATCAGGGCATCCTGTGGTTTCAGGCATTCGCCGACGGTACATTCAGCAATCCCTTCCGCAGAGCAGAGGCATGGAGTCTGCCGCATGGTATCGTCACGGCATGTGCCCTCGGACCGAACTGGAACAAATTCCTTGATATAACCCGGCGCAATCCTGACGCAAGGTTCTATGCCTATACTGCGGAACAGCCCCATATAAAGCACAAGAAAGAAAATACCCTCTGTACATCTTATTATCTGGCGGAAAAAGAGGCAATTCTTATTTCCGGCAACCTCGTTTATGACGGTGTGCAGGAGGCGCAGATGGATATTTCCGGAATGTTTCCCGGCGAAGAGTTGCAGGTGCGCTGCCTTACAAGAGATGAAACTCCGGACTTCAGGGACGGGATACTGAAATATTCCATGGATACAAAAGAAATGCATGTTTACTGGATAGCTCCCGTGTCCACCGATGCTTCTGCCCTTGATCTTCCCGATCCTGTACGGATGAAAGCCGATGTTCCTGCCCCTGTACCGCTGACGGCAAAGAGTGATTTTGACCCTGCCGACTGGAAGATAGAAGCCGGCAGATTTGCCCCTGTAGCCGGAAGCGGTCTTGAGTACGGTCTGACAACAGAAGAGAAAAGAGCTTTTATCGCTTACAACGGTACTCTGCCGGACAATATAAATATCAGAATGCAGTTCCGGCATAATAACAATTTCAAGTTTTATATTGACGGAGTTGAACTTTCCAACGGTTTCCACAGAACCAGTGCCAATATCTATCACTGGGGCGGATGGGTGATCGAAAAACTCAATCAATACGATCTCCTTGATACCTGCGAGGTTTCTCCCGGAGCTTTCGGCAGGAACTATATTGTGACTGACCGCCCTGTCAATGTTGATATTTATATTGCAGGTGGCAGGGTATCCATGTACTATGATGGAGTATGTGTTATAAGAAATGCCCAGCCGGAAACGGATCACAGCAACGGTCATACCTTTGCATTGGAACTCAAAGATGATGATTCATGGGTCGCATTTGATATTGAATATATCGGCCCTTGTGCAAAAGATGATCTGCCGGTGTGGCAGCATCCGATATTGTAAAAAAAGAAAGGAACAGCAATGAAGTTATCAGCCGTTATCGGAGTCATGATCGCATCTCTGGCGCTTACTGCCGCAACAGTAACCGAATATCAGGTTCGCAGTGAAGCCATGGACAAAGATGTGAAAGTAAATGTTATTCTGCCTGATTCATATGCAGATAACGACGGGGGATCTTATCCTGTGATGTATCTTTATCACGGGGCAGGGGGCAATCATGTCGCATGGCCGTACGGATTGCCGGAGTGTCAGAAAGAAGCCGACCGTTTTCAGACAATAATCGTTTGTCCTGACGGTGCTTTGAGTTGGTATTTTGACAGCCCTGTGGACCCTGCGGTCAAATATGAGACCTTTTGCGGTACGGAACTCGTAGCGTGGACCGATGCCAATTTCCGGACTGTACGGGACAGAAACGCCCGTGCAACCTGCGGTCTTTCCATGGGCGGGCACGGGGCAATGTGGATAGCGATCAACAATTTGGATACGTTTGCCAGTGCCATTGCTCTTTCCGGCGGCGTGGATATCCGCCCGTTCCCCGGCAACTGGGGCTTGAATGAACTGCTTGGTACGCAGGATAGGCACATGGCAAACTGGGAGGAACATACTGTAATCAATGCAGCCAGGGAACTGAAGGACGGAGATCTGGCGATTTCCCTTGATTGCGGTATTGATGACTTCTTCTTTCAGGTCAATCTTGATCTTCACAACCAGTTGCTGGACCAGGGCGTGAAACACGATTACATTGTCCGGCCCGGGGCGCATACCGGTGAATACTGGAACAATGCCATAGTATACGCCATGGCATTTGCCGATAAACAGTTCAGCAAAGTCCGCTGATTATCCCAATCCAGATCGGGCAGGAGCTTGATAAAACAATGAGCAGCCTCCTGCCCGGTCGGTAAACTGGCGGCATCGGCAATGAGTTCCCTGTTGGCACAGTTGGAGAAACGGCAAATGCCGCAGCCCTTTATGCTGCATCACAAACTGTGCCGCTGTAATACTGTATGCAAACGCTGATATCGTTCCGAATGTGCCAGCCAATAAAAAACCGGATACCCTCCAATTGAGAATATCCGGTAACAATACAGTTTACAGCAGATTACATCAGCATACCGCCGTCAACATTGATCACCTGTCCGGTCACGTAATCGGAATCCGGTCCGGCAAGGAAGGCAACCACGTTGGCAACATCGGCAGGAGTACCGCCGCGCTTCATGGGAATGACTTTCAGGAAGTTTTCCCGGACAGCTTCCGGAAGGACGCCGGTCATGTCAGTGATAATGAAGCCGGGAGCAACTGCGTTGGCCATGATGTTGCGGCTGGCAAATTCTTTGGCAGTGGTCTGGGTCAGGGCGATAACGCCTGCCTTACTGGCAGAGTAGTTGGCCTGTCCTGCATTGCCCATACGGCCGACAACACTGGCGATATTTACGATCTTGCCGCCGGTTTTCATCATGGGACGGGCAACTGCCTTGGTCATGTTGAAGGTGCCTTTGAGGTTGACTGCTATAACGGCATCCCATTCGGCTTCGCTCATGCGCAGCAGCAGGTTGTCTTTGGTGATACCGGCATTGTTGACAAGGATATCAACATGGCCGAAATCGGCAACAGCCTGTTTGATGACTGCTTCGGCATCTTCAAATTTGGCAACGTTGGCGGCATAGGCTTTGGCGGTGATGCCCTGGGCGGTCAATTCGGTACATGCCTGTTCGGCAACATCCTGCATGATGTCAACGATGGCAAGTGCGGCACCTTCTGCGGCAAGTCTTTCGCAAATGGCCCGGCCGATACCTCTGGCACCGCCGGTAACAACAGCAACTTTCCCTGTCAATCTCTGGCACATGATAAAAACCTCAATTCATTTAGTTACATACATATTCGGACTTATAATATAAAATAGCGCAAAAAGCGTAATTTTCAAATTTTTCCCTTGAAGTATTGGGATAAAATCGATTTAATTGCAGTAATATCCATTGCTATCCGCTCTTTCAAAGCGTCAAAAGACGGGAATTTCTGCTCATCCCGGATCTTCTGTATAAGCTCAAGCCTGACATCCATACCGCTCAATTCAACCTTTTCAGCAATGATATGCGCTTCAATACGATGGCGCAGACCATTGGCTTCCACGCTCGGCGAAACTCCAATATTCACTGCCGCAGGCATCCCGTCAAGCAATCCGGCATAAACGCCGTCCGGCGGCGGGACCCCTGCTTCCAGCGAAATATTGGCAGTGGGAAAACCCAGCAGGGTCGAACCTATATGCAGGTCACGTACCACTTTGCCGTACAGTTCGTGGTTGCGCCCCAGCAAATTGCGAACCTGCGGCAGATCTCCCGCGGCTTCCTTCTGCCGGATAAGACTTGAGCTGATCCTTTCTCCCGCAGCGGTAAGAAGAGTTACACTGCGGAACTGGAACCCCTCCCTGATCCCTGCCGCTGTCAACATGGCCGGGGTACCTTTCCCCTGACAGCCGAAACGCCAGTTGGAGCCTACAGCAATGCCGCAAACATGGCACCCGCCATTGTTGTGAAGCAGATTGTGCAAAAAGACTTCCGGCTGCATGGAGGCGAATTCACGGGTGAAATCAATTACACCGGCAGCATCGGCACCGGCATCACGCAAAAGCTCTATCCTTCTGGCAAGGGGTGTGAGCAGGGGAGGCGGAGTTCCACCCAGAACACTTTTCGGATGCGGGTGGAAGGTCAGGGCAATTGCTTTTGCATTATGTTTTGCCGCCATTTCTGCCAGAGCCGCCATGATCTTTCTGTGACCATGGTGGACACCGTCAAAAACACCTATTGCCACGCATACGTTTTCGCCGGGAGCGGCGGGAAGTTTTAAAAAATCTGATATCATAAAAAAATTGTCTCTTGAGGCAATTTAAAAACTCCTCAAATTTGTCAAAGCGCCCTCGCTTCGATCTGACAAAGGGAGCGTTTTCGGCTGTTACCTTACAGGTAGCAACCTCAAACTACCCTTTGCAGCTCTTTGCGAATGGTATCTTTGCCATTTTTTGAATGACTTTTGAAATTACCTCTCTTGAAAAATATCCATTTGTGGAGTATATTATAAAAAACAGAAATTTCAAGTCGAACAGGTAATTTACAGGTTATTTTATGGAACGTACCGCCCTTTTGCCCGGAAGTTTTGATCCGCTGACCAACGGTCATCTTGATCTTATTGACCGAGCAAGTAAACTTTTTGACCATGTGATAGTGGGGGTGGCGCACAATTCGGAGAAGACCCCATTTTTCACCTACACAGAACGTATCGACCTTATCCGCCAGTG
>JAZSGI010000145.1:0-3933 GCA_045532655.1 Victivallaceae bacterium
TTTGTCAGATCGAAGCGAGGGCGCTTTGACAAATTTGAGGAGTTTTGAAATTGCCTCTACGAAAACTCATCAAGGAGCAAAACTGCAAGATCTGCAGTATATTCATCTTTATACAAGCTCCAGTCAACTGCAGAGTGCCATACCGTCACAGCAGACAACTCATTTGCAAATCCTGATAAGTTTCTGTTATTTTCTTCATCAGCAACGGTTATTTCGCCGCTTTCGCTCCAGTTGGCAGGATGCAAGGCAACTGAAATACCAAGCAATTCTTTGGATAACCCGGCATTACGCAAGGTTGCGATCCCCCTGGTTACAGCTTTTTGCAGAAAATTCCTGATTCCGCCAGCCGAAGCAGTAACCCGGCCTATATGTTGATACAATCCGGAACGTGAAAGCTGCCCGAAAACGCCCCCGTCACCGGCACAATAACGCAACGAAGTGTTTGTAGTATACCATTCCCCGCTTTCCGGCATGGCACCAACCGCCCGCCTGAGTTCATTTATGGAAAAACGTTTTGCTTCAAACTCTTCAGGTCTGATACATACTTCAACAAAGATTTCTTCGCAGCCGCCGCACCCTTTACGTCGCCGGTAAAAATTTCTGCCATGAAGCATCTGTTCCTCAAAGAGATCTCCTGATGAACGTGCCGTATCCCCCTGTATTCCGTATAACAACCCTTTGAGTAATCGTCCCAGTTGTTCCCGCTGCAGCCGTAATGCCCGGATAAGCAGATCATGAATCTCGCCGGAACGGTATGCGGGCCTGCTTGAAGCATCAACAGTACGGATATACAAAACCCCGGCATTCAATTCGTCAGCAATACCTTTTGTACAAACATGCGGCAGAGCTGCGAAAGGTTTCACTTCGATAACAGCAAATATCTTCCCATCGAGCTCCGGACGGTGTATGGTAATATCCACAGGCGGATCAACATAACTGTTGATAAAAGATCCGACAGCAGAAGGATCGAATCCCGCAGCTTCAGCCGGAGTCAGCCCGGTTCTCAAAACAGGCCGCCCGGATTCATCCTCCGAAACCCCGATCACGATCATGCCGCCTCTGGTATTTGCAAAGGCAATACAATGCCTGACAAATTTTGCCTTCATATGGCGCGGCAGGGCTTTCCAATCCAAAGCAGACTTGTAATCGAGCGTATCCGACTCAATGCCTCTCATAATAATTTCACGCCAATGTGTTTCCCCCTTGCCAAGATCATCTTTCTGCACAGTATTTTTTCTCAATTTCAACCTCGTGGATGGAATTTTTTATGAACAGACATCAGTCTGTTTCTATCGACATGAGTATATATTTCAGTGGTAGCAAGATCAGAGTGACCGAGCATTTCCTGAATAATACGCAGATCAGCACCGTTTTCAAGCAGATGAGTGGCAAAAGAATGGCGCAAAAGATGAGGATAAATGTTTTTGTCGATACCAGCTTTCAAGCATGCTTCTTTTACCAGTTGCCAAATCCGTTCCCTGTCAAGGGGCTTGCCTGTACGGGAGAGAAAAAGGTTAGGAACTCCGGGAGCTTTTTCAGCAAGACTCCCTCTGACCAGTTCGATATAACGGCGCAAAATCCGTAATGCGGTGCGCCCTACAGGAACTATTCTTGTTTTGTTTCCTTTTCCTGTTACCCGTACCATTTCTTCTTCAAAATCCACATTGCTCAACTTAAGTTCCGCAGCCTCCGAAACCCGCAATCCGGATGCATACAACAATTCAAATATTGCTCTGTTGCGTAAAACAAGGGGATCTTTTGCCGAATTAGGGTAAACTTCCAAAAGCCTTGTGACCTCTTCAGTAGTAAGCATGTCCGGCAGGAAGCGCCATAATTTAGGGGTATTGCAACCGGCAGAAGGGTCTTTATCAGAGATTTCTTCCTCAACTTTCCAACGGCAGAAAACCTTTATCGCAACAAGTCTCCTTGCCACAGTTGCCGCTTCCATGCCCAATTCACGCAAGCCGCACAAATACTCAATAATATCATCTCTGGAAAAATCATCAGAGACACCAATTCCGGTTCTGTCAAAGAAGTCTCTGATATCAGCAGCATAAGCATCTGCTGTTTTCCGTGCCAGTCCATGCTCGGCAAGAAGAGATAAAACAAATTTTTCTATCATACAATCACTATTTACAATTGCAAAATTTTTTTCATGTGATAAAGTATAGCATGAAATATTACAAGTAGCAAATGAGGAAATGAAAAATGAGCAAAAAAATCCTTGAAATTATTGCTGATGGTTTTGAAGAAGTGGAAGCTCTTGCACCTTGTGACTTCTGGAGACGCTGCGGCTTTACGGTAGATTTGGCGGCATTGACTGGCGATTCAGCAGTCGGAGCCCATAATATAACAGTAAAATGTGATACAGGGGTCGCCAAAATAAATGTGTCAGATTACGATATGGTTTTTCTTCCCGGTGGTATGCCCGGCAGCCTTAATCTTTATAATTCCCAGCAAGTGGAAAAAATATTGCAGGCAATGTCTACTCTTGACCGTTATACAGCAGCTGTCTGCGCTGCGCCGATGGTTTTGCACAAAGCCGGATTGCTGCGGGGGAAAAAATGTACCATGTATCCATCAACAGAATTACGTCAGAAATATTGTTCAGGGATAAATTTTATTGAAATGCCTGCAGTGGCAGATGGAAAAGTTATTACAGGACGTGGTCCCGGTGCCGCCTTTGCACTTGCTTATCTTGCGGCAAAACTCCTTGGAGAAGAAGAAACAGCAGCCAAAATTGCAAAAGAAATGTTGATTCCGGAGGCAAGTCTGTGAAATTTGAAGTAAAAAATATAGCAAAAGATTGTGCAGCCCGTACCTGTATCCTTGAAACCGCACACGGAACGATCCAAACCCCGGTATTTATGCCGGTGGGAACACGTGGAACAGTCAAAGCTCTGGCACCACGCGAAATAAAAGAGACCGGAGCACAAATAATTCTGGGTAACACCTACCATCTGTTTTTGAAGCCGGGCATGGAAATAATCTCTGCGGCAGGCGGTCTCCATAAATTTATGAACTGGGATAAACCCATATTGACAGACTCAGGCGGTTTTCAGGTATTCAGTCTGTCCGGGTTGAGAAAGATGCAGAAAGACGGCGTGACTTTCGCCTCTCACATCGATGGCACAAGATTTTTTCTCGGGCCGAAAGAATCAATTGCTATTCAGCGTACTCTGGCAAGCGACATAGCGATGGCATTTGATGAATGTACCCCCTACCCTGCAACCCATGGCGAAGCGGAAAAATCTCTGGAAACAACTTTGCGCTGGGAAGCAGCGAGCAGAGAACAGCCACTGGCAGAAAATCAGCGTCTTTTCGGTATTGTGCAGGGCTCAATATTCAAAGATCTCCGGGAATATTCAGCCCGGGAACTGGTTGCCATGGATTTTGACGGTTATGCCATCGGCGGAGTATCAGTAGGTGAACCGGAAGACGAAATGCTGCAGGTAGTTGACTGGACGGCCCCCCTGCTCCCGGAAGACAAACCCCGCTACCTGATGGGCATGGGTACACCGCGACAGATAGTGGAAGCAGTAGCCCGTGGCGTGGATATGTTTGACTGCGTAATGCCTACCCGTTTAGCGCGTCACGGCAGCGCCTTCCTGAGTGACGGTTCATTACTTCCAGTAAAAGCAGGACGTTATGCAAAAGATTTCACCCCGATCGACAGTGAATGTGACTGTTATTGCTGCCGGAATTTCACCAGAGCATATGTAAGGCATCTTTTCAATGTAGGAGAAATACTTGGTCTGCAGTTGGTAAGTTTGCACAATACCCGTTATTTCCAACGTCTGACCGCTGAAATCAGAGAAGCAATAAATAATGGTTCTTTAGCTGAATTAAGATCCAAATTTGCACCGAAATCTTAAGCAAAAACAAGGCTCCCCCACAGCGGGCAAGCGGAAGCAAGCCCGCAGAGCCAAGCGA
>JAZSGI010000178.1:0-33514 GCA_045532655.1 Victivallaceae bacterium
CACATCTGCTTGACGTTGCTGGTGCACTTGATATTCTGTGCAGCGGCACGGGCCTTGCTCAAAGCAGGCAGCAACATGGAGGCAAGGATCGCTATGATAGCGATGACTACCAAGAGTTCTATCAAAGTAAAATTTTTCTTCATTTTTTGTTCCTTCTTTCTTGTTTTTTAACTTTTACGACGAACTTCTGTTGTTAACTTCTGTTGTTAAGGCTACATCTCCTTTCTCCCTTAACTATTTTTTGTTGACAACATTTGTTATGATTTGTATACTGCATCCACTACCGCTGTTCCCAACGGTGGAACTCTTAAATAAACTAAATTGCCGGCTTCGCCTTCACGCTTCTCAAACCAGAACGGTCTGCCACGGAAGTTGTTTACCGGGGTCATGCTCTGCATTTCCTTGTTTGAAATCACTTCTCCATATATATATTTCCAGTTGGTATTGCTTACAAGTATGCGGAATTTGCCGTCTGCAAGGGGGAATCCGTAAAAACGGTAATAAGGAGCATCGGGGTTTTTACCGGCATTATAAACACGCAGTACCGGTACAGGCAGTTCTGACATTATTCGTGCGTATTCACTCTCCGGAAGATCGGTATAGCCGTGTTCCACTGCAAAATTCAGCGGTTCAGCAGTATCTGCGTAACCGGCAGGAATGATTTCCGGCGGTGTCTGTATACCGGCAGTTATCACTTTACCGCCGGTATAAGATGCCAGTTTGTTGCGTTCCTCCCCGCACCACAAACCGGGATTGGCGGCAAAAAGTGTTGTACCCGCAGGCAGAGTGCCGAGATCATCGATATTGACAATGGAACTTATATCTGCTCCCTTTGCCAGCAGATTGTAGAGAATAGCCGCTGACGGGATGAATTTGCGATGCATAAAGTACTTCAATTCATTGTCACAGGCGGAGGTGCTCCAGACATACACCCCACCGGCAGAACCGGCGGGAGTACCGGAAAGTGCCAGCGCCCAGCGTTCCGCCAGCCACTGCCATTCACTGGCGGTGAGGGAATCTGCCAGACAAACCTGCCGCCCGTCATATATCCGGTTGAAGCCATCCTTTGTATATATCCCCAGATGTGAATATTCAAAAATCGCTTTTTCATGGTACATGGGCAGGTGACGGAGTGCCGACCAACCTTCGGTAAGATCCTGAGTACAGTCGTTGTAAAGCAGCGGAGTTTTTACTGCACAGGCACGGGTGAGCAGGGATGTTGCTTTGATGACATTGTCAAAAGGTACTGCATAATGAGTCTTGAAAATGTGATCGAAAAGTTCCCCCGTCCCACCGATGCACTCCACTATCAGGGCATCAAAGCCCATGTTGTCAAGCATACGGTAGTCGATACCGTAACGGTACATGGCGTCCACCGGATCCCGTCCCCAGCAGGTGTGGCAGGTGACCATGCATCCTGCCCGGTGCAGGGCGGTGACAACTTTCTGCAAATACTCTGCGTTGCGTCGCAGGTAAAAGTTTATCCACTCTTCCCGGTGTTCCTGCCATATATAAAGTGATCTGGCATCCACATCCATCGTTTTGTCCGGCAATACAATGCCGCTCTGTTCCAGCATGTCATCGGAAAAATCCGATTGCCACAGCTGGTACCACGGGTGATTGTAGCCGTCGCAAAGATGCCAGCCGTCGAAACCGTAATCACTGATGACTTCCAGCACCTTGCGGAGCAGGAAATCTTCGTAGAATGTGCCGTCGGCAAAGCGTTTAAGCGGGTTTATTGCCGCCGGGTCACGTTTCAATTCGCCGCAGAGAGTGTTACGTACCTCCGGATGATCTTCCACCCATTCCCGGTGAAAACGGCTGTTGAGGGTGGAAGGGAATATACTGAAAAGCACCTTGACACCGTGTGCCTGCAGGGATTTGACAAGCTGACGTACCGTGAATTTGCTCCAGACCTGTTCCGGATGTTTCGGCCCTTCAAAGTACATATCAAGGTAGAACCCGATGTCCGGCGGGAAAATACGATCCTCTGCCATACCGTCGTGCTGATGCACAAAGTCACTGCCGAAAACAAAAAGTGACACTGCTTGCGGGGTGAATCCCAACAGTTTGATGTACTCCGCCGCCCCGCAATCAGGCGATTGAGGATCGAACGCATTCAGTTCCGTCCAGAGTATGGTTTTGTTATGATCGGTTTTTCTCATTTTTTATTCCTGAATTTTATTATGTCTGCTGCTGTATTGCACCATGAACAATGGCGGCAGCAGGGGAATGTCCCGGCTTCCACTTTTTTGCGCTGTACGTTGGCAGCCTCGCCGTTGAATATATCCAACAATGACCTTTCCCGCACATTCCCCAGAGTGTATCCGGTAAAATCTGTACAGAAAGAGGTTTCTCCGGTACTGCCGATGTGCAGATGAGTGTATATCTGCTGACATATATTGCCCGTTCCGTGGGGCTGGAATTGGGCGGGAACAGGGAATTCAACACTCCGGAGTTCCCTGACTGTTGCCGCCAGTTTTGCGGGATAATCTTTACTGTAATTATTTTCCCATGCCGCCGCATCACTGCCCGCCTCATCTGCTGTCATGTAGATAAGTTCGTGGAAGATTATCCCGTCCACAGGCAGACCGTAAGGAGCCAGTGATACCGTTGCCAGAGTTTCCGGAGCCAGTACACCCATCATCTCCACTATGGCGTTACCGCCGGAGATCAGGGGAAGGTTGCGGCTGAGTTTGCGGAAAACACCTTTGCCCCGGATGGCATCATGGATATTTTCCGGTCCGTCCACGGAAACACAGACACGCCTGAAATTATTTTTTATGAGAGAACTGTAACGGTCAAGCAGAGTTCCGTTGGTTATCAGTTCCATGCTGAATCCCATTTCTGCCGCTTTTTCCGCAACTGCCGGGAAAATGGGCGAAAGAAGCGGTTCGCCGCCCCAGACCGTCAATTTCGGCAAAACCGGCAGTTCTGCCATTTGTGCAAGGAGGTCGAACCACTCTGCCGCAGTAAGTTCCCCGGCAGCAACGTGGTTCTGTCCGCAAAAGTGACAGTTCAAATTGCAGGCTTGTGTGAGCTGCAGATGGCAGTGATTCAGTTGCATTGTCCGATAAACCTCAAACTCCGTTCAAAACCGTCCCGCACATCTGCGGGCTGTTCATATTCTATCATTGCCGGAAGATCACTCTTCCCCAGTGCCGTCAGCAGTTCCTGCCACGGCAGAGCTCCTTCACCGCAGGCAGCACCTTTCAGTCCGCCGCCCGCAAGCTGAGCAAAATCTTTCAGATGTACATACCTGATACGGTCGGCAAAACGCCGGTAAAATGCCATGGGATCGGTACCGGCTGCCAGCAGATTCGCCGGATCAAATGCCAGTGCCAGTTCCGGTATGGCAGCAAGAGTTTCCGCCACTGTTTCCGGATGGGTGGAGGAACTTTCGATGTGGCGCACGCCGTCAGCAAAAGGTTCTACTGCCCCGTGGGTCTCCATTGCCGGAACCATGCCCAGCGAAGCGGCTTTTGCCGCCGCGGTACGCAGACATTCAAGTTCTTTCTGCCGCATATCGCAAGTCAATTCAGCCAACGGTACAAACCCGGCAAAAATCCGGAAAACTTTAATGCCAAGCTCCCCTGCAATATCTATACATTTGAGGGAGGTTTCCAGACTTGCATCTGCTCCGTCTCCGTCAAAATCATTGCCGAGACAGGCACATTCCATTTTTATCCCGTGACGGCCGAAAAGTTCACGGACAAGAGTGATCTCCCCTTTGCCGCTGTCTGCCTGCAAAAGGTCATCACGCCATGCGCCGATACCAAGCTCAAGCAGGGATACTCCCAGCTCTTTTGCCATCACAAGCTGCTGTTCCAGAGGGGTTTCACGCAATCCCCATGCCGCCAGTCCGAGTCTCATTCGTTCCAATCCAGTATGATTTTGAATACTTCTTCGTGTTTTTCTGCCAGATATTTGTAGGCTTCGGCAGCTTTGCCTGCGGGCCATACTTCTATGGGCAGGTGACGGGTATTGAATGCTCCTGTACTCATCCACTCAAGTATCTGTTCCTTGCAGTCAGGGGCAAGAGCGCAAGTCATGGTGATGGAACAGTTTTTGTTGAACCAGAAATTGTAGCCGTCCAGCACGATCCTGCCGGGATAATCCCCCTGCAGATGGATGTGGCCGGGTGTGTCGTCATGCGCCCAGCCGCCCTCTTTAAGGTACTGGTGCAGACTGCCCACGACTTCTTCGTTGCCGGAACATTCAATGATTATATCAGCAAGTTTGCCGTCTGTCAGTTCTTCAAGTTTCTTCACCGCTTCTGCCGGAGCAAAGACGTGGTCGGCGTAATGGCTTGCTATTGAACGGCGGAAAGCGTTGCGTTCCACAGATACCGTTGTAACAGTCGGTTCAAGGATCTTCAATATCTGCAAGGCACTTATACCCACCATACCGGCACCCACAACAACTATGGTCTGGTTCGGAGCCAGAGGAATACGCTTGATGCCTTTCAATGCCACGCAGGGCAGGTAGGAAAGCACTGCATCACGGTCGGAGACATTGTCCGGCACTTTCACCATATAATCAAAAGGACTGGGGGCAGTGAAAGAATCCTTGATGGAATAATGCACGCTGCCGCCCCATGCACCGCAGACATCTCCGAATTTGCGACATTCATTGATCATAACACGGTCTCCGGCGGCAAATTTGCCCTGACTGCCCGGATCAACGATCACGCCCATGTTTTCGTAACCGGGTACACAGGGATACCAGAGGGATTGGGCAGGCTGCAGTCCGCGGTAGGTTTTCATGTCTGTTCCGGTGCTGATGCTGCTGAGAACGGTTCTGGCGATCTGGGCGTCATTGCGGGGGGTGGTCAGGCGGATATCACGGAAGGATACTTCGCCGGGTCTTTCTATGACCACTGCCTTGCTTTTTTCTATTGTCTGCATATTCTTGCCTTAAATATTTTTTTGCTAAACATGTTTAGCAGATGTTGCATTAAAAAAACTTACTCTGTCGAACCCCTTATTATCAGCGTGCTGGGGAGCAGAATATCCTCCACATTATCCGCACCCCGTGTAAGTCTGATAAGCATATCGGCGGCATTTCTGCCCAGTTCCCCGGCGCAGTTGTCAATAGTCGTAAGGGCAGGGGAGAGGTATCTTCCCAGAGCAATATTGTCCGCTCCGGCTACTGTAACGGTATCCGGAACACGGATATTGGCCTCCTCCAGTGCCGAAAGCACACCCACTGCCATTTTGTCGTTGGCGCAGACGATGGCATCCGGCAGGTTGCCGGAGGCAATGAGTTCTGCAGTTATCGCCCGGCCCCGATGTTCGCTGAATTGTCCGTTACGGCTCATTGCAGCCGGATCATAGCTGATACCCGCCGCCATCAGCGCATCGGTGAAACCACGGAAACGCTCCTGCGAGGGATAACTGATCTCGGTTCCTCTGATGTAGAAAAATTTGCGGCATCCCTTGGCAAGGAGATAGTTTGTCAATTCGCAGGAAATCGTATAGTTGTCAACATTCACGCAAGGTACTTTGCCCGGGGCGATACCGATACCCACAATACGGCGCTTCTCGGTATTTATAACATTGAGCCAGTCTCTCGGAATATCCATGCCGTAATAGATCATGCCGTCTACTTCCCTGTTGCGGAAAGAGTTGAAGATTTTTTGCGGGTCAAGATTATCATAAAAACGGCGCAGAGTCACGGAATAGCCATCCTCTTCGGCTTTGGCGGAGATCCCTTCAAGGATGCGGTTGACGTTGTAATCGATGAAGGCACTTTCATCTTTCGCAGGATTGCCGGAGGTGTTTAAAAGTACCATCAGATTCTGCACAACATCCTTACGCATGCGTGTGGCGTGTATGTTTGGCATGTAGTTGCGTTCACGGCAATATGTGCTGACCTTCTGGATAGTCGCTTCGCTGATACGGTTCTCTTTGGCTTTGCCATTGAGTACCAGCGATACGGTGGCCTTGCAGACTCCCAGTTCTTTTGCGATTTTTGACAGTGTCAGCATGTGTTTCTGATTCCTTGTTTGCGGGTTTGTTTAATATTATAGCCTAATTTTTGCGGAAAGTCAACCCCCGGACAGCAAAAAAATGTGCAAAACCGTTTTGCAAAACTGTTTTGCTTTGCTTGGTTTTGCTGTATCTGTTCAGCAGCAGCATTTGAAGCGGAAAATTGGCAATTCAGCCGTAACGGGTGTATATTAAATAAAAGGATGGATTCTGATGAAATTTTTTTGCTCCAGCCGGGATGCCATGGATTTTCTCGGCATACACGAAATGCCGCCGGAAATGGAAGAGGTGGAAAAGGTTTTTCCCGTTTGCATAAGCGAATATTACCTCTCCCTTGTTGACAGAAATAACTGGCGCACTGATCCCATTGTTCTGCAGGCTTTGCCGCAGCAGGCGGAACTGGACGATGAAACTTCAAGTTTTGACCCCCTTGCCGAAGAGGAACAGATGCCTGTACCAAGACTTATCCACCGCTTCCGTGACCGGGTGGTCATCCTTGCCAACAGTCAGTGCGCCATGCGCTGCCGCTTCTGTTTCCGCAAACGGGAGTGGGCAAACGGGGCTGATCTGCCGCCGCTTGCTGATGTTGAATTGGCAAAAATGACAGAATACCTGACGGCGCATCCGGAAGTGAGAGAGATACTCCTTTCCGGCGGCGATCCGGTGATGATGCCGGAAAATCGACTGCTGGAGATACTGCACAAACTTAAAAAAATCCCCTCCATAGATATTATCCGTGTGGCGAGCCGTACACCTGTTGTTATGCCGGAAAGAATAACAGAATCCCTGGCTATGGCATTGGGTGATATCCCCGGTGTGTGGTTCGCAACGCACTTCAATCATCCGGTGGAGGTCACTGAAAGTGCCGCCGCTGCATGCCGGAAGCTGGTGAAGGCCGGTGTGCCGGTGATAAATCAGAGTGTACTCTTGAAAGGGGTGAA
Organism: Victivallaceae bacterium; assembly: GCA_045532655.1. GTDB lineage: Bacteria > Verrucomicrobiota > Lentisphaeria > Victivallales > Victivallaceae > JAVBQJ01. The sequence goes on from JAZSGI010000178.1 coordinate 6,932, forward strand.
CGACGATGCCGGAGTTCTTGAGGAGCTTTTCCGCAAACTTGTTTCCATCCGTGTCAAACCTCACTATCTTTTTCATGTAGACCCGGTGAGGGGGGTGCGGCACTTTGCCACCGGCATCCATAAGGGTTTGGAGATCCTGCGCAGCTTCCGTTCCGGAGTGTCATCGCTGGCTGTGCCGACCTTCGCAATCGATTTGCCGGAGGGCGGGGGAAAAGTGGCTCTGCAGCCGGAATACCGTATCGACGGCAAATACCCGGATATACATAACAGTAAACTGATAAGCTATGAATGATCCTGTATTTTTGCCATACATCAGTTCCCGGCAGAGGTGCCGCATATTTGCATTTGGCATTTCATGTGATATATTCCAGCGTAAGCAATACAGATAGTGAGGTGTTTTATGTCTGCAATCAAAAATATCAGGGCCCGGGAGATTCTTGATTCCCGGGGAAATCCCACTGTTGAAGTGGAAGTGTTTACTGTTTCCGGAATATGCGCCTGTGCTTCTGTGCCCTCCGGTGCCTCCACCGGAGAACACGAAGCTCTGGAGCTGCGGGACGGCGATATGAAACGTTTCGGCGGCAAAGGTGTGCTGAAAGCTGTTGCCAATGTGGAAAATATCATTGCTCCGGCCATTGCCGGAATGGATATCGGACTGCAACAGGAGATCGACCGGCGTATGCTGGAACTTGACGGCACCCCTTTCAAAGAAAATCTCGGGGCAAACGCTGTTCTCGGCGTGTCTCTGGCGTGTGCCCGGGGGCGGGCCATGGAAATGGGAGTGCCACTTTATCGCAGTCTGGCGGGGGAGAGCAAACCGGTATTGCCGGTACCCATGCTGAATATTTTCAACGGCGGTGCCCATTCCGGAGCCAAAGTGGCTCTGCAGGAGTTTATGATCCGGCCGGTGGGTGCCGGAAACTTTGCCGATGCTGTGCAGATAAGCTGGCAGGTGATAAATACGCTGAAAAGTATGCTGAAAAAACGCTTGTGGTCTACTGCAACAGGCGATGAAGGCGGATTCGCCCCGCCGGAGGTGAAGGGCGGAGCTGTTGAGGTGCTGGAGCTGCTGACGGCGGCTGTTGCCGGTGCCGGTTTTGTACCGGGCAGAGATGTTACCATCGCCATAGATGTGGCGGCAAGTTCATTTTTCCGCAACGGGGTTTACGATTACAGCCTTTTTGAACCCGGCGGCAGGGTATTGGACAGCGCGCAGCAGATAGATTTCCTTGCTTCGCTTGTCAGGGATTATCCCATTGATTCAATCGAAGACGGCATGGGGGAAGATGAATGGGAGGCGTGGCAGGAATACACTGCCCGTCTGGGGGGAAAATGTCAATTGGTTGGTGATGACCTTTTTGTGACCAACAAAAAATTCCTGCAAAAAGGTATAGATATGGGGTGTGCCAATGCTATTCTTATCAAACCCAACCAGATCGGTACTCTTACTGAAGTGCTGGAAACTGTTGAACTGGCGCGCAAAAACGGTTACAAATGCATCATCAGTCACAGATCCGGAGAAACAGCCGATGATTTCATTGCCGATCTTGCTGCCGGTCTCGGAACCGGACAGATAAAAACGGGGTCTCTGGCACGCAGCGAACGCCTTGCCAAATACAACAGATTATTGAAAATAGCTTCGGAGATATGCTGATTGCCGGAGGGCGGGGGAAAAGTGGCTCTGCAGCCTGATTACAGTGTAGACGGCAGATATTATCCGGACGTAAACGACAGCGGCAAACTCATAGAATATCAGGATATTTCTGACGTTGACAGGCATATTACTGTTTGACATTTTCCTGAAGAGCAGTATATTTATTAAAAATCGAGGCAATTTCAAAACTCCTCAAAAATGGCATCTTTGCCATTTTTTTGAATGACTTTTGAAATTACCTCAATGCGTTAAACAGAAGGAGCTTGTATGGATGAACTGATTTTCCGGGATGTGAATTGTGCAGTCGGACTTTCTCCCCTTGACGGTACTGAACCGGGGGTGAAAGAACTTCTTGCCGAAATGGATTATTACGGGGTGGCGGAGGCTCTGGTCAAACACAACAACTTTGATTTTCTGGGGGCTTTGCAATGCAATATCGAGCTGGCGGAGATGCTGGAGGAATTCGACCCGGACAAACGTTTGAGCTGTGTCTGGGGCATCCTGCCGGAACAGTGCGGAGAATTGCCGGAACCGGATGAGTTTTTCCGGCAGATGGCTGCCGCCCGCAGCAAGGCTCTGATGCTTTCACCCGATGCCCACCGTTATATCGCGTGCCGCCGTACCATAGGCAAACTTATGGATGCCGCCGCTGAAAGAAATATCCCGGTTTTTCTGGATAAACTCAATTACAATACGCAGGGAATGGCGGGGTGGCAGAAAATATATGATTTTATGGAGATTTTTCCGGAAAACATCTTTATATTGTGTGATTTCCCCGGCAAGTGGGGCAATGACCGTCTGGTAAGACCACTGCTGGAGGGATTTCCGAAATTTTACTTCTGTACCTCCGGTTACTGGAATGTGAGGGGCCTCGGCGAATATGCACAGAAATACGGTGCGGACAGGTTTCTCTACGGCAGCGGTTTCCCCTTCTACAACCACGGCAGTCAGATGCCGCAAATCAAGTTTTCCGGACTTTCGGATGCCGAAAACGCCATGATCGCCGGCGGCAATATGAAAAAACTTATGGATGAGGTGCTGTTATGAAAAATTCCTTCTGGATGAAAGAGGGCACTCTTGCCAACCGTTTCTGGACCACCGGCAATGTGGAGTTCCCGGTATATGATATGCATGGACACATGGGAACAAGTTATGCTATTTACCACTCCCACTGCGAAGCTCCGGAAATGACAGCTCACATGGATTCTGCCGGTGTCCGCCGTCTGGTTTTTTCCCATTCCCATGTACTTGTCGGGTCAAAACGCAACCGGGATGTGGTGGAGATATGCCGTCGGTTCCCGGAACATTTGCGCATGTATGCCGGTATAGTGCCGCGGTATCCGGAATTTGTAAAAGAGGATCTGGCTGAGTTTGACAAGTGGGCTCCGTACTGCATCGGGTTGAAGTTCCTGCCGGATTATTATCAGCTCCCGGCTAATGACAAGGCGTGGGAATATGCCCTGAAATGGGCCGATGAACGGGGTGTGCCGTGTCTCTTCCATACATGGGGCAAAACACCTTACGACGGCGGGGAGATAATGCTGGAACTGGTGCATAAATATCAGAACATAAAGTTCTTTATGGGACACAGCATTTACCGGGAATTTGATTATGCCCGGCGGGTCGTCAAAGAATCCGCCAACAACAATGTCTGGCTGGAACTGACTGCCATCCCAGGTGACCGGGCGCATCTGGAAGAACTGGTGAAGCTGGTGGGCAGTGACAGACTGCTTTTCGGGACAGATATGCCGTGGTTCGATTATTTTCAGGCTATCGGCGGGGTGCTTTCCGCAAAAATCACTGATGAGGATGTGAAAAATATCCTCTGCGACAATGTGGAGCGGCTTTTCGGTAAAGATTTCTGACAGATATCTCTTGCTTTTGCGATCCGGCTGTGACTTGAATGAAGTACAGCCGGATTTTTCTTTTCTTTTTTTAGAAAAAATAACTTGACATTTATTTCATAGAGTGTTATTGTATTAGTGTAAAACGATAAACATAGGGGAAATAAAGTGGGAAATGTGACGTTGAAGGATATTGCAAGAGAAGCAAATCTCTCTGCCACAACGGTATCACAGGTGCTTAACGGCAGGCGGCTGAATCACGCCAGTCCCGAAAGCCGCAGACGTGTGCTGGAAATCGCACGCAAACTCAATTACCGCCCCAATCTTTCCGCCCGGCAGCTTGTTACAAGAAAAAACAATATAATAGGGCTGCTTATCGACACTATGTCGCCTTTGTCTTTCCGCAATATCCTTACTGAATTGGAACGGCTGGCTTGGGAACGGGGTTTCCGTCTGCAGGTGGGAGTCGTTCACGAAAATTTACCTGCCATCAAACACTATATCGATGACTTTCACGGCTCCGGGGTGGAAAATGTTATTTGCGCCGCCCACACATATCCGGAATTCGGCCATGAAATTCCGGAGTTGCTCGAGGGGTTCAAACGGCTGGTCTATCTGGAACGCCCCATGGCGGAGTCTTCATTCCCGTATGTGGCTTCCGATCATTTCCAGAATAATTTCTCTGCAGTCAGTACCATGCTCAAGTACGGTTACCGCCGTATTTACTGCCTGCGTTACAATTATGCTGATCACTCTTTTACCGCAAGCCGGGAAGGTATGAAAAAGGCGTATATGGAAATGGATGTGCCGTGGAACGACTGTTTCTGGCGGTCATCTGACTGGAGGAAGTACGGCGATGAATATTTCGGGATGCTTTTGCGGGAAATCATGCTGGAATCACCGCAGGTGATAATTGTGGATTCGGACCGGGAAATGCTTATGGCAATGCGTATACTGCGTTCCATGGGAATGCTGGTCCCGGAGGATGTCTGTCTGTTCAGTGCCGAAAACGGCCCCTATGCCAAAGATATGACACCCACTCTGGCGGGGTTTGAATCCCGTCCCGCAGTCGTTGCCCGGAAGATTTTTGCATGTCTGGAAAAACAGGAAGATGGAGGCGGCAATATCCAGCCGGAACTGGTTACGGCTGTGCCATTCTGGGGTGAGTCATGTCCCCTTTGATGATATTTATTTTGCAGGGATTATGTAAAACGTTAAACATATATAAACAACAAGGAGGTAAATAAAAGAAATTTTGTTGTAAGTCGTTGTGTAACAGAAAATAGAAAAAGTAAAGGAATAAAAATGAAAAAGATTTTCACACTTATTGAATTGCTGGTCGTTATAGCTATTATTGCAATTCTCGCCTCCATGCTGCTGCCTGCTTTGAGCAAAGCCCGTGCCGCCGCCCAGAATATCAAATGCGTCAGCAATATGAAACAGATCACTACTTCAATTATGATCTACACAGTAGATAACAACGATATTCTGCCGGAACATGTCAATCATACTATCGGCGGTCAGTTCCCTGCCAGCTATAACGAAGGGGCAGGACCGTCCCGGAACTGGATGGATCTTGTGCTGCCTTATACCTCCAAAGCTGTTATTGACGGTTGTCCCGCATTGCAGTCAAACTGGCTGAAAACCAATAAACCCAATGGTTTTGACTGGGATTGGACATATTGCTACCGTTTCAGCGATCCCGGCAGAACCCTTGTCTACAATCAGAATCTGCAAATCGCTGCCGTTGACAACCCCAGTACTGCTCTTCTGCTGATCCACCAGTACGGTTACGGCAGCTGCCCGCTCTTTACCTGGTATGACTACGGTTATTATTTCGCCACTGTCATAATGAACGGCAATACCTCCATGCCCGAGGTCACAGGAATCATGAAGGCTCATGGTGAACGCAGCAACTTTGCCCGCTGTGACGGCAGTGTTGACAGCAGAAATATCCGTTCTCTCGGAGTCTGGGGTACCGGAGACGATCCGTTGTTTCAGTAAAATAGTAAAATGGTGTCAGAATGAATTTTTCCAGAACATTGAAGGCGGTTGCCGCATTGTTTATCTCTTCCGGCGTTTCTGCCGGAGTGATACAACCCGGGCAGACACACTTCACCAGAGGTGTGTGGGAAGTTACCGAAAATACGGTATTTGAAGCTCCTGTTACTATGGAGTCCGGTGCTGTTTTTGAAATCAGTGACGGGGTCACGCTTACATTCAACAACAGTTTTTCTGCCGGTATGGAGCAGGTTTTTGCCGGTAACGGCAAAGTTTCCGGGCTGACATTTATCATCCCCGAATGGTTCGGGGCAAAAGGCGACGGCGTTGCCAATGATACAGCGGCTTTTCAGAAGGCTCTTGACAGTTTTACCGATGTAGACTACACTTACAACGGTACCAAAAAAGCAAATATTTTTGAATTGCAGGGGACTTACCTCCTTGATTCAGTGGATGTGAATTGTACCAATCTGAATATCCACTCCAAAAACGCATGGCTTATCGCCAATCCGGAGGGGAAACAGCATCACCTTATACGTTTCACCCGGCAATTCTGCGCCGTAACCGGATACCTGACTGTTGAAGGTAATTACAATATGGATTACGACTGCATGATCAATGTCAATACCCGTCACTTCAGGGGCGACAATATCATCGTATGGCGTGCCAAACTTGCATGGCTCTTCGGCAACAGAGAATGGGCGGAAAAACCTTCTCCCATACAGGTGGAACTTGGCGACAGCGAAAACACTCTCAACGGCTGTGCCACCGTCTGGTGCGTGCGCGGGGTCGAAGCGGTCGGTTCTGAAACCATCATCGTTTTCAATAATTCACTGATCTATTCTTATCCGTGGACATTGCCGGAGGGTGATCCCCGCAAAGCGGCGTGGGAGTCCGAAGATGCCACTCTTATACGCTGTATAGGTTCTTATGTCTATTTCACCGGGAGCAAGTTGTGCAACTTTACCCCTTCATGGCCCATTATCGAGGTGCAGCCGCTTAAAAATACCAACAGGCAGTATTACAGCAAATACGGCGGTGCATTCCTTTTCAATACCCATATTGAAGGCGGAAATTTCTTCAAAGCTGCCAACCCCAAAGGCATTCCCACACAAAGCTGGAAGGGCGTTCCTGTTGAACAGCAGTCTGTAAGTTTGAGTTTGATCTCCTGCGGCGGTTATGTTTCCGGAGCCGGGGTCCCCATCAACACCGATCCGCTTTTCACCGGGACGATCATTGTACAGAATTGCAATTTCTACACGGATATACTCGGCGGGCCTGAGTATGAATCAACTACTTTCGCCCGTATCGGCAACCCTGCATGTCCGGTCAAAATCGATAATTTGAGCTTGCGCAACAATTATATCAACGGATTGGGTGCTATCGAGGGCGGTATGGTGCTTTTTGAAGACAGAGTGATCTTTGAGGGCAGAAAATCTTCCGGTACGGTGACTGATGTTGACGGGAAGATCATTTTTACAGACCCGGTAAATACTCCTGATACTCAGCATTTTGCCGCCTGTTATGATCAGACAACCGGTGATTTCACAGTGCCCGTCGGCGGTCTTGACAATGTCAGGATCACTGCCGGTATTGCTTACCGCGATGGTATTCTTGACGGCTTGAGCCAGGTTTCCATCTGCCGGAACGGTGAAGTCATTTTCAGCAACAGTGTTGCCGGCTGTGCCGGGGCGGTCTCTGCCGTGATACCCCGTCTTGAAGCCGGGGATGTTATCAATGTGACAGCACGTACCGCCGCCGGTGAACGGCAGCTGGATCATGCCGGAAATATGAATCTCTTCCAGATAACAGCCAGCAGATATTGACAGTAGAATGGATGTACATCTGCACCAGGTGACAGATACCGGAGCAGATGTACTGCAAAGTTTATACAAATATGATGAATAATCGTGATTTGCCGCCGGTTTTTGCCGGTGGTATCGAAGATCTCCGGAAACGGCGTTATATCCCCCCTGCCGGAATAGTATGGCAGGAGGGGGAGATACACGATTCCTGCCACCTTCTGAATGATCCGTGCATCCAAAGCTATGCTTATGATAATATGCCTGTATGCCGCCTGGCACCAGGAAGCAGTATAGTGCTGGATTTCGGTTGTGAACTTCCCGGCGGTGTCCGGATAGTTACATCTCCCAACAGATTGCAGATATCCCGGGTCAAAGTGACCTTTGGTGAATCTGTTTCAGAAGCTCTCGGTGAACCGGATAATGACCATGCCATGCATCAGACGATGCTTTGGCTGCCGCCTACAGGAATGACCGAATACGGCAATACGGGTTTCCGGTTTGTCAGATTGCAGGTGCCGCAGGATGCAGCAGGGAAACTGGAGCTGATTTCTGTATTTGCCGCAGTTATTCTGCGGGATCTTGAATATGCCGGGAAATTTCACAGCAGTGATGCAAGATTGAACCGTATCTGGCAGACTGGGGCGTATACTGTACACGTAAATATGCAGGATTATCTCTACGACGGTATAAAGCGTGACAGGATGGTATGGCTCGGTGATGTTTATCCGGAGGCCCGAACCGTAATGTCGGTTTTCAATGATACTGACTGCGTGGAAAAGACCCTTGCTTTTGTGCCTGAACATACACCTGCCGGTGAATGGTTCAATGGTACAAGTTCCTATGCCGCATGGTGGGTGATCTGCCATTGGGAATGGTTCTGGCGGCGGGGAAGAATGGAGTTTTTGCGTTCTGCGGCAGACAGACTGCGGACAACTCTGCATACTCTTGCGGAGTGTGTGGACAGCTGCGGAAGTGAACATTTGCCGGAGACCCGTTTCCTTGATTGGCCCAGCCGTGATGATGCGGCAGCGACACATGCCGGTTTGCAGGGGCTGTTGAGCTGGTGCTTCCTGTGCGGGAGCAGGCTGGCGGCTGTTTTGCAGGACAGTGAGTTGGAGTCTTTCTGTACAAAGATCCGGGAAAAACTTCTCAAGGCATCTGTGCCTGTGACAGAGAACAAAAGTGCCGCCGCTATGCTTGTCCTGGGGGGATATCACTTCCCGGCGGATTGGCACTGCAATGCTCTGAAGGTCGAACCCGACCGGCGCATAAGTACATTTTTCGGTTATTTCGTGCTTGAAGCAATGGCGGCAATGAATACTCCGGAAACTGCTCTGCAGATCATCCGCAGCTACTGGGGCGGTATGCTTGATATGGGTGCAACCACCTTCTGGGAGGATTTTGATCTTGAATGGATAAAAAATGCTTCTCCCATCGACCGGGTTCCGGTTGCCGGAAAGAATGATATACACAGGGATTTCGGCAAGCATTGCTACAAAGGACTCCGCCACAGCCTGTGTCATGGCTGGGCAAGCGGTCCGACGGCGTTTTTAAGTGAACATATCCTCGGTATCACATGTGCCGCTCCGGGATTCAGCAGGATTTTTATTGCTCCCGAAGCTGCCGGTCTGGAATATGTTTGCGGCTCTGTACCGACCCCGTTCGGCACTGTTGATATTGAAGGTGACGGCAAAAAGTGGCAATGTCGTGTGCCGGGTGCGATTGAAGTCGCCGGGACTGCCGGTGATAATATTGAAATCAGGAAATATTAAGGTTGAAAAAACAATGTCAATGAGAAATTTAAGTCCGCAGGAGATGTTCCGGCAGATGGCGGCTGAACATGTTCCATCCTGCCGTTTTTTCCCCGGAAATGATTTTGCCGAATGGAAAAATAATACCAAACCACAGGTGATCGCCACTCTTGGGGAATTGCCGGAAAAAGTCCCTGCCAATGGTGAATTGATTGCTGAGTGGACAGACGGCAAAATACGCAAACAACGCTGGATAATCGATGTTGCTAAACATATTTCAGCCACTATGCTGGTGAATTATCCTGCCGGTGCTGCAGGTTTGTCCCCTGCGATCATGTGTTGTCACGGCCACGGACCTTATGGTAAAAACGTTGTTATGGGCCATGGCGGCGGGGATGAATTTGAGGCAGAAGTCAGAAAAAGCAACTATGATTTCGGGGTTGTTATGGCTGAACGGGGCTATGTGACATTTGCTATTGACTGGATCGGTTTCGGTGATCGCAACGACAATAACAAGCCCAATCATCTGAACAATAATTATCACCGGGACTGGTGCAATCTTTATTATCTCAATGCCACAATGTTCGGCATGACTTCACTGGGAATAAATGTTGCTCACGGTATTGCGGCAGCTGAATTTGCCGCTTCGCTGCCCGGTGTGGACGGCAGCCGCATGGGTGTTATGGGGCTTTCCGGCGGCGGAACTATGGCACTGTGGCTGGCGTTGTGCTGCAGCCGCTTCAAGGCGGTGGAGATCATCTGTTACAGCGATCTCTGGGAATACTTCGGTATCCGTGACCTCAACTACTGCGGTATGCAGGTGGCTCCGGGCCTTTTCAAACTGGTGGATGTGCCTGATTTGCAGGGTATGCTTGCTCCGGTTCCGCTGCTGGTCGATATCGGTGCTTACGACAGCTGTTTTACTTTGGACAGTACAATGGCATGTTATCACAGGGTCAGGGAGATATACGATGCTGCCGGATGTCCGGAAAAGCTGGAATTGGATCTCTTTGCCGGGGAACACGGCTGGGGTGACAACAAAGCTGAAGCATTTTTTGCCGCCTGGTTATAAATGAAGCCGCTGTTCCCGGCTGTAAAGGGAAAGTTTTTTCAGCAGCTTCTGATCCACACTGCCATATTAGCTTCGCCCCTGTTTTGCCAGAGGGCGTATGGTATGGCAGTGAATGTGCCGGCTTCAAGAGTTGGTGTTTCGTCCGTATAAAGATCATCTGTGGTGAATTTTTCGTGGTATGCTCTGCCGGTTATGGCAACGGTGTCCGCCGGAAGATCTTTTGCCGCAGTCAGCCGGAACTCCTGTGCCGCCGGGATGATCAGGTTCGATACTCCATCAGGATTGTCAACGGTTTCGCAGGCATAGACCAGCGGTCCCCGGGTCAGGGCAATACGTCCGCTGCTGCCGGTGACTCCGGGCTGGCAATGCATTACTCTTACCGGCATAGGCAGGAAATATTCCACTTTGTCCCCTGTATCCCACCGGCGGGTGAATATTGCAAAACCATCCTGCATTTCCGGAGAGATCTTCTGGCCGTTTAAGGTGAATGTTGTCCCGCTGCACCATTCCGGTATATGCAGGGCAAGAGTAAATGTCCCGCTGCAGTTGAGACATACGGAAACTGCGCCGTCGTAAGGATAAAAACTTTTGACCTCAACAGAACCGTATTTGCTTTGAAAGGTATTGGCAACTGGTATATTCAGACGTATCTCTGAATCATTTTCGCTCCAGATGTATTGCAGCATTTCCGGCAGGAAGCGGCAGAAGTTTGTGGGGCAGCAGGAACAGTCGAACCATTTCTGCCGTGTTTTTGCTCCTGCATTGTAGAAGGTCGTATTATCATCGACCTCCAGATAATTTGTATAGTTGAAGGTGTCTCCGTCAAGACTTACGCCGCAAAGAACACCGTTGAAAAGAGAGCGTTCCATAATATCGGCATACCGGCCGCTGCCGGAAAAATTGAGCATACGGGAGGCAAAACGCACCAGACCTATAGCGGCACAGCTTTCCGCATACATCATGGAACTTACCGGCAAATCGTAATCGCAGGTGAAGGTTTCGCCCACAAAGGATGAACCTATGCCTCCGGTAATATACATCCGTTTATTGACGATATTTGCCATTATTGCTTCACAGGCGGCAAAAAGTTCAGCGTCTCCGGTATATTTTGCCACATCTGCCGCTCCTGCATACAGGTAGACTGCCCGGACAGCATGCCCCACGGCTTCCCGTTGTTCACGCAGCGGTATATGGGCCTGCTGGTAAGCGGGGCCGCCGAAAATTTCGTGGTGTTCCACTTCGGTGAAATAATTGGGGGATTGGCCCCGTTCGTTGACAAAATATTCTGCCAGACGCAGGTATCTTTCTGTACCTGTGGCTTTATAAAGACGGATCAATGCCAGTTCGATTTCCTCATGACCGGGATAACCGCGTTTTTTGCCTTCCTCCGTGCCGAAGACTGAATCAATATAATCGGCGAAGCGGCACATGGCGTCGAGGAATTTTCTTTTGCCCAGCAATTCATAGCCTGCAACCGCTGCTTCGATCAGGTGTCCTGCACAATAAAGTTCATGATCCGTACAAAGATTTTCCCAGCGGCGTTCCGGTTCCACGACTGTAAAGTAGCTGTTGAGATAACCGTCCGGTTCCTGACTGGAAATAATGAGATCAATGATTTTATCGTACTCTTTTTCCAGTTTTCCGTCGGGATAAAGAGCCAGAATATTGGCAACGCCTTCCAGTACTTTTGCTACATCAGAGTCCCAGAAAATATGCGGCTTGAGCGGATCACCCTCTTTCCAGGTGCGCTTGAAAGCCTCTATACGCCCTGTTTCGTAACATTTGGCAAGTGAGGTGGGTATGGTAGATGTTTTGCAGGTATGGATGCGGGGTTTCAAAATGCCGTCAGTGGGGGTGATACGGTTGAGCAGCGGCGAAGTATAATCTTTGAATGTCATAAAAAACTCCTTTTTGTTGTGTTTTACCATACATCAGCTCTTGACTTTATGCAAAAGGACATTATTGTATAAAAAGGAGACAAAATACGATAAATGGCAGAAAATCCCCCCGAATTCACTATTCTCAATGGCGGCAGATTTATTTCCCGCGGTATTGACCGGCATCCTGTGCGCACCATTGACTCGGATGAACTTATATTTGTTGTCAGCGGTAAACTGGCTATTTACGAGGAAAACACTACTTTTACCGTCAATCCCGGCGAATGGCTGGTTCTGCGCCGGGGCAGGGAACATGGCGGACTGGAGAAGTACCCTGGAAATTTAAGTTTTTACTGGCTGCATTTTGTTGATGAAAGCGGGTTTCTGGAATCACTGCCAAGCCATGGCAGGGCAGTGCGGCAGGAACGGTTGACCTCCTATTGTCAGAATTTCATAAGTGTTCAACAGGAAAAAAAGTGTGAACGTGAAGAATTGGAGCTGCTTTTCAGGCTTATGTTTCATGAATTACGCAGATCCGAATCTCTTCAAAGCGGTAAAGGTTGCGGTTCAGCTTTGGTATTGGCGGCAAAGCAAATGATCGAATTACGTTTTCGGGAGAATCTGACGCCGGAAGTGATCGGCAGGGAACTGCATTGCAACTCTGAATATGTGGGCAGAATGTTCAAGCGTGAATACGGCAGAACAATCACTGCTGCAGTGAATACAATGCGGGTGGAGTATGCAGCCAAACTTCTTGCCGCAACCTCATATTCTGTAAAAGAGATTGTTGTTATGTCCGGATTCAATGATCCGGCATATTTCCGGCGTTGTTTTTATAAAAGATACGCCCTTACACCCGTCCGTTTCCGGATGCGTTGGGTGCAGGGGCATTTCAATTCCTGTTAGGTCATTATCCGGCAGCTTGTTGCGCCGTCTCCTGCGGGGGAGTTTCATCACAGGCCGGCAGGAACGTGAGCAGGCAGAGTACACAGGATGGCAATAAAAACTTTTTCATTTTCCGTACCTTCCGGCAATGCTTTGCTGGTTTATGACATTGTAATTCCCCTCTGCAAGGAAATCCATGCAGCGGCGGAAATATTCCTGCGAAGAATTCACCCACGGGTGGGGAATATCAGGCACTCCGTGAAATACCAGTATCGTATCGCTCTCCTCCGGAGCACTGGCAACTGTACGGAAAAAGTCCGCTCCGCCATCCTCCTGCACCGGGATGGCTTCCAGCCTGTAGGGATCACTCCTGCCGGGAATGTTGCCTGTCATATCTTCTGCACAGGCCCTTGCTGTCGTAAAACCCATTTCCTGCAGTAGAGGTATGGCATTGGCTGCAACAGGTCCGCCGGGATAGGCAAAAGAAACCGGTACCGGTATACCGTATTCAAGACATTTGTTATTGATGTAAGCTATTTCCTGACGCAGAGTGTCAGGCGCAAGATTCCGGCAATCGGGATGGGTTTGCGTATGATTGCCTATTTCAAACCCCATATCGGAGAGCTCTTTTATCCCCTCCCATGAAAGGTACGGAGAGGTTGTAAATTTGTCTGCATCCGGAAATTCGCAAACAAAGAAAGTTGCCCCGAAACCATAGCTTTTCAGCAATGGAGCAACAAAATCCAGATGATTCTGCAAACCGTCATCAAATGTCAGAACAATATTTTTCATTTTTACCTTATCAGTTTACGTGCTTTTTCTGCGGCATCTTCGCCTTCCGCCAGCGGTGCGAGCAAAATGGTGAATTCATGAATCCCCGGCGTGTTGCGGTATTCCGGCAGGGTATCCGGCCCGCAGCTGCCTGTGCCGACTCCGCGCTGCCGCAGGTCGCAATGCAGGTGGATCACATCCTCTGCAGTAAGCTCGCAAGTGTGACGGGACGCAAAGAGTTGCGCTTCGGAATAACGGGATACCGAAAATTCCATACCGCAGGGGGCAGTTATCAGAAGACCTGTCCCTTTTTCCGGTTTTATGGCGGCAAATTCAACAGCTGTACGATTGCCGTTCGCCTGCGGCAGTATGTACGGCACATACATGCTGTCAACTGTTTCGTAAAATCTGCCGATACGGCATGCCGCATCCCGGTCAATGTAATTTTCAAAAGGCCCGTTGCCCAGATATTCCACATTGACAAAATCAGACGGCAGGGTCATTGTTATCCCGATACGCGGCAGATCATCGAACTCCTGCGGCACATCAAAGACTGTTTTTATGATTATTGCTCCATTGGGGGCCGGGTAGAGGTAGCGGGTACAGTTAATAGCAGAATCCGTAATGCCGGGAACAGTAAGTTTGCCGGTGATGACGGCTTTACCGTCCTGAACGGCAAACGTCGTTTCCTCTGCAGTACATTTGTTGTATCCCTTTTGCAGCCAGGTGGTGAGAGTTCTGAATGCGGTACGGTTTTTTATACCGTCGTTGTCAGTGGCTGCCCGCCATATTTGCGGTTCCGGTCCTGATTCGGTCAATACGGAACCATCGGCAGTCAATGAGCTGATACCGGCAGCGGATACTTTGCATGTAAGCGAACCGGATGCCAGCACAGCATGATCCTGCCGGGCATCAAGACTGCATGGGAAAGTTTCTGCCTGCGGACCGGGCAGAAGTTCGGCAGGAAGTATTTCAAACGCATCTGAAGCCACTTCATGTCCGGCGTTTGCCCAGCTTGCAGTATCCTTCAATTTTGCCGAAACGGCCAGCATTACCCGTTGTCCTGCAGTGGCGGTGATTCCGGCAACAGGCAGTGGTATTTCACATTTCCCCCTGCCTTGAAGAACTTCGGGAGTAAATGTCCCTGCGGCACATTCTGTACCATCTACTTCCACTTTCCAGTCAAAGGTATATATGGAGGTGTCAGCAAAGAAGTTCTTGTTGAATATTTCTATTTTTGTACCTTTCCTGTTCAGCAGACGGAATGAAACCGGCTGTGCCAGATACTTGAATTCGTAAAGTCCGGGGTGGGGCCTGCGGTCGGGCCAGACAATACCGTCGGTACAGAAGTTACTGTCGTTGGGCGTATCGCCGAAATCTCCGCCGTATGCCCAGTATTCCCTGCCGGAATCATCTTTTTTTACTATGCCGTGATCCACCCACTCCCATATAAAACCGCCCTGCAGAACAGGATAGCGGTCAAATGCCGCATAATAATCTTTCAACGAGCCGTTGCTGTTGCCCATGGCATGACTGTATTCGCACATAATAAGCGGACGGTCATCTGCATTATGCTCTGCCCATTTGACAATAGTTTCTATTGCCGGATACATTGGACATATAAAATCAGTAAGGGTTTTTTCTGCAATATGTCCCGACCAGTTCCAATCATAAGCTGTACCGTCGTAATTGTGCATCGTCCCCTCATAATGAAGCAGTCTGGAATCATCCCTGGCGCGTATATAACCCGCCATGGCATTGTGATTGGCTCCGGTTCCGGATTCGTTGCCAAGACTCCATGCGTAAATACAGGCGTGATTTTTGTCGCGCTCCACCATTCTTACCGCTCTGTCGGTAAAGGCTGTTGTCCAGAGGGGATTACGGCAGATATCAAAAAAGAAAGCATGGGTTTCCAGATTGGTTTCGTCAATAACATAGAATCCCATTTCGTCACAGAGGTCGTAAAATTCCGGACTGGCAGGATAGTGGCTTGTGCGTATGGCATTCACATTGAATCGCTTCATTGTCACAAGATCAAGTTTCAGCGTTTCCTGCGGTACAGCTTTGCCGTACCGGTCGTGATGCTCATGCCGGTTCATGCCGTTTATCCGTACCGGTTTCCCGTTGACCAGAAAAGCCTGCTGGTTTATCTCGTAACGGCGGAATCCGGAACGGATGGAAACTGTATCAAGAATTGTACCGGAAGGAGTGACAAGTTCCACCGCAAGAGTATACAAAACAGGTGTTTCTGCACTCCACTTCTGTACTTCATCTATCTTAAGACTCACCCGCTTGTACAGCCGTGAAGGGTCGTTGTTGCACCATTGTTCTGCCTGGAATGCACTTGAATCGGCAACTGCGGCTTCCGTGCCATCGCTATTGAAAAGTTTCAGGCGGAAATAATGATCATCTGCCGCACTTTTGGAAGGAAAGGATGCGGCAATTTCTACATCCATTATACCGGTGGAATAATCGTCAGCAAGAGTTGTTTTGGCAAAAATATCGTTAATATGACAGACGGGAGTACTGTGAATATAAACACTGCGTGAAAGTCCCGGCAGATACCAGTGATCCTGATCTTCAAGAAAGGTCCCGTCACTCCATTTTACAACGATCACTGTGACCGTATTGCTGCCCGTATGTACAAGTTCTGTAATATCAAATTCTGTTGCCCCCCGTGAATCCTTTCCCGCCCCGGCAAAAGAGCCGTTTACATAGGCGAAAAATATACTTTCCGCACCCTCAAAGTGCAGGAAATGTTTTCTGCCCTGCCACCCTTCCGGCAATTCAAAATCCCTGTGGTATATGCCGGTTGGATTTTCTGCGGGAGTTGACGGCGGCATCTGCGGGAACGGCATCTGAATATTGGTGTAATGGGGGTGATCGTACCCGTGCATGACCCAGCATCCGGGGACAGGGGCAGTGTCCCAACCGGAACGGTCAAGAGCCGGATCTGCTATTGACGTATCATCAATATTGAATGGATCTGTTGTATAAGAAAAATTCCAGGTTCCGTTCAGGGAAAGGACATAGGGTGAAGCTGTTTTTTTTACTTCAAGAGCAGAAGCGGTATCATCGAAATGAAAAAATGTTGCACGGGGCGCCAGGCGGCAGAGACCGGACATTTCCGGGCTTGATATGAATTCTTTAAGAAAACGCATTTTATTTTCCTGTAAAATGTATTTGTCTTTTCAAATAAAAAACGCTGCGGTTATTTACCTGTACAGCGTTTTTATTATTCGGATTCCCGGGCTCGTAACTTAAAAGAGCCAGTCAAGAGGTTTTTCTGAGGTTTCAGACTCCGTTTTTTTCTGATCAGTTTTGCTGCCGGCTCCTGAAAACAGATTGCCCATCTGTTCCCCGATGCCGGAAGTTATATTGCCAAGCTGTTCGCCAACAGCATCGGCTGCACTGTTGAGTCCGTCACCGATGACGTTTGCAAGTTGTATGCTGTTGTCGCGCAGGTAGATCATGACAGCTTCCACCACATTGGCGTAAAGTTCCCTGAAGAAGATGCTGATCATCTCCGCATAAGAGGTTTTTTCTGTATTGTCGATTTCAAAGGAAGGCATGGGGATGCTTACTGTAGAGGAAAGCATTGCGCTTGAAAAGGAAATAACCGTATTTTTTATGAGGATGTGTTTGATTTGTACTTCTTTGGCTGCAGCTTCCTCTGCATCCGGTTCTGTTGCCGGAGCTTCAGATTCTCCACCGGCTTCCGCCGCAGGTGCCATGCGGTTGGCAAAATCTTCCACATTGCTCAGGATACGTGTAAGATTGGACTCTGTTGCCGGAAACAATGCACCGAAGTTGCCGGAGAAAAGTGAATCGGTATCTATACTGCTCTGTATTTCATAATCGACGTGCAGACCGTCCACAATTATTTCATCGATCACTATACAGTCGGTCAAAAGGCTTTGCGGATCGATTTTTATGTGCAGCATAGCAAATGACAATGCGTTGGTGGACTGATATCCTTCCGGATTCCCAACTGCAAGATTGGTGATCGTGACCTCGCCATCCAACAGGCTGCTGTCAAATTCTTCCAGGAGAAATGGAGTTCCGGTAATTTCGGGACCAACAGTTGTTACAGCAGTTTTGACAATACTGTCAATAAAGATTATGGCACAGAATGCTGCGAGCAGCAAAATAAGGATGATAATTGCAAAAAACTTCAATACACGTGACAACAGTGACTTTTTCTTCTTTTCCTGTTTTTTATTTTCTTTTTCAGACATGATTCCCCTCACTTTTTTTACGGTGTTTTTACATGGTCTTCCATGTTTCTTGATACGGCAAAGATCGTTTTCCAGACAGTTTCTATCCCTTCCGGCGGTAAAGAGCCTGCATTGAGCTTTTTAAGGCGGTCAAGGACTGCATCTTCCCTGCTTTGGTCCCTGACGGCACGTCCACTGGATTTTTTCAATTTCCCGATGGTCAACACGGCTTGACATCTTTCATTGAGCAGGTTCAATATTTCCGCATCAATCCTGTCGATCTCGGCACGGCATGTATTTATATCTTCTGTTTTCATAATAATAAAATATATAACCAAAAAAGTATATTGGCAAGTTGAAAAATACAAAAAATGCATTATATTTTCTTGTCATGCCGGAATTTTTAAAATTACCGGCGGGATGCACTTTGCAAAGTTTGTTCCGCTGCCGTGGTTTTAAAATAAAAGTGGAGTGTTCCGGTCATTTGTTGTAATCCTTGATCTGTGTTCCCGCCGGGAACAGGAAGATGGCTGTTATGGAGGTTGGCAGTGCGTTGTCCAAAGTGCGGTTTTCTTGATGATAAAGTTGTTGATTCCCGGAGCGTCCGGGAAGGGTTCGGCGTGCGCCGCCGCCGGGAATGTCTGGGGTGCGGACACCGGTTTTCAACTTACGAGAGTGTTATATGGAATGATCTGATGGTGGTCAAACGCAACGGCGCCCGGCAGGAATTCGATGTTGACAAGATCCGCCGAGGTGTGGAACTTGCCTGCCGCAAACTTTCTGTTTCCGCAGAGGATATCGACAGACTTGTGGAAGAACTTACAATGGCTCTGCAGAGGGATTTCGATAAAGAGGTTCAGGCCTCGGAAATCGGCAACAGAGTTATGAAGGCCCTGAGAGAGTTGAACAGTGTCGCTTATGTGCGTTTCGCTTCTATTTATCGTAATTTCAGGGATGTTGATGAATTTATCGAAGAAATCCGTGCTTTGCGCTGACAGTCAGGGGGAAGCGGTATGTCCGGAAACAGCGAACAGGGTATTATTATACGGGAGAAAAACGGCAAATTGAAAAATTTCGATGCCGGTGATTTTGCAAACCGCATACGTGATGGCTTTGCTGTTGCCGGGGCACCCGATGCGTATCTGGCGGAGGATATCGCTTTTGCGCTGGAATTTGCTCTGAGCCACGCCGCTGACAATGCCGGAATACGGATATTTGAGCGCAGGGAAGTGGAAGAGATCCTTTGCCGTATTCTTGAGGCTTCCGGGCTGGAGGCTGTAAAAGAGGGCATGTCGGAAGACGGCGGGATGCCGGAGGAGTCTATCGGGCTGGATATAAACGGGGCAATGGTGATCGAGCTTTTCAGAATGCACTTTTCGCTTTCTGCCGACGAGGCAAGATTTATTGCCGCTCAGGTGCGGGAGGCTATGCAGAAAACAGGAATAACAGTGGCTCCGCCTGAATTGTTGACTGCGTTTGCACAATTTTTTATAAACAGACGCAAAAAAGCTCTGGCGGCTGAAACTGCTGCTGCCGACCGTAAATATAAAAGAACAAAGGGCAAGGCTGTGGAGTTTTCTCTGCAGGAAGATGCACTTGTTCCGGTGCGCAAACTCAGAATATCATTGCCTGGGGTTGCCGCTGACGAAAATTGGGATCTGCCACTTACGGAACTTACTTCTGCAGTGATACTGCATGATTTCGGCAGACGCCTGCGGGATATTGCCGGTATGGAACGCCATGATCTTCCGCTGGCTGTTATTGTTGCGGAAACTGCTTCCGGTGCCGCAGGGGTATTGGGGAGTTCATGGCCGGACGGCAGAAAAGTTTTAAAAGATCTGCTGGAACATGTTTGGGCAGGACTTGGGGAATCCCCGGCAAGGATCATGTTCAAAAGCGAGGGGTGAAATGAATACTCTGGATACAATAGCCGCTATTGCAACCGGCACCGGCGGAGCAATAAATATTGAACGTATTTCCGGTCCGTGCGCTCTGCAGGTGGCCAATAAGGTCTGGCGG
This sequence comes from Victivallaceae bacterium, assembly GCA_045532655.1. GTDB lineage: Bacteria > Verrucomicrobiota > Lentisphaeria > Victivallales > Victivallaceae > JAVBQJ01. The sequence continues at coordinate 26,828 of JAZSGI010000178.1, forward strand.
GGAAAGTGTGTATTGGGGGATGACCCGGCAAATCACAGAAAAATGCTCTTCGGCAAACTTTGTACCGGTGATACTGCTTTAGCTGTATATATGCCCGGCCCTGCAAGTTATACCGGGGATGATGTTGTAGAGATTCAATGTCACGGTGGAAATATTGCTGCTGCAACTTTGCTGGAAGCTACGATAAAAGCAGGAGCAAGATTGGCGGAACCGGGAGAATTTACTTTCCGGGCATTTGTAAACAACAAGATGGATCTCATGCAGGCGGAAGCCGTGGCTGAGATGATTTCCGGTGCCAACCGTACTGCCTTTGCATTGGCAGCACAGCGGCTTGACGGCTCCGGCGGCAGAGCAGTCAACAGCATAATTGCTGAACTTACGGATTTTCTTGCCGAACTTGAATCCCGCCTTGATTTTCCGGATGATGAAGCCGGTTTTGATTTTACGCCGTCTGATGAACTGCACCGGGCCATCGCAGAAATTGCCGAAAGACTTGCTGCGGTCGCCGCAAATTATGAGCGCAGCAAAGTGTGGAGGGAAGGGGTCAGAATAGTACTTGCCGGTGTCCCGAATTCCGGCAAATCAAGCCTTTTGAATACCCTCCTTGACAGTGAACGGGCAATCGTCACTGAATATGCCGGAACCACCAGAGATATTATTGAAGAGAGTTGTACCCTCGGCGGTGTGCCGGTGGTACTTACAGATACTGCCGGCTTGCGGGAAACTGATGACCCCGTGGAGGCAATGGGGGTTGACCGCTCAAAACAGGCCGCCGGAGCTGCCGGGATCATCTTCTGGATCGCTGATGCTTCTGCCGGTACAGCCGCTCCGGGGGCAGAGCCTGATATTGAAGGTGTGCAGTGTCCGGTGTGGAGGATATGGAACAAATGTGACCTTGCGGACAGGGAAACTCTTGCGGCTTTGCCGGATGATGAAATAAAAATTTCAGCATTGACCGGGGAGGGAATCAGTGAACTTGAACAGAAGTTCAGCAGATATATTGCCGGGAAAAGTATGCCTGAGCCGGAAGGTCAGCATTTCACGGTAAACGCACGTCAGGCCGCAGCTGTTTCTGAAGCCGCCGGGATACTGAAAGAGTCCCTGACTGTTCTGGATGCCGGTAATTATGAGTGTGCCGGAGTGTTGTGGCGCGAAGCTGCAGAGGCCTTACGGGAAGTTACCGGAGAATCGGCGGATATGGACCTGCTGGGAAAGATATTTGAACGTTTCTGTATCGGCAAATAAGATATGAACACTGATTTCAGACAAAACCTGAATAAACAGCTGGAACTTTCCCAGCAACTTTCACCCAGACAATATCAGGCTCTGGAAATATTGAGTACACCGACTCTTGAACTTGAGCCGGTCATCAACCGTATTCTGGAACAGAACCCTGTTCTTGAGTTGGAAAATCTTCCAGGAGAAATGCTTGCAGGGGATATTCTTACTGCTGATGCCGGACGGGAGATGTCTCCGGATACGGATGGTGATCCGCTTAACAGGGACGATGGTTTTCCGGAATTGGCAGAACTGGCTTCCGGCTGGCAGGAACTTGCCCCAGCCGGAACGGTGGATTTTGCAGACAACGGGCGGGAAAGTGCAAGGCTTTATGCTTTTTCTGCTGCCGGAGCCGGAGAGGATGATATGGAATCTCCTGCCATGCAGCTGCGTTTTGTCGAAACTTCACAGGAAAAGAGGAAGTTGGCAGAGGCATTGCTGGAACATATTGATAAAAATGGTTTTCTGACGATCAATCTTGCAGATTTCGCTTTTGCCAATTCTGTTGATATGGGTGAGGCAGAGAGTGCGCTGGAACTGGTGCAAAGCCTTGAACCTGCCGGTATAGGCGCAAGAGATATCAGAGAAGCTCTACTGCTGCAGCTGAAGAGAGCAATGCCGGAAGCGGAAGACAGTATTGCCGGGAAGATATTGAAATATCATTTTGATGATATGCTGCATAACCGTTTGCCTGCCATTGCCAAAGCGTTGAAAATAAAAGTGGAAGAAGTGGAAGAGGTCATCGGGCGCATAAAGGAATTTTCTCCTGTGCCCGGACGGGCAGTCAATGCCCATACTGCTGAAACAGTTGTGCCTGATTTTGCTTTGCTTCCGGATAAAAACGGAGAATTACAGATTTCCGGCAGAGACAGGTGGCTGCCGCATTTGAAAATTTCTCCGGCATATTTGCAAATGCTTGAAGATCCCGGTCTGGATAAGGAGACAAGAAAATATCTTGAAGAAAAAGTCCAGCAGGCAAAAGAACTATTTGAAATGCTTGCTTTCCGCAGCGATACTTTGTACAGGGTGACAAATGTTATTGCAGAAATGCAGCGTGATTTTCTCTTGAAAGCCGGAGCGATGCATCCTTTGACAATGCGTCAGGTGGCAGACAGACTTGGAATTCATGAAACTACAGTGAGCAGGGCGATAAATGGTAAATATCTGCGTACTGCTGCCGGAATCATCAGTTATAAAAAGTTTTTTGCCGGGGGATACCGCGATGATTCCGGGGAAGAGGTGGCGACAGATGTTATAATGGAGAGTTTGAAAAATATCGTTTCGGCGGAAGATCCGCATCATCCGTTATCGGATGAAGCCATCGCCGGCAAACTTCAGCAGTTGGGGTATTCTGTGGCACGCCGTACTGTGGCAAAATACAGGACAAAACTGGGAATACTGTCAACACCTATGAGACGTAAATATTAAGGAGTTTTTGTATGCAGAGTATAATGACTGGTGGTATCGATATCAGGGAAAGAGTCAAAAAACACGATGATTTCTGGTGTGGCAAAGCCGATAAGCCTCTGACTTTTATGTGGGTGGATCTGCCGGGGAAAAAAGGAGCTTTTGATCTTGCCGGGTGGCAGGATGTTGAAGCTCATACAAACCAAATCATTTATAATCTGCGTCATACAGCTTTTCCCGGCGATACCCTGCCCATGGCGTTTCCGAATATCGGACCTGATTTTTTTGCCGCCGGTGCCGGATGCAATTTGACATTTTGCGGAAATACTTCTTTCGCAGAAGCCTGTCTTCCGGTATTAACTGCCGAAATACCGCAATTTGATTTTGCCAACAGATATGTTGTTGTGATGGAAAAACTTTATGAGTCTCTTCTTGCCGCATGCGGAGATGAATTTCTGGTCATGCTGCCTGATTTTCATACAGGAGCTGATTTTCTTTCGGCAATGCGCGGGGCAGGGGAGTTGTGCCTGGATCTGTACGATAAACCCGATGTTGTGCGTCATGCACTTGCTGCAGTCAATATAGAGTACAGCAGAATATATGGTTACTATATGAATAAACTTGTAACGGCGGGATTGCCATGTTCCAGCTGGACAGGACTTGCAAGCAGTGAACCGTATGGCATAGTTTCATGTGATTTTGCTTACATGATTTCACCGGAACAATTTGTTGATATATTCATGCCGGCTCTGACAGTTGAATGTAATATGTGCCGCCGCAATATTTTTCATGTGGACGGCAACGGTGTCCTCAATCATCTGGATGCGATCCTGACACTGCCTGGGGTGCAGATAATACAATGGGCGTATGGTGCCGGCAATGGCAGTGCGAAAGATCATATTGCGGTATACAGAAAGTGCCTGGAGGCAGGTAAACTTGTTCAGGTATTTGCACACAAAAGTGATCTGGAACCGCTTTTTGCCTCATTACCGCCGGAAGGTCTGAATATTGTTGTCGGCGGTATAGACTCTCTGGAAGAAGCAGATTATTGGCTGAAACGTATAGATTCCTGGAAATAACCGGTAATAAACTTGGGTGCAAGGTTTACCAATTCAGCCGCAATACAAGTGTTGTCAGTGCTGCTGCCAGGCCTGTAATTGCAAAGACCCACGGCAGAAATGTATTGAGTTTCTTTTTGCTGCGGAAAATTGCCGCAAGCAAAGCCATGGCAAAAGAGGTCATGAGGGCGGAGCAAAGCCACATATCACCAGCCAGATTCCAGCGTTCCCTGACTGCGGCAAGGAGCAGGAGTACTCCCGCCGCATAGTCTGCCAGTATCAGTAAATGGAGAATGAGACGTTGTATTGTTTTGTGTTCATTTCTGAGGTTTCTATCTGGATTTTGCATTGATATCGCTCCTGTATATTATTGTACGGAAAGAGTTGTTTTTGCCTGCAGTATCGGCAGCGGTTCACCGTAAAATTTCGGTTCTCTTTTTATAATATTTACATCGATCCAGGCTGCTGCTCTTGCCAGAATTTCACGGGAATGAACTCTGAGTTTGAGTTTCCAGTATCCGGGATCGTCAGCGGCGAATCCAATGGCATCAATACCGTGTTTCCCGGCAATGTATATGGCTCGTTCTGCGTGAAACTGCTGACTTACAATAATTAATTCCTGACACCCGAATATGACTTTTGCCCGTACTACAGAATCAAGAGTTCTGAATCCGGCATAATCAAGCGTGATTGCTTCCGGCGGGACGCCGAGAGTCACTATAGCTTCTTTCATATCAGACGGTTCATCGTAATCTTTGCGGCTGTTATCGCCGGAAATAAGAATATGTTTGACTTTCCCAGCCAGATAAAGCTGTGCCGCTGCTTCTGTGCGGGCTGAAAAATATTGATTTATTCTGCCGCTTCTGAAATATTTTGCTGTTCCGGGTACAAGGGCGATACTGCGTTCCGGAACGGTTGCAATATCTGTATAACATTTGCTGCTGCAGCTGCTGATAACATGATTACAATACCACAAGAATGTCGTTGCTGCAACAGCAGAAAACAGTAAACAAAGCAGAAGACACAATATTTTTTTCTTGTGGCGGAGGATAAAAGTTTTTAATTTTCTGAACATACAGCTTACCTTTCTGTTTTTCTGTTTTTCTGTTACTTTACCTGCAGCAAATCATTCCAGCTTGTTGTGAATTTCCGGGACAGGTGATCCCGTTTCATTTGCCATGGTTTTTCCAGGCCTTCTCCAAGAGTTATAAGCGTTCCTTTGCCATATTTACTGTTTATTTTGTCAACTATTGAGAATAAACGTGAACTTTCCTGAGTTTTTTCCGGCACAAAAAAATCATAAGGCTGACGCCCGGCAGGTTCAAGCCCGAAAAAAATAACACCAGTTTTTTTATATCTTCTGCCGGGGATAAAAATTTCTTTCATTTTTGGCCGTAATGCCTGCATTATGCGGGTTGTATCGTCAGTTGGATATGGAAATATTACTGAACAGGAACGGAATCCTCCTGCCAATGGTGCCGGTGCATGTTCCGGGAAAAACTGACAATAAATATTTATCCCGCTTGCAAATTGTTTTTCTTTACGCAATTTAGCCGCGGCATTGGCTGTATAGGCTGCAATCGACTCTTCTATTTCACTCATCTCTGTTGCCGGTTTGCCGAAAGATCTTGAACAAGAGATGCTTCGGGAAAGTTCTTCTTCGTTGTCTCCCTTGATACATGACGTCCCCTGTAATTCCAGAACTGTTCTGGCAAGAGAAACGGAAAACGTTTTCTTTATTTCCACATGATCCTGTCGGGCGAGAAGCCACGCATTGCGGATGCCGAGCCGTTCCAGATGCGGGGCAAGTTTTCTACCGACACCCCATACCTCTGCAGTGGGTATTTTTTCGAGTATCTGCTGCGCAGCATCCGGCATGACAAAGACCCCTGACGGAGATTTTTTCCCGATATGATTGGCAATTTTTGCGAGAGTTTTGGTTTTGGCGAATCCGATTCCGCACGGGATCCCCGTCCATTGCAGCAGTAGTTTTCGTATTGCGCACCCAAGCCGGAAAAAGTCTGTACCGGGGGGAGGGGAGGAGAAAACAAACGCTTCATCAATGGAATATTGTTCTACGACGGGGAAACGTTCATGCAGTATTGCAATAATGCGTCTGGACATATCGCCGTAAAGCTCATAGTTGCTTGAACGGATTTTGATCCCGTATTTCTCCATTAACGGTTTCAGCTGGAAGTATGGTGTCCCCATAGCTATGCCGATTTTTTTCAATTCATTGGAACGGCTTATGCAGCAGCCGTCGTTGTTGGAGAGTACGGCAACAGGAACGCCTTCCAGCGACGGGTCGAAAACCCGTTCGCAGGAAACAAAAAAGTTATTGCCGTCCACCAATCCGATCATTTGAGCTGCAGACCGTCTTTAAAAGCATTCCCGGCGATTGCGCCGAGTTTCAAATATTTATGATGTACCGGATCATAAGTTATGGGTTCCAGTTTGCCTGGATCGATCTTTCCGTCAGCACCAAGAATTTTTTCATCGGCACTTACATTGATTATCCGGGCAACAGTACACCCGGTTTTCTGATCGAAAGACACAAGTTCACATTCCAGAGTCATAGGCAGTTCTTCTATCAGAGGGGCATCGACAAATGATGATTTGACGGCGTGGAAGCCTGCTTTGGTGAATTTTTCCGGGTCATCGTTACCGGAAACAATACCCACATAATCACATGCTGTTGTATGTCCCGCATCCCCTATACTTACAGTGAAAGCTTTATGTAATTGCACATTAGCTGCCGTTTTATGGGAAATATCAATACAAACAGCAATTTTATCATCATCAAATATTCCACCCCATGCTGCATTCATGGCATTGGGGGTGCCGTTTTCATCATAGGTGGCGATAATCAATACCGGCATCGGGTAAAGCCATGTTTTTGCTCCGAAATTTTTACGCATTTTCTACACTCCTTAATATGATGTAC
>JAZSGI010000218.1:0-3582 GCA_045532655.1 Victivallaceae bacterium
CGGCAGGGAAAATGGGGTAAAATAATTAAACCTGCCGCAACCCGTAAAAGGTGAGCGGCATTTTTTTTGCAGGTGTCACTTTCTGAAATGATTTTTTCAGTCTGTATAACTGAAGAGCGGCAGGTTGGGAAGAAAAATCACTTCAAGTTCAGGGAGCCTCTCCTGCAGCAGATCTGCAAAAACACGCATCCCGGCTTCTTCTGAAACCCCGTGTCCGAGAACAAGTACAGCTTTGTTCCGTCCCTGCAACGCTGCATCTTTTACCATTTCTCCATCTGCCCATTCACATATTTCACCGGTCACAATAAAGTCCCAATCCGGGGAAAGCAGCAGTTCTTTTATATGTCCGGGGGTGCCGCAGGCAAAGGCAATGTTTCTGCCGGGGATATCTCTTGCTCCTGCTATCCTAATGTGTTTCGTTGAAAGAGCTTTTTCCAGTTGTGAGGCTGTTTCGGCTGCAGTCATCGGTTCGGCAAGGCGGAATCCTGTAACTGCCCAGTAAGGTTTGCCGGTTATTTTTCCTGCCAGGCCGCTGTATTGTATCGTGCCGCAGTCTATCATATCTTCAGGCATATTGTGCGGGTGGTCGTGGTAACGGAAAAGAGCCATTCCGGTTTCCTGCAGAATACGCATCTTCTCCTGTGCATAGATATTCCCTTCCGGCGGAATGTCCGGATGATCATAAAAGGTCGGCTCATGGGTTATAAGCAGATCTGCCCCGGCTTCTGCTGCCCGCCGCAGGATATTTGTGTCGGGGAGCATACAGACACAAACCTTTTTTATCTCTTTTTCCGGATCGCCGTATTTCAGGGTGTCGCCTGTTGCTTCTGATACCGGTTGATACAAGGGTTTGAGGTTGCGGATTTTGTCAAGTAAATTCTCAAGTTTCATGATTGTTTTCCTGTTATTTCGTTTGCTGCCCCGGCAGAAATCTGCGATCAAGCAGATGATCGGCTTCCACACGGGCAAGTGAAGCGGTCAGCCCTTTGCGGGCTCCCGGAAAATCCTTTTCAAGTTGTGCCAGCAGCCGTTTTGCTTTTGCCCTGTCACCTGATTCTTCCAGCTGTTTGTGGTAGGGACAGCGGCTGTCGGCGGGAAAATCAAATTGCAGTGCCGCTTCGGCGATCTGACTTTCATCCGCCAGTGCAAGAGGACGTATGACTGCACAGCTTTCCGGCGAATCCGGTACGCTCAAAGGGGCCATGGTCGTAAGTCCGCCCCCGCGCAGGGCACTCATGAGAAACGAGGCCAGAAGATCGTCCAGATGCTGACCCAGAACAAGTTTGCTGCAGCGGAGTTCTTTTGCCAGACCGTAAAGTTTCCCCCTGCGCAGACGGCTGCAAAGTACACATGCCGGTTTGCTGGAAGGTCTTTCGGCAAGTACTTCCGGGATGGATACGCCGACAGTATGGAAATCTACGCCGCGTTTACGGCAGTATCCGGCGATTTTTTCTACAGGGAACCCGGGGAATCCGGGATCAAAGGTCGCACCGGTAATGGAGAATTTGACGGGTGATTTTTTTTGCAGTACCAACAGTGTTTCCAGCAGGACAAAACTGTCTTTGCCGCCGGAAAGACCAACCAGCAGGGAATCCCCCTCTGTGATAAGATTATATCTGCCGATACACTCTCCGGCAGAACGCACGATATATTCAAAAGGTGTTTTTTTGCTTCTCATGACAGAAATATAGCACGTTTATCAATATAAAGCAAATTTATACTTGAAAAATTGCTGTTTCGGGAGTAAATTATGGAAGGTGTATATTTTAAAAATTTCAACCAGCGGAGGAAATATGGGTCGTACCATTGCTGAAAAAATATTCGATGCTCACCGCCTCGAGTCTCCCGGCGAAGGCGTATCTGTTTTGCGCCTTGACCGTGTATTCTGTCATGAAATAACAACTCCAATTGCCATTAATGACCTTGTGGCTCAGAACAAGGACCGGGTCTTTGATACTTCCCGGATCAAAGCCGTCATCGATCATGTGACACCTGCCAAAGATGCCAAAACTGCTGAACAGGGCAAAACTCTCCGTGACTGGGCCCGCCGTCACGGGATCAAGGACTTTTTTGATATCGGCTGCAACGGGGTCTGTCATGCCATATTCCCGGAAAAGGGTTTTGTACGTCCGGGATTTACCATCATAATGGGGGATTCCCATACGTGTACACACGGAGCTTTCGGTGCTTTTGCCGCAGGTGTCGGTACTACTGATCTTGAAGTCGGTATCTGCAAGGGCGTTGCCATTATGCGGGATCAGAAGACTATCCGGGTAAACGTTGTCAATGAACTTCCAGCCGGAGTTTCTGCCAAAGATCTTATTCTGGAGATCATCCGGCAGCTGACTGTCAACGGAGCAACAGATTGTGTTATTGAATTTGCCGGTGAAGCTGTGGATAAACTTTCCATGGCAGGCCGTATGACGATCTGCAATATGGCTGTGGAAGCCGGTGCGACCAGCGGTATCTGCCGCCCTGATATGGTCACTGCTGAATACCTCTGGGATTTCATCAGGGATGAATATCCCTCCAAAGAAGCTGCGGTGGAAGATTGGAAAAAATTCTGGCCGGATGAAGATGCTGTTTATGTGAAAACTCTGGAAATCGATGCCGCCAAACTGGTTCCTGTTGCCACTTACGGTTACAAGCCCGATTGTGTCAAACCTGTTTCGGAGTTTGAAGGTACCAGAGTCGATCAGGTCTATATCGGCAGCTGTACCAACGGCCGCTACGAAGATCTGGAAATTGCCGCAAAGGTACTTGAAGGCAAGAAAATTTCCCCATATGTCCGTGCTATTGTCAGTCCTGCAACCAGTGATATCTATGCACAGGCAATGCGCTCCGGTATTTTGCAGATATTTGCCGATGCGGGATTTTGTGTCACCAATCCTACTTGCGGTGCCTGTCTGGGAATGAGCAATGGTGTTCTGGCAAAGGGCGAAGTTTGTGCCTCCACCACAAACCGCAACTTCAATGGCAGAATGGGTGCCGGCGGCATGGTGCATCTTATGAGTCCGGCTACAGCTGCTGCCACTGCCATTGCCGGTAAAATCGTTAATTCCCCGTTGTGGAAAGCTGAATAAGAGGTGAAGTTATGAAGAAGTTTTCCGGAAATATACTTTTTCTTGACCGTTCTGATATCAATACGGATGAGATCATTCCCGCCCGTTATCTGACCGAGGCAACCAAAGCTGCTTTGAAACCTTTCTGCCTCGAAGATCTCCGTTTGGAGGGCTTTGATGCCAAGCGTGATGTCCCCGGCAAAAACGTGATTGTCACCCGTGCCAACTTCGGTTGCGGCAGTTCCCGTGAACATGCAGCCTGGACATTGGAGTGCAATGATATAACTCTGGTCATTGCCACAAACTTTGCCCGCATATTCCGTCAGAATATGTTCAACTGCGGCCTTATCGCCGCTGTGCTTTCAGAGGCGGAAGTAGACGAGATTTTTGCTGAATTTGCCAATGCACCGGCTTATTGTGAAACTGATTTTGAAAAAGGTACTATAACTATTACCGGTTCCGGCAGAAGCCGTGAATATAAATTTGAGATTTCCGGCTTTGACCGCAAACTTGTCAGTGC
>JAZSGI010000190.1:0-9993 GCA_045532655.1 Victivallaceae bacterium
GGCCTCCGACTTCCTTGACGGCTTTGGAAAGGGTCTGCACACCGTCAAGAACAGCACGGCGGGCTTCATCAGAAAAAATAAGTTGTTTAGCCATATTTATTACCTGTTATTGTTTAGTATTGAAAGTATGTCTTTTCAACCGATGATGGCAAGGATGTCATCCTGGCTGATAACTTTGTATTCTTTGTCGTTGTGCTTGACTTCGGTACCGCCGTAACGGCTGGTGAGAACGATATCGCCTACTTTGACATCGAAGGGGATCTTGTTACCGTCTTTGTCAAGTTTTCCGGTGCCGAGAGCAAGGACCTTGTATTCCTGGGGCTTTTCTTTGGCACTGTCCGGAATAACGATCCCGCCTTTGATCTGTTCTGCGACTTCGCAGATTTCCAGCAAGACACGATCGCCGAGGGGTTTAATGTTGACTTGTGACATTTCTTTCTCCTTTTTGTTGGTTAAATTGAAGACTTCCGCTTCTGGCAAGCGGAAGTCATTAGTTGTTTACATCAATCTACGATTTCAGCATCTACGACATCATCACCGGCGGAACTCTTGGGGGCATCCTGGGGGGCTCCCTGGGGTGCACCCTGCGGAGCACCTTGAGCCTGCTGCTGACTGTAAAGGTGTTCACCGATCTTCATAAGCTGCTGTTCAAGTTCTTCCATAGTAGCTTTCATGGCAGCAGTATCATCGGCCTTGAGCTGATCTTTCAACTTGGCAATAGAGGCCTCGATGGGAGCCTTGAGTTCAGCCGGGATCTTGTCCTCATTTTCCTTGAGCTGTTTTTCAGTCTGATAGACCATGCTGTCGGCACGGTTATGGATTTCGATCTTTTCTTTAGCCTGACGGTCCTCGTCGGCATAAGCCTTGGCATCGTTGACCATCTTTTCGATCTCCTCGCTGGAGAGACCGCTGGAAGCGGTGATGGTTATTTTCTGCTCCTTGCCGGTGCCAAGATCTTTGGCGGTAACATGGAGGATCCCGTTGGCATCGATATCAAAAGTCACTTCGATCTGGGGCACGCCGCGGGGAGCCGGAGCGATACCGTCAAGGCGGAAACGACCGATGGTTTTGTTGGCACTTGCCATATCACGTTCGCCCTGCAGGACATGGATATCAACGGCGGGCTGGTTATCGGCAGCGGTACTGAAAATCTCACTCTTGCGGGTGGGGATGGTGGTATTGCGGTCGATGAGTTTTGTGCAAATTCCGCCCATGGTTTCGATACCGAGGGAAAGCGGGGTAACGTCAAGCAGTACAACATCGTTGACTTCGCCGCCGAGAACACCACCCTGAATAGCGGCACCGCAGGCGACAACTTCGTCAGGATTGACACCCTTGTGGGGTTCTTTGCTGAAGATATTTTTAGCGGTTACCTGTACAAGGGGCATACGGGTCATACCGCCGACCATGATGACTTCCCGCACACTGTCGGTGGAAAGACCGGCATCACGGAGACAGTTGCGGCAGGGAGCAACAGTACGGTCAACAAGCCCGCTTGAAAGCTGATCCAGCTTAGCTCTGGTGAGATTTACATTCATATGCACCGGGCCGGAAGCATTCATGGAGATAAAGGGCAGATTGATATCGGTTGACATGGAACTGGAAAGCTCACACTTTGCCTTTTCCGCAGCTTCTTTAAGACGTTGAAGCGCCTGGGTATCTTTCAAAAGATCGATACCGTTTTCCTTCTGGAATTCTGCGGCGAGGAAATCAATAACCACCTGGTCAAAATCGTCACCGCCCAGGTGAGTATCGCCGTTAGTTGCTTTGACTTCAAAAACACCGTCACCGATATCCATAATTGAAATATCAAAAGTTCCGCCGCCCAAGTCATAAACAGCAACGGTTTCTTCGCTTTTCTTATCCAGGCCGTAAGCAAGACTTGCAGCAGTGGGTTCGTTGACGATACGCAAGACTTCGAGCCCGGCAATGCGGCCAGCATCCTTTGTTGCCTGACGCTGAGAGTCGTTAAAATAAGCAGGAACAGTAATGACAGCCTGTTTGATCTCTTCGCCGAGGAACGCTTCAGCATCGGCCTTCAGTTTGCCGAGGATCATAGCAGAGATTTCCGGCGGGGAATAACGTTTGTCGCCGATCTGCACTGCGGCATCGCCGTTGGCGGCAGCAACAACCTCGTAAGGTACGTTGCGGCATTCATCGGCAACTTCTGTAAACTTACGACCCATAAGACGCTTTACAGAAAAAATAGTATTTTTGGGGTTGGTCACAGCCTGACGTTTGGCAGTCTGCCCCACAAGACGTTCACCGTTTTTGGTAAAAGCAACGATAGACGGAGTTGTACGATTACCCTCTGCGTTGGGGATCACCTTTGCTTCGCCGTTTTCCATTACCGCCATACAGCTGTTGGTGGTACCCAGGTCAATTCCAAGAATTTTGCTCATAATAAAATCTCCTTGATTGTTATTTTTTGAAAACTTCACTTTACTATGAGCAAATACCGTGCCAAAATATCAAACTATGCAAAAAAAGTTGATTACGGGACAAAATGTCACACCTGTATCCTTTTCTGTGTCACAGTTGTCACATGTGTGACACACCGGACACCATTTGTCACACTTTGGCACACCCGCATCCGGATCTCTTCTGCCCGGCACGGCGCATCAACCTGCCGGCAAACAATACTGCAGCATAAAAAACTGCCGCAGTAATCACTATCATCGGACCGGCAGGAAGACCGGCAAAAAAACCGGCAGTAATACCACCGCAGGAAAATACAGCGGCAAATATACATGCCAGGGGCATCATCACAGATAATCTGCCGGAAAGCTCTCCGGCGGCAGCTGCAGGCAGAGCCAATAGTGCAATAACCAGCAGCACTCCTACCATATTCACCATAAGAACGACTGTAACAGCAACTATCTGCAATATTCCCAGATATACAAGATTTGCCCGCACACCGCGCAAAGCGGCAAACTCACGGTCAAAGATCACGGCAAATATCCAGTTATGGAACACCCCTGCCGCCAGAAGCACGGCACCGTCCATAAGAAGCATCCATTTAAGATCCCCTGCGTTCAAATGCTGAATATCTCCGAAAAGAAACGCCTCCAGACCGCCAGCCTCATGACTGTGGCCGCTTTCCCCGGCAAGCAGGAGTCCGGCAGCCATACCGACCGCCCATATAACACCTATAATGGTATCCTCCCGCTGTTTGGCATAAAGAGAAGCGGCTCCGATCAGCAATGCTGCCGCCATTCCGGCAAGGAAAGCTCCGAGCATGGGAGAAAACCATTCCCAACCGAATTTCTCATGGCAGAAGCAGGCTGCACCCACGCCGCCGATCACCGCATGTGCAATTGCCCCGCCGATGGCAACAAGATTGCGTGTCACCACCAGAGTACCAACCACCCCGAAAGCCACACTGCCCAGCAATCCGGCACAAATGGCACAGGCAAAAGAAGCGTATTCTGTACCAAACCAGGATTCAAACATAAAATATCCTCAAAGTTTCCGCATTACTTCCGGGAAGGTACCATCTGAACTACGGCCAACTTCAGCCTCACCGAATGAAACAATGGTACGCCACCCCTCACCCTCGATTTTCAGTTCTCCGACGACCCAGAGTTCTTCACCATCGGCTGTTTTTTCCGACCGGAAACTTGTCACCTCAAGCAAACGGAGATGATCTTTCCCGTTCACTGCATCTTCAAGAGAACCGTACCAGCGGGCTTTGACCGGATAGGCATAATCAACACTTACCGAACAGCGCACCCATTCATTCAATCCGGTAAACTCCGGACTTTGCAGAATGATGTCCCTGCACTCAAGTCCTTTTACGGAATCCCCTTCCGCTTCCTGCACAAATGGCCAGTAAATGAAACTCAATGTCATATCCCCGGGCCGTAAGCCGAAATGATCAAGTTTGGAATCAGAATACACGCCCATGGGAGTTACTGATCCCCCCTGCCCTGTTGCAGAAAAATCCTGACCGATGATAAATCCCTGTGTATTGTCCACGATCAGCTGCGCCAATGCCCTCTGCTGAGTGAACCATATTCCAAGATATACCTGCATTTTTTCTGCACTTTTACCGGAACGGCGGTGTCTGGCTTCACCTTCCAATGCGGCCCAGTTCCCAACAGTCCCACGCGGCTTGCGGACAATTTCCAGAAAATCATTTACCGGGATATTGGCAAGTGCAGGAGCTTCTGCCCACAGCGGCATAACGCCGGAAAAGATAACAAGAAAACAAATGATCAGGATCGGTTTCTTCATTTTTTTCTGCCTTTCAAAGCCTTTGTTTTTGCCTCCGGAAAGAGATGGGGGAAAGCCTCATCGATGCTGGCTACCGGAATAAAAGTCAGCTTTCTGCTGATTTCTGCAGGAAATTTGCTGATATCTGCGAAATTTGCTTTTGGTATTATCACCTTATGCAATCCGGCCCGGAGTGCCGCCACAGATTTCTCCCGCAAGCCGCCAATGGCCTCTACTCTGCCGCGCAAAGTTATCTCTCCGGTCATTGCTGTATCGGCAGCCATCGGTTTGCCGGTAATAAGTGACCAGAGAGCCGTCACCAATGCCAATCCTGCTGAAGGCCCGTCTTTAGGAGTTGCCCCGTCAGGCACATGGATATGGAAATTATTATGATCAAAATATCCTTCCGGCAGATCAAGCTCCTCTGCCATGCAGCGGACAACGGTAAATGCTGCTTCTGCAGATTCTTTCATAACATTGCCCAGCGAGCCGGTAAGTTTCAGTTCACCTTTGCCATTGGGGATACGGATCGCCTCAACAGTAAGCACCGCACCGCCGTATCCGGTCCACGCCAATCCATTGGAACAACCGGCAGGAGGCTGGAAATCACATTCATCTTTCAGATATTTTGCCGGGCCAAGCAGTTCCCGGACAAGTTTATCATCGATCACGATCCTGCCATTCTCTTCCGGATATTTACCATCGAGGATCCCCCTGGCGATCTTGCGGAGCAGTGACGCAAGAACACGTTCAAGTTCACGCACACCGGCTTCTCTGGTATAATTATCTATAACAGCATCAAAAGCTGAAACTCTTATTGCCAGACGGCTGCGGGATATCCCGCACTCTTCACACTGTCTTTTGAAAAGATGACGGCGGGCTATCTCCCTCTTTTCTGCGGCAGTATAACCGCTGAGTCTGATTATTTCCATACGGTCACGGAGAGGTGCCGGGATCGCATCCTCCACGTTGGCAGTTGCAATAAAAAAGACATTGCTGAGGTCATAGTCAAGTTCGATATAATGATCACTGAAGGCATTGTTCTGCTCCGGATCAAGCACTTCCAGCAAACTGGAGGCCGGATCGCCATGAATATCCCTGCCCAGTTTGTCGATTTCATCCAGCATGAATACCGGATTGCTTACTCCGACTTTACGCAATGACTGGATGATACGTCCGGGCATGGCACCGATATAGGTACGGCGATGCCCTCTGATCTCGGACTCATCATGCACACCACCCAGAGCCACACGGACAAATTTTCTGTTCATAGCTCTGGCAATAGACTGGCCGAGTGAAGTCTTTCCCACGCCGGGGGGACCGCACAGACACATCACGGGCGCATGTCCGGGCAAGGCATTGCGCATACGCAGAACAGCAAGGAATTCCAGAATACGTTCTTTCACATCCTCAAGACCATAGTGATCCTCATCCAACACTGCGGCAGCCCTTGCCAACTCCACAATACTTTCCACCGATGCCCCCCACGGTACAGAGAGCAGCCAGTCAACATAATTATATGCTACATGGTATTCAGCTGCGGCAGTCGGGATAAGTTCGAGGCGTGAAACCTCTTTGCGTATTTTTGTTTCAACAGCTTCCGGCAGGCTGCACTTGTTCATCCTCTCGGCGATATCTGCAAGATCAGGATTGGCAAAGTCATTACCCAGTTCCTCCTGAATGGCACGCAACTGCTCCCGCAGAAAAAATTCCCGCTGATTTCTGCCTACTGCAGCCTGAACATCCTGATGTATCTTTGTACCGAGCATCAATGCTTCACTTTCCCGGTTGATAAGGATCGACAGCTGCATAAGACGCTCTTCAAGGCTGGCGGCACAGAGTATGCCGAGCTTTTCCAGATAGTTCAGGTTAAGGGCATCGGCGATCATATCGGCAATGCGTCCGGAATCAGTAACATTGCTCAGGGCAACCTTGAGTTCATCGGATATTCCCGGCAGCATACCGGAAATCATCTGAAAAGACGTTGTAATATTTTTGACCATGGCCCTGATCTGTACAGGATCTCCAGGAACATCCCGGAGTGTTTCGTATGCTATAGAACCATGATCAGGTGTACCTGTTGCAAGGATCCTGTTAAGCCCGCGAACCAGCAGACGCAGTGACCCGTCCGGAAAGGTCAGAACTTTAACGATACGCACCCTGACACCGACGGCAGAAAGCTGATACCCCTCGAACTTGAACCCTTCGACATCGAATTCGTACCCGATGGGTTCGGGATATTCGCTGGGATCAGGTACACGGAAGAAAAAACCGAGTTCACGATCCTCTTCCAACGCTTTATTGACAACTCTTACCGCCGCCTCACCATCTACAGAACAGGAAGACAGAACCCCGGGAAATATGACCTGTGAAGTATCAGGCAATATTTTTATTCTGGGCATTATGCGGTAATCACCATCTTTAATAGTGATAAAATCTTTCTTTTCTTTTTCAGACATTATATTTTCTCCAACTTTTTTTCAAATCACACGCCGCCTCAAATCCTGCTGTACCTTCCAGCAGTTCCCCGGCAATGAAAAGAGACCCGCAGACACATTTGGGTTCACGGCCCAAAGTATTCCACGCCTCGACAACAGATGCCGCACTCCGGCACGGCAGCGTTGAAAAACTTTGCCATTGTTCAATCAATCCGGCACAGGAACAGGCTTCCCTGCCGCCGTCACCTTTCACCGGGACAAATGTTATTGATGAAGCGATATCTTCCAATATGCGTAATTCTGCAACAGCATCTTTATCAGCAAATGCCCCGAAAATCACATTTAATTTTTCAGGCAACACCCCTCCTGCTGCTGCTTCATGACACGCCTCAACAAATGCTTTTATACCGTCAGGATTATGGCCGCCGTCAATAACAGCTTTTTCCCCGGCGAATTCAAAACGGCACGGCCAGCGCACATCCGCCAGAGCAGAGATCCCTGCTGCATATTTTTCACTGCCGCAACCTGCTATATTTTCCCAGACTTTCAACGCAAGAGCACAATTGCGCCGCTGCATTGCTCCGGCAAGAGCAAGCGGGAAATATGTATCGTCAAAATTCCGCAAAAGCTGCCTGCAGCCATCCCATCCGGCCGGTTCCGGCACATCCTCCTCACTGACATTATAAAAATATGCTCCGGAAGCCTCAGTTTTACCGGCAATTACCTGCAAGGCTTCAGCAGGCATGATACCGGCAAAAACTTTGCATCCCGGCTTGATTATTCCGGCCTTTTCACCGGCAATAGCGGCAATAGAATCACCGAGATAACGGCAATGTTCAAGTGCAATACCGGTAATGACAGCATAATCACATTCCGGGATGAAATTCGTGGCATCCAACCTGCCGCCCATTCCGGTTTCCCAGATGACCCATTCAACATTTCCGGCAGCAAAAAGCACAAGAGCAAGTACCGTCTGGAACTCAAAATAAGTCGGGCAGCAACCTTCCTGCCTCATGCGTTCAGAAGCCGCATATACTGTATCAAAGGCTTCTCCCCACTGTGCTTCAGCAACAGCACAACCGTTTATACGGATACGTTCCCGGGAAACGATCAGATGCGGCGAAGAATAAAATCCGGTACAGCTTCCTGTTTTCCGGAGCATTGCCTCCAGCATTGCCCCGGTCGAACCTTTGCCGTTGGATCCGGCAATATGTATGAAATGCATTTGCGCCAGGGCTGGTGTTCCGGCACCTACCCCGGCGTATTCAGCAAGGCGTTTTACATTTTCAAGACCGAGCTTGATCCCGAACATCTGTAAATCCGCCAGATAACTTTCAGCAGCGGCAAAATCCACTTACCTTAACTCCTCAAAACAATATTTTTCACTTGGCCACAGGGGACCAGGCGGGCATGAGCAACTTCCCGGCAACCGGGATCTTGCGGTATTCCCCCGTCCATGTATCAACAATGACAAGTGAAGCTGTTTTCCCCTCCGTGCGGCTGCATACGACATGCCTGTTATCCGGGGCCCAGCTTGGGGATTCCCAGTTGCCGCCGGGATTGCGGCTCATGACCAATCCGTCCGGATTACGGCGGTAGGCATGATTTGCAGCAGCCGGATCTTTTGTTATTTCCAGTACGCTCAATACATAACGACCGTCCCGCCGGGTGGAATATACGATTTTGTTGTCTGAAGACCATCCGGGTTTGACCGACTCGCCCTTCTGTCCGGGCAGACGCTGCGGACTGCCGCCATTGGCAGAGATGGAATAGAGTCGTCCGCCATTATAGGAACCGGCAGCAAAACAGAGAATATTTCCGGCAGGATTCCATGCAGGGGATGCTTCAACATCCTTCGATCTTGTAAGACGGCGGAAACCGCCGTTGGCGCTCAAACTTTTCAAGTAAAGATCCACGCTTCCGTCACGGCTCATGACCAGAGCAAGTGACTTACCGTCCGGATTTACCGCCACACCAACGTTCAAACCGTCATAAGTACCGATGGTACGGGTACGGACAGGATTCAAAGTTGTCTGCAGTACACTGGTGGTGGTGTCATTGTATTTTGTGTAAATAATAGACTTCCCGTCCGGGAACCAGTTGGGTTCAACGGCGAAGCTTTTGAATTCTGTAAGTTTCTGCACATCGCCGCCGTCAATATCGCAAAGATAAATATTCATTCTGCCGGATGCTTCTTCACGGCAGAAAGCAATGCGGGTATTGCATATTCCTTTGAGTTTGTATCTGGCAAAAACCTTTTGCAGTACGGCATCTGCCAGAACCTTGGCACCGCCGCGTCCCCCGGAAAGGGCAACTGTCTGATCAACAATGGTATTGCCGCCGGATGAAATCAGAAAACGGGCGCGCCCGCCCTGGACCGCCCCGGAAAGCACATAGTCAGCTGTGCGGCTGTCAACAACTTCAAACCATCCGGAAGCACGGAGCAGACTTTTCACATCTGCAGAAAGTTTGTCATTTCCCCTGATCCCGGCACAATAAAGGGTCGGATTCCCCTGCCGGACAGTTCGCACTACAGAAATTTCGCCGGATGAAGCCGGTACTGCAGCAGCCGGAAACACTGCACAGCAACACAAAAGCAACAACAATACAAATCGTATTTTACCTGACATAAATATTTCCCCCGTTTTCTCAGGATTTCTTTTCTTTACGATGATCAATAACACGTACAGCTTTACCGATACTCCGTTCAATGGTACCGGGAGCAACAAGGTTGAGTTTCACCTTGAGACCGATAACAGATTCAACGGAAGCAGCAAGACGTTTCTGCACCGCATCGACGGCACTGACTTTATCGGAAAAGAGTTCAGGAGTGATCTCCACATCAATGCTGATGGTGTCCAGATTATTTTCTCTGGAGAGCTCGATCCGGTACTGCGGCACAACTTCTTTGCATGCAAGGAGCGCAGTTTCGATCTGCGACGGAAAAACATTGACACCGCGGATGATAAACATATCATCGGAACGGGCACTTATACGTTCTATACGGCGGATAGTACGGCCGCAAGCGCATTTTTCAGGAATAATACGGGTCAGGTCACGGGTGCGGTAACGGATCATCGGGAAAGCATATTTGGTCAAAGTTGTTATGACAAGTTCACCGAATTCGCCGTCTGGCAAGGCCTCACCTGTATCTGGATCAATGATTTCAGGATAGAAGTGATCCTCAAAAATATGCATACCGCACTGACATTCACACTCAATGGCAACACCGGGTCCGATGATTTCAGAGAGGCCG
Organism: Victivallaceae bacterium; assembly: GCA_045532655.1. Lineage (GTDB taxonomy): Bacteria > Verrucomicrobiota > Lentisphaeria > Victivallales > Victivallaceae > JAVBQJ01. The sequence goes on from JAZSGI010000190.1 coordinate 9,910, forward strand.
TAAATATCGTAAGCCTTTATTCCTGCGCTCTCTTCGATTCGTGCACGCATTTCTTCGGTCCAGGGTTCAGCTCCGAAAATACCG